>JACRLN010000009.1 GCA_016215115.1 Nitrospirota bacterium
CTATCCAAGGACATTACCCTTGATCCTTCCCCCCTCTTGTTCCATAAAGATACCCCACCTCCTTAAAAAGAAGAAACCGCCCTGATTCAAAAAATAACATCTGAGGCGTGTTGCTTCCACCTTTCACTGAAGGGTTACTTGAAAAGTTATATTATTATTTACAAATGTGTCGTTATACTTTATAATTAAGTTAATAATAAAAAATACTGGATTCCCGATAAAGACATCGGGAATGTCGAATAAAGGCTTTTGCAAGAGACTATTTATTATTGCATTGTCTGCTTTTCTTACATATTAACAATGATGATATTTAATTTTTCATAACCATATGAAGATTGTTAATTATAATGAAATAAATAAATTGTCGATGGTTCACATTCCGAGAGTGTCTTCTGACAGACGTAGATGTCCCACACCGGTCATAAGCAAATATACTTTTACTGGTGGAAAAAGAAAAAAGGCAAGAAGAGAAGAAGATAAAAAAAAATGTATCTTTGTAGATTTATACAGCACAAGACTGTTGATTGCGGTATCGTTCCTTTTAAGTCTCAGTTGCGTAGATGCTTATTTAACTCTTGCATTAATAGAGAAAGGAAATGTGGTTGAACTTAATCCTCTTATGGCTTTTTTTCTCAACTTAGGCGTTTTTCAATTTTCTTTAATAAAATTTATTATAACAGCCTTATCATTAATTATCCTGTGCCTGTTTAAAAACGTTAGTATTACAAGGATAGCCCTGCCAATTACAATGAAGATATACCTTATTGTTATTATGTACGAATTTTATCTCTATATAATTTAAATCCAATTATACAGAGCGACATATTTTATTGCGAATAGAGTCTCTTATATCTGAGTTGTCATTCCCAAAGTTTTTTATCCCCGATAAAGACCTTCGGGGACGAATCCAGTATTCTTTCAAATCAACTGCTTCTGGATTCCCGCTAAAGGACTGCGGGAATGACGATTTATGAGCAATTATTTATGACGCTATGTATAGTTAATCGCGGTTGTATTAAGCAGATATTTTCGGAGCATCTAATGCAAGGCTCCCGGAGGATGATCTCTGACAACTTTTTATGATATTGCTTGCTATATCATAAAAATGGACACTCGCCATGCTGTCACGTCTTTTAGTTAAAAATTCAGCCATGTTGTTGATTGAAGTGTTTAATATATTATCGAATTGTACAACTCCCAAATCTTCAATAGTAAGCCCCAGGTAGTTTTTTGCTACTGATCTGACAATATTACCTACGTTTTTTTCCTTTGTATCCTTAACCATGTTGACGATCAGTTTAATATTTAATGAATTAATACAATTTAGCAGACTTTCCTGCTGCTGTTCTCCCAACGCCTTAAATTCATCGCAAAGCTTTGCTACTGAGTCAATGCCTTCACCATTAACGGGAGAGCTGAGCCGTTTAATAAGTTCCAGTGCCCTATCTTCTTTACTGAATATATCATTTAAGCAACGGAAAAGGCTTGCCTTTATGAATCCATATGCATTTTGTATGGATGTTATCTGCGGTGTCAACACAACTATTTTATTGGGAGCGTAGAGAAAGAAATCTATTGTAGTGAAAGAAGTTCCGGCTCCAAGGTCCAAAAGTATAAAATCTGCATCAAGTCTTTTTAAATGGTTAAGAAGACGTGTCTTTTGCGTATATTTTGGGTTGGCCATACCCAGGATATCATCAGCTCCACAAATTATTTTCATGTTTTCTACAGGCGTGTCCATTATAACTTCATCAATAGTTTCTACTTTTTTGCTGATAAAATCTGCCAATGTATTTTTTGGATATCGTATGCCGACAAGGGTATGAAGGTTGCTACCGCCCAGATCTGCGTCCACAATCATAACTTTATTGCCAAGCTTAGCCAGTGAGGCGCCAATCATCAGGGTGACGATGCTCTTGCCAACACCGCCTTTGCCGCCTCCTATAGCCCAAAATTTATTTTTTATTTCATCCATGCTGCTCTATCTCCAATTATTGTCATATTGCTCCCAAAGATTCCACATCATGTTATGGTCTTTATTTTTCATGCTGATTAATTTCTCAATTACATCTAAGTGCCAGCCTTCCAGATCCTTAAATTCAATCCCCAGACTTATATAAAAGGTTTTTGGATCAACCTTTTTTATCCACCTGATTTGAGCAAAAATAGTTACCTTTTCCTCATGTGGTATGCTGAAAGATATCTTGATTTTCACATTCTTTGATTCTTTTATATTGAATCTTCCATACTTATCTTCAAACTGCAGGCAGGCCCCGCTTATGGAAATATCTTTTAGATATCCCTTAAAAGACAGATATTCAGGGTTTTGAGAAAATATTTTAAACTCAGCAGGATAGGTAAATTCAGAGCGTGGATATTTTCTTCTGTCTGAGAAATCTTCATCGTCCGTAACATCATCAGTTAAATCATCTTCATGGCTCACAGCCTCATTGTTTTCCTTGCCGTTGTCCTGTACAACATCTTCCATTGCCTGTACAACATCTTCTATTGAAGATTGAACCTTTTTTATGTCCAAAGCAATAATATCTTCTTTATTTTCGGTATCATCAGGATTCTCTTCGTGCATATCAGATTTATACGGCATAACAGGATAAAATCTTTAGTCAGGATTCATATCTTTACAAAATAATTGCAGATAACCGGGGGGGTTCTGAATAAACACAATGACAAGCTCTCAACTAATTGAAATTACAGTATTTTTCAGATAAAAATTTATGCGGTTATAACAATTCTGCGGCCCGTTCTGCGAGGGCTGATCTTGCGCTATGCCTCAGGTTCAAATAGCAGAAATTTTCTTCCTGAATAAATTTATTTATCAAATGAGCCAATCCGTTTGATGCCGCATCAAGGAAGGGAGAGTCAATTTGTTCCAGGTCGCCTGTAAAAACCACCTTTGTTCCCTCGCCGCACCGGGTAATTATGGTTTTAACGTCAAGGGGTCTTAAATTTTGCGCCTCGTCAATAATAAGAAAACGTCTTGGAAGGCTCCTGCCCCTGATATAAGTAAGCGGCTCAATATGAACAATCCCTGATTCGATTAAAAAATCTGCGCTCCTGTAATCTGTCTCTTTGCCATCTCCATGCTCATTCGGCGTACCAACAATAAAGTCCAGATTGTCATAAATCGGCTGCATCCACGGGTGTAGTTTTTCCTTCACATCGCCGGGCAGAAAACCTAAATCATTACCGAGCGGAACGATCGGCCTTGCTACCATGACCTGCTCGTATCTTTTTGCATATTCGTGTGAACCTTTGTGAGCCATCTTTGTGCAGAAATGCAAACCTGCGGCAATAGCAAGCAACGTCTTACCCGTGCCGGCCCTTCCGGTAAGGCCAATTACACTTATCTGTGGCGACAGGAGTGCGTCAATTGCACATTCCTGCTCTATGTTTTTGGGTGAAATGTTCATAAGCGAGCGCTGTCTCCTGATGAGTTCCATATTGTTCTCACCGTAAACCCTGAATATCTTGTCGCCTGATTTTAAATATCTCACCGATTTCATTTCATCTGAAACTGCCTCGCCTTCAATAATATGCCCGTATCTCTGGAATACTGTGGTCTTGTCTTTTAAATAATCCTGTGTAACAAGCCCGAGTGCATCTGCCTTGATCCTGACAGATGTATCCTTTGATACCAGTATTACAGGAAGGGGGCCTTCATGCTTTTTTGAATAGGAAACAGCCGCAGAAATAATCTTGTTGTCATTTGAAGGTCTGGAAAAATGCATGCCCTCTTCAATTGCAACCCGCAGCGAGCCACCGCTCTGCATTACAACACCTGCGGACAAATTGCCTCTCTCCCTGAAGGAATCTATCAGCCTCAAGGACTGTCTTGCAGAATAAGGAATTTCGCCGTTGCCTTTTTTTAATTTATCCAGTTCCTCAATAACGGTGATAGGCAGTACAACATCATTATCGGCAAAGTTAAGGATGGCTTCCGGGTCGTGTATTAATACATTTGTATCCAGCACAAAAGCTTTTTTCATCTGTATTTTTTATTATATATAAAACAAATTTATATTTCTTTGGATATTTAAGCCATAGCGAACTCCGTTCCAATGGATTCAGACATGGAAGGCTGTGGAAGAATTTCTATACGACACCTATGAAAAAGAGTTATGGGTTATGCATTATGGATTAAGGGTTAAGAAAGACAGTAATTACCCTTAAGCAAAAATTAAATATCCTGTCGATTATAGATATTCTGGAACAGACTTCCATGTCTGCTGAAAGATCTTAAATAAATTTTAAGATCTTTGATGATTAATAATATAAATTTATTGCAGGTAAATATGCAGCAATTACCTCTGTCTTTTCACAATGATGAACAGTATCTAAAGAGATACTTTGAGAATGAAATCAAGAAAAACGTATCTCTTGTCATCACAGACAATTCTACCAGTATGCTGTCGATAAAGAAGAAAGGAAATACTTTTGTGATAAGGCTCCACAGAATTTTTCTTTCAGCCGGTAAAGAAGTCCTGGGGGAGATGTTTGAATTCATAAAGAATAAAAAAGCTAAGACCCCGTATATCAGAAATTTCATTAATCAGAATACACATCTTTTAAAAATGAAGCCCGGGAGAAAGGTAAACATGAAGACACAGGGAAGATATTACGATCTGCTTTATATCTTTAATTCTTTAAATAAGGACTATTTTGAAGGAAATATTTCTGCTTCTATTACATGGGGCAAAGGCGGCGCCAGGTATAGAGCAAGAAAAAGAACTCTCGGGAGTTACAACAGTCATAATAACCTGATAAGAATTAACCCTGTGCTTGATACCAAAAGGGTTCCACGATATTTTCTGGAGTTTGTTGTTTATCATGAGATGCTGCATGCAGATTTGGGTGTTGCAGTCAACCCCGTTAGAAGGACAATACACTCAAAAGAATTCAGAAAACGCGAAATAATTTACAAACATTATCACAGGGCCATCGGGTGGGAAAAGAAAATGTGGGTTTAAGGTTCATTAATTAAACCAAATCTCTTATAGAGAGACTGTGCAAAAAGGGAGTCCAGGTGTTCGATGGAATCAGGGTGATATCCGAAAACCTTATCCCAAACATCCCGGCGTTCCATGCACAGGTATATCAGATTATCTTTTGAAATGTGTCTTCTCAATGAATTGTAAAGACTTCTGTACATATTGGCCCGCAGCGGTTTCACATACCGCATTTTCGCGTCATCCCCCAGCACCATTTCTGCGCATGTAAGTCTGTTGTCAGGATAATTGTTTTCAATTTTTTTCTTCATCTCAGGATTAAAACGCAGGCTCCCGATCGATATCCATGCGACCCTGTCAGGCAATACCGCTTCAAAAACCTGATTTACAAGCTTCTCATAATCTTTTCCCCATCCTGCATAAAAGATCATGGGATCAAAATGCAACCCTATCAGATAACCTGCATTTGCTGTCTTATGCATGGCTTGAAGCCGGTCTTCAAGCGATGCAGTTCGATGCTCTTCCGTTTTAATTATGTATTCAGTATTCATAGACCATGAGATAACGGTTCTTCCTCTATGATTAAGATTCAGAATCGAATCGACGCAGTCGGATTTTGTCTTGAGTTCAAGAACCGCATTTCCCAGGCCGGCAAATTCTTTAACGAGCCCTGCAGCCTGTCCGGTACTGCCTTCCAATGCAAGACTGTCGCCAAGCTCCCACGTGCCAATCCGGAACAGCCTCCTTGGTTCCCTGCTGATTTTTTCTTTTACCTCTTCTATAAGGGTACCGATATCATCAATAGATTTTGTAGCTCCGTCGTTTAAATAGTTCTGCAGAAAACAGTAAGAGCATTCAAATGGGCAATTGTGGACAGATTTCAATACCTGCACATTGCAGCAGATGTACTTTCTGTTGAGAGTAGCGCATGTGCCCATGGCCTCCCCTTTCTTGGGTATCGCCTGAATTTCTTTTTTCCCGTCTTTGTAGTTTAAGGGCTTGGTGTTCATAAGGTGTTACAGTTTACATTAAGTTGCAACTAAAAATATTTATCAAAATCCCCCTTAATCCCCCTTTTTCAAAGGGGGAAATTTATTCCCCTCTTTGGCAAAGAGGCTGGGCTCCCGTTGCAGCGAAGCATAGCAACGGGAAGTGGGGAGATTTTGAAAACAATTTATTCTCAAAGCTCATCCAAAATGTCCTTTACCAACTGCTTCATTTGCGCTGAGTTTAACGTATCCATTAATTTTATCATCTTTTCCGGCTCCTCCACATGAACAGTGATATCCACATTTTTGTTTTCAAGAGTCCGGTCCCAGTTGATGGATATGCCTTTCGGCAGATTCAGTTGTGAAACCTTCTCTCCTATCCTCGCATTTGTTCCCGAGAGAACAGGGAAGCGTTTCATATGAATTAACTGTCTCAGTCTCCCGGTTTTGTCACGTGAGCTTAGAGGGGATTGGATGATTTCGCGAACTTCAGGTTCAGAGATAAATTCCTTTATCGTCATATCCTGCGATTTCAGATAATCTTTCAGGTTTGATGCGATCTCGTCAAGTATGGAAGTGGTTAATTGCAGAACAGCCTTCCATTCCATTAATTGCAGGAGAATATCTCCGGGATAATGTGTGAGATTAATTATCTGTTTCATGGAAAATCTTTTTTCATGACAGAAGAGTTTCATTTCTGCGGGCAGATTATTTATGCGCTCACAATCTTTTAGAAATTCACTGTACGGTTTAAATCCGAATGAAGTGCAAAGGGAGTTCAGGATCCATGGTTCCGGAGCCTTTAAATACATTGCAAAACAGACAAACAGGATTTTATTCATCACGCCTTGTTCAATGTCTTTTATCCTGTTACATAGCATCAAAGTGATGATGTCTGTAATTTCTGCAGTATCTGTCAGTACTATTGCAGGGATCGCTTCTTCCGCGGTCTGTTTTGCATAATGTATCCGTTTTCTGCCGTCAATTAAATGAAATTTATTGTTGCCATCCCTGTAAACAATTACGGGATAAAGTACTCCAACTTGCTTAAATGAGTCTTCAAGGCTATTTCCTGAATTATCTGTCTCATAAATGATGCCACTGAGTGAGAAATGGCTCTTCTCAATGAGGATATCGTTTATATTGATTTGAACTGACATGGTATGAAATAGTTTAAACACAAATGGTTGAAGAGTAAAATATTATCGGAGCAGCATAAAGCAGTCATGTGCTTTGAGGGAGCGGTCGAAGGTAAATGTGAATTCACAGCCTATTAACCTGTTCTTTCTGCCTATGACATAATCTGCAAAATCTCCCTTACCTTCCCTGTAATCATTGACGGCAAAACGGACCACATCTCTCGATTCAATCTCGAACTGCTTTGTGGCAAGAATCTTATCTACTGCTCCGGCAATCTCATTTTTCGGGAATTCATAGGCTGATTCCAGCACCCATATAAGTTCACAAAGCACAATAACACTGATAAAACATAATTCTCCGTTGTCTGCTATTTTTTTGATACAGGCAGACGCTGTCTTAGCCTGTTCTTCATCGTCCATAACAAGATAGCGGACCAGGACATTTGTATCTATTCCCTTCATTTCCGCCTTATCTTGGATGCGATACGTTTTCTGACAGCAGCCTTCATTTCTTCAACTGATACCGGTTTCCTTTTGGGTGATGAAAGCACCCCTTTAAGATCCTTCACGTCAAACGAAGTGGGTTCAATGATGACTTTCCCCTCCTTGCCGATTATGAAATCAATTTTATCTCCCGGATGAAGCTTCAGATATTCCCGTACATTCTTGGGTATGGTTGTCTGCCCCTTGGATGTGACTGTTGAAACCGACATATATTCTCCTTACATTAATTTAATTCCTTACCTCATTGTAAGGAATTTGACTGTATCTTGTCAACCGAATCTATAGTGAATTCAATATAACCCTGCATTCTTCCGCCTCTTCCCGGCTCTCTCTTTTTTCAAACCCTTTGATGAGTATCTTCAGTTTCTTTGCAAGGACATTAATAATCTTCTTTTTGAAATCAGGATGTGGTTCATTTCCCAATAACCTGACCAGCGATTTCATCCTAAATCTGTCCATGGCCGGATACTTTCTTGACAACTGACTTTCATGCCCGCCGTATTTAATGACGGAAAAAGACGGTTCAAGGCCGACAGGATGATGACGTGATATTTTGAGCCACAGGTCATAATCCTCGCAGACTGGCAGGCCTTCATCAAATAGTCCGTATTTTTCAAGTAGGGATTTTTTCACAAGAACACCTGAAGGAGAGACAAGGCATCTTTCAAGTGACGGCTCCCATATCCAGCCTTCCGGTTTTGCATGATGTTTGCAGGGATTAACGCGTACACCATTTCGTATCCAGATTTCTTCTGATTGCAGTATCTGGTAAAAAGGATGCCTCCTGAGATATTCAACCTGATCTTTCAGTTTATTTTTCTCCCATGAATCATCAGAATCCAGGAAAGCTACCCAATCCGTTTTTGCATATTGAATGCCTTCATTTCTTGCCCTTGATGGCCCTGAATTTTCTGGTAAGGAAACAAGAGTTAGTTTGTCCCCGTAGCTCTTAAGGATCTCTTGTGTTCCATCAGTGGAACCATCATTAACAACGACAATCTTTTCCGGCATATATGATTGAAATAATACGGAATCGATTGCCCGCCTGACAGTTTGCTGCCTGTTATACACCGGTACTATAACAGTCACCCGCGGGCGGTCATTATAAATTCCAGCAAATGAAAAAAGATTTTTTATATCTTCAGTAAATAATTCAATATTCCTGTTGAAATCAGAAAGCGTATTGCTGCCCGAGTAGTCAGTGCCGCATTTCAAACAGTGAAAGCTTATTTGCGCATCATGAAATATTTTCGCCTGTGGATAACATTCCATATCGATTGCATCATGTTTTTTCAATGCCTCTGTAATGTTGCCAATAGAAGTCTTTTTAACGCTTATTAATGAATGCACATCTGTTATTTTTCCAGGAGAGGGAATTGGCAGCCTCGTATCAAGTTCAAGCCGGTCGTCTTCTTCATTTGCAATGTATCGGGGGCTGATCCATTCACCGATAGGATACTTCTTATTAGTGAAACCGCATGTACCGATATTGATAACAAAGAGAGGGTTCAGATTGTCCCTTATCCAGAATGCCGCTTCTTCACTCCCCTTATAACCCGCACCTGTAATCACTACTAAAAAACCAGCGTTAATACTGTCTTGTTGATTAAACGCCCCTGATCTGAGCGCTGCAATGGTGTGAACAGAGATTTGGCGTGATACAAGCCAGTCTTTAGGTATTTCTTTCTTCAGGGCAACTGTGATGACAAGTTTTATATCGGAAGCCTGCGTTTTTCTCATTATTGAAATAGTGCGAGAGAGGGGAGTTGAACCCCTACGGAGTTACCCACTGGATCCTAAGTCCAGCGCGTCTGCCAGTTCCGCCACTCTCGCTGCATTGATTTTAAAGGATTTTTTGTATTTGGTCAAATAGAGACTGTTCTATTGATCTTCCGCGCTTCTGCACTAAGGTTCTCTTGTTCTTTGGCGCTAAATTTGCCTTTTCACAAATAAATCTGTTCACAAATAAATGTTCACAAATAAATCTGTTCACAAATAAATCTTGACAGGTGGAATATTATGTGATATAAAAATTTACCCGCGAAAAAATGCATTAACCTTCCCAGTAGATATCAAAGGAGGTGTTTATGTTTAAATTTAAATGTTTAAATTGAAAAACAATTTTAAAGGTTATATAGTTGTGGAATATAAATGGGTATTATGGTTAAAGCTTGCAACTTTTTGCATGATTGTTGCAGCAGTGTATGCCCTGCTAAGTCTTAAGATGGATGTTCCCAAACCTGCGAATGCTGTTCAGCCACGTGAAAATAACCGGTTATTGAAAACTCAAAAAACAGACGGAACAAAACCCTCTGTTGTGAAGTGGATGAAAAACAGATCCGTAATGCCGGAACAGGTTTTATCCCGTATATATGATGAGGCTGCCAGGCATACTCACCCGAACCTGATATTGGCGATCTGCGCGGTGGAATCCAGTTTCAATCCGGGTGTGGAAAGCAAAAAGGGCGCCTTAGGTCTTATGGGTGTACTGCCAAGAATATGGATGGATGAGCTTAAAAGACACGGAGTGATACAGGACAAAGGAGATTTATACCTGATACCAAACAATATTGCATCCGGAGTATATGTTCTGAGAAAGTATCTGTCAAAGTATAAAAATCTCGAAGATGCCTTGTTTAATTATGTAGGCGGAGACTCTAATTATGCCAATAAGGTATTGAGGACCCTTGGGGAGATTCATCTTGCAGAGATGCCCGGTATTTCAGAAATAAGGGAGATAGAAAAAACATAAAAATTGTCTTTCAGACGGAGTTACTTTCTTTTACCACAAAATAAAGTAACCAAAGAAAGGTGGCCCCGATACCGAGTTCTTAACGGCTGTAGACTCGATAAAAAGGGAAGTAATGAAACTCCCTTCGGACAGACACTAATTAGTGTCTGTCCATAAATTGCTATTTATTATTTTTGTCATGCCCGAAGCCTGCCCTCGAATGTCGTAATCGGGGGTCTTTAATCGGGCATCCAGAACTTATTAAAAAGACTGGATTCCCGCTCAACAGACTGCGGGAATGACGCTTCAGTGTTTGATTTCATGGACAGACTCTAATGTTTACAACAACTGTAAATGTAAATAGTGTCTTTTGCAATTTTTTTAAGTATTAAACCAGATTTTGGAGGAAATAACGATATAGCTTGGAGTAATGCGTATAAATATTAACGAGCTATTGTTTCCGTGGAGGTTTATGTACGATTTCTTCCATCAACTCCACCTGGATTTCCTGAATATTTATTAATCTCTGCCATTGATTGACAATCAAATGGTCCATCTTCTCATGTAAATTGCGTATCTCCAGTTCTGCCTTGAGATTGATGCGATAATCATGTTCTGACCGCAGGCGGTCTCTCGATTCCTGCCGATTTTGGCTCATCATAATGATCGGAGCCTGGATTGCTGCAAGACATGAGAGGATGAGATTAAGGAAAATATACGGGTATGGATCAAACGGCCTCATTACCAAAAGACTGGAGTTTAACGCTATCCATAAAAACATAACCACAGCAAAGATGCTGATAAACCGCCAGCTTCCTCCAAAATCGGCAAGCTTGTCAGCCATACGCTCTCCAAAGGTAAGTTGCCGGTCATATTCGACATTGATATTCGCAGCAATGAGTTCCTGCTCTTTCATGCTCTCTATAACCTGTTTTTCCAACACGGAAAGCTCACCCTTGTCTGTTTCTATAACCTGCTGGACATATTCTGCTCTGAAACGATTCAGATCGCTGATGCAGATGAAATCACTTTTAGACCAATCAGGATATTTCATCTTTATTTTATCCGCAACAGGTTCCCGGACCATTTCACCGGGCAGCATTTCGTTTAACTTTTTCTGTTCCTTACAGATTGGACAGATAACGGTTTTTTGTTCATTTTTTATCATGAAATAATCACCCCCAGTCAAATTAATTTAAATCTTCAGACCCGGCAGGCTCTTTAGGTTCTGACTCATTGCCTTAATGACCGTGTCCGCGGTACTGTTTGTGCTCCTTCCTGTCCTCCTTCCATTCCTTGTGTTCCTCTTTCCCCTGCTTCTTCCACTGCCCGTATGGGATATGCTGTTCCTTCTCGTAAACGTTCCTGTAATTCTTTGGGACCCGGAATACCGGGGCAGGAACGTAGCGTTGATTCACGACCCTCCACGGCCCTTTGTAAGCCCTTGAGCGGTACCACTGGCTTCCCCTCGGAGACCACCAGTAGCCATTATAGAAGAATATGTCAATATCCGGGAGGGGAACGAAATAAACCGGGGAACCGGGGATCATGACCACTGCCGGGGGCTCGGCGACCACGATCGGCGGGGGACCGATGTTGATGTTGACATTTACCTCCGCCGACGCCTCTTTCGTCCCTCCGAAAGCAAACAGCGCCCCGATAAGGACAACCACTCCCAATATTCCGTAAATACTTTTTCTCATTTCTACCTCCCTGGCGGCCGAAGGCCGCATTACTGAGATTTTTCCAACTGGTTACTATGTTACAATAATTTTTCTCCTTGTGCACGTGCCGGAAATGAATATTCCTTTATACTCTGTCTATAACAGTTTTCAGCTTAGTGCTATTTTCGGAGGCAATCTCTCTTAACGCAGGATTCTCGACAGCCTGCATGGAAGTTAGAGGGTCGATGGCCATGACCTCAACCTGCCCTTAAGAAAACAACTAAAGATTTAAAGACCTTTAACCGATCATCCTATTAAGATGCTGTTATCAATTTTTTTATTTATCGTATTGTTACTTATTCCTGATTTTAACCTGAATGCCAGCCCCGATCAGGACGTTCCGGATATTCCCGCAATTCCATTCGAACGTGGAGAAGTCGTCTTCAGTTGCAATGAAAGAAGTCCCAATCAGATTTACATCATAGGAATGAGCCACAGGGATACCTTGACCCGTGCAAACGGCAGTAATACGGTGAAATCACAAATTGAAGTTTACAGAATAGGAGAATGGTTGATTCAAAACAGGGGATTGGAACTTCTTTTGCCGGAGGGCTTTTTTTTAGAAGAGGCTTTAGATGAAAAAGAAAATATAATCAAAACTGCCGCATCAGAAAATGGCAAAAAAGTATCGTTTGATACAAAAACACTTGAGGAAAAACTGGGAAAAGACAATGCTTATATCAATGCAGAAATGTTATTAATGGAAAGCCATAGTATTGAAAGCCAGCAGGTTGAGGATATAAATCTGTACAATGCAGTTAGAGAAAAAATCAACCTTTTAGAAAAGTATAGGAATGATACATATGAATCCCTTTTTATAAAGTCCGGACTGGATTACCTTCAGGAAAGAAGGTCCGCAGCCATGCTTCAAAAGATACCGGAGGTAATTGACAGCGAGTACAGGGGGGGAAGGATTAAAAATAAAAAGGCCATTTTTACCATAGGGATGAGTCATATATCCGGGATAATTAAATATTTGAAGCAAAATAAGATAGAAATTTATTCACCTGCATTTACCCCATATGATGACTATTTGTCGGGGGTGAAATTATTGGAGAATAATTTTGGCGTTACAATAATTATACCGAGGACCCTGGCGGATAACCGGGAACTATCAAGATTAACCAGATTAGACGAGATTCATTAGAATATGTTTATAAACTCTCTTTGTTTGTCATTCCCGAGGTTTTAATCGGGAATCTATCCTTATGTTTATTAGATTCCCGCTTAACATATTGCGGGAATGACAAATTTACGCAGTAGTCAAATAGAGTTGCCGTAATTAAAAAGGCAGCCACTGGTGGACCAATGGCTGCTTCTCGCTTCCTCACTAATACTTTGATTTCTATTTTCCCATCATATGTTCCATGCCGCTTTCTTTCCAAAAGGGCTGTAAGCCGTAGAATCTGTACGTGTCTTCAGTCCATTGGCGATTTGAAAAGTCAGGTCTTTTGGACCTTTCAAAATTCGGGGCTGTTGCGAGTTTATCTTTACTGATGTCAAGGAGCACGGTTTTTTCATCTTTAATTGACAGGGCGCTCATGGGTACCGGTATCAGTTTTTCACCGACTCCCAGTACGCCTCCATGAGAAAGGACCGCGAATGTAATCCTGTTTTGATCAATCGTCAGGTCAATGATTTTCCCCAAGGTTTCCCCCTGAAGGTTGTTAACTGTGGCCCCGATTAAATTGGTGGCATAATGTATAGTTGCACTTTTCTCGGTCATCATCATCTCAGCCGCAAATGCACCGCTTAATACAAGGACTAAAGCGATCATGTTGATTGCTATTATTGTTGATAGTTTTCTCATATTTTCCTCCTTTTTTATTGTTTTTGTGTTAACAAATGAACTGATGAACGGATGAATATCCCAGCAGGATGCTCACCTCCTTTTATTGACGGCTCTGATAACGGGCTGTGTTTCCTTTTTTCATTAAATATAGACCGCAACATCAATTCGTCTTTTATAAATAAACTTGTATCACAATAATAAATGCCTGTCAATGACTTGAGTCAGTTA
>JACRLN010000031.1 GCA_016215115.1 Nitrospirota bacterium
AAGATAAAAAACACGATAAATGAAAACAACTAATTGATTCGGAAGATTAAATGGAATTTAAGCAGAGATAAGCAAACTTTGCGGCTATTTATTTAATGGAATGGTTACAATTACCCCCCGTCACTGAATGGTTACTATAATAAGGAGTTCATAAATAAAGCCACGTTGTTTGTCATTCCCGCAGTCAGTTGAGCGGGAATCCAGACAGTTAAGAGGAGCTGGATGCCCGATTAAGAACTTCGGGCATGACGGATGAAGTTATATGAGGCTATACTAATGAACTCATAAGTATATATCTTCACCAACTTTTCATAATTCATTCATAGATTATTCATAACCTTAGTGCATTCTATATTCAAAGGAAACATTCAAAAGGAGGTTATTTATGAAGAAGAAAGTCCTGATAATTTTTGCGAGTTTGTTTCTGGCGGGAACCGGTATATTTTTTCTGCCGGGTGATGCTTTGTCTCACGACGTCAACTTTAACATAGCAATTGGTATGGGACTCCCTCCGCCACCGGTTGTTTTTACAAGACCGCCAGCGTTGTATGTTATTCCTGGTACGCCTGTTTATTATGTCCCTGAAATTGAGAGACAACTCTATTTTTATTCCGGTAACTGGTATCGTCTTTATGATGGGTACTGGTACAGAGCAGTATATAATAATGGCCCGTGGATGTATCTTCCACCAGTAAGTATCCCTTATGTGTTTAGGGACCTCTCACCAAGGTACTATAGAGTTCCTCCAAGAGAACAATATCGTGCGCGCTGGACTCCGCCAAGGTACTGGAGGCCAAGGGAATATCGTCGTTATGAAGACAGAGAGAAATGGGATGATCATCATGACAATCATAGGGAAAGAGGTTTTGATGGCAGAAAAAAGTGGAAGCATGAGAAACCGAATAAGAGATGGGATTAGCCCTGAATTACTGATTAGTGTTTGTCCATAAATTGCTATTTTTTATCTGTGTCATGCCCGAAGCCAGCCCTCGAATGTCGTAATCGGGGGTTTTTAATCGGGCATCCAGAACTTATTAAAAAGACTGGATTCCCGCTCAACTGACTGCGGGAATGACGCTTCAGTGTTTGACTTTATAAACAGACTCTAATTACTTATCACCCTGCTTCTTTAATTATCCGCTCAATATCTTCCCTCTCCAGAACTTCTTCTTTCAGGAGGGCTTCTGCGATTTTATCAAGAACATTTCTTTTTGGCCTTAATATCTCATCTGCTTTTAATTCGGCATCGACTATTAATTTTCGTATTTCCTGATCCATGAGCCAGGCCAGATCCTCACTGTAACGCTTTGGCAGTGCAAGTTCTCTTCCTAGGAAAGGATGTTCCTCAGCCCGGCCCAGATTAAGCGGCCCCACTTTATCACTCATACCCCATTGAGACACCATCTTTTCAGCAAGGGAAGAAGCTTCCTTCAGATCATTCTGCGCCCCGGTGCTTGTGTCATTAAAGACGATTTTCTCAGCAACCCTTCCGGCAAGGGCCACGCTCAGTTTATTCATCAGGTATGCTTTGGGATAATAATGCCTGTCTTCTTCAGGCAGAAGCTGTGTTACGCCCATTGCCAAACCTCTTGGGATAATGCTGACTTTATGTATCGGATCCGTACCCGGAAGTTCATGGGCGACAAGGGCATGTCCTGACTCATGGTATGCCGTTATACGCTTTTCCATTTCACTGATGGTTTCTTCCCTTACGGTCCCCATAAGTATTTTATCCCGCGCTTCTTCAAAATCATTCATATCGATTTTGTCTTTATTTTTTCTTATGGCAATAAGGGCTGCTTCGTTTGCAAGATTTTCAAGATCAGCGCCTGACATGCCGGGAGTACCCCTTGCTAATTTTTCAAGATCTATATCATCGCTCAGCACCTTGTTTCTTACATGAACTTCAAGGATGGCTTTTCTGTCTTTTAATCCCGGCCTGTCTATGACAACATGCCTGTCAAAACGCCCCGGTCTCAGAAGGGCAGGGTCGAGTACATCCGGCCTGTTGGTTGCAGCGATAACAATTACTTCTTCATGCGGTTCAAAACCATCCAGCTCGCTTAGAAGTTGATTCAAGGTCTGCTCCCTTTCATCATGTCCGCCGCCGAAACCTGCGCCGCGTGTGCGTCCAACCGCATCTATTTCGTCTATAAAAATAATGCTTGGGGGATTAGCTTTTGCCTTTTGAAACATATCTCTTACACGTGATGCGCCAACGCCCACAAACATCTCTATAAATTCCGATGCGCTGATGCTGTAAAAAGGAACTCCGGCCTCGCCCGCGACCGCGCGGGCCAGAAGGGTTTTTCCTGTGCCCGGAGGACCTATGAGAAGAACGCCCTTTGGAACCTTTGCGCCGAGTTTTCTGAATTTCAGAGGATTTTTGAGAAACTCTATGGTTTCCTCAAGTTCCTTCTTTGAGTTCTCCATCCCTGCTACGTCTTTAAAAGTTACCTGCACTTTTTGAACGTTATGTAATTTTGCCTTGCTCTGTCCGAAGGAAAAAAGACCGCCGGGCCCCCCCTGTATGCTTTGCGCTCTCCGCATAATCAATATCCATATACCGATAATAAGGACCCAGGGCAGAATCCCAACTACCAGTTGCCAGAAGGGAGACATTTTTTCAGGTGGTTCAACATTTATTATTACCCCTTTTTCTTTGAGGCTTGAAAGAATATTCTCCCCCTGGAAAGACGGCAGGAAAGTCTGGAAATATTTTACCTGTTTTGCTTCCTTTTCCCCTGAAAGCCGGAGCGCTGTCTCATTCTTGAATTCCCCTGTCATCTGTAAGTTTTTGATAGTGACAGAAGTGATATTGCCGGCGTTAAGCTGTTCATTAAACTGGCTGTAACTGATGATGTATTCTTTAGGACCGTTTACACTGGTAAACTGGCTCCAGAAAAATAAAATAACGGCAGTGAGCAATAATGTGAAAGTAATTCTCCACTGCGGGCTTTTCATTTTCTCAGTTACTGATTGCTTGAGATCTTTCATGTTTGATTATTATATATGAAAGCTTAAGATAATTTTAGGTAGTTAATTCCATTATTCATATATTTAATTGCCGGGTCAATAGATTCAACAATATTTCTTATTTTTAATATTTAAGCTGATATGATAATATGTACTTGATTGTGGAAATCTGACAGACCTTTTGAATTAGAAGCAGAGCATGATCAAAATCTGTTTTGAAGACTTTTAAAAATAGGGTCTGTAAAAAATTCTAAATGCTTATGGAGGTGGATATGAAAGCACTTGTTGAACTAATGGCAAAGTCTCTGGTAGATAAGCCGGAGGAGGTTGCAGTGGCCGAGATAGACGGAGAAAGAACCGCTGTTTTTGAATTGCGTGTTGCTGCAGGTGATATCGGTAAAGTTATCGGAAAGCAGGGAAATACAGCTCGCGCGATAAGGACGATACTGAGCGCTGCCGGCGCTAAGCTCGGCAAGCGTTGTGTTCTTGAAATATTGGAATAAACTGAATAATACAGTTTAGAAGCAGGCATGGCTCAAGATCATCTTGAAGATTTATTTGGGTTAAATCTACAGAAGCAATCTATTTCCGCAACAACTCCTTATCCTTAAGTGATAAAGGGTTGGCAAGGATCTGTGTTATGCGGGCCTACGATCTTCATATCTCCCGTTCAGGCAGTTGACATTTCTCATGGATGTGATAAAATTTTTATCTGAGGGCTTAGATTGAAAATAATTTGAAGGGAGAATGAGACAGTAATGATTACCGGTAAAGAAAATTTGTTGCAGGCGCTTATTGAAGCTTTTCTTATGGAAAAAGGTACAAAAGAGTTTTATGCTGATGCTTCCGGGAAATCGAGCAACAGTGATGCTAAGAAAATATTCAGGGAACTTGCGGATTGGGAAAAAAAGCACATGGAGTTTATTCAGTTTTTATATCAGTCAATAAACGGAGGACAGGAAGTAAAAAGTTTTGAGGAATTTATTAACAGAACAGAAGCTCCACTTACGGAAGCAGGGATTCCTGTAAAAGACCTTGAGGCAAAAATTGAGAAATATACAATTAAGGATGAAACGGGGGCTCTGACATTAGCGATGGAAATAGAAGGCAAGGCATATAATTTTTATCATAAACTTTCTCAAGATGCGGAAGACACAAACGCAAAGGTTGTTTTCAAAGAAATGATGGACCAGGAGGTAAAACACGTTGAGTATCTTAAAAAATTAAGGCTGAAACTGGTGAAAGTTTATCAATAAAACAGCCAATAGCTATTAGCTGACAGCTATTGGCTCAAAACAAAGGGGTCTAAAAATGAATGCAATTGAAATAGCCAGGAAGATGGAGACAGACGCTATCAGGTTTTACACTGAAGCGGCAGGCAGGACGCGATATCCTGCCGGTAAAAAGATGTTCGAGACTGTAGTCATAGATGAAAAACGTCACCTCGAAATAGTCAACAGGCTCCTGCAGGGACTTGAAATTCATACGGAAGATGTTCACCCCATGAATAACATCAAAACAGTTTTTGAGACCATGAAAGACAAAATGATGGAAAAGGTTCAGGCTACTGCCGACGAACTGGAGGCATTCAAGATTGCCATGCAGATGGAAAAAGAAGGGATCGAATTCTATAAAAAGCTCATGTCAGAAGCAAAAGCCGGTAAAGAAAAAATGCTTTTTGAAAAACTTATCAGGGAAGAAGAACAGCATTTCGCCATATTTGAAAATACATATAATTTCCTGCTGGATACAGGCAACTGGTTTATGTGGGATGAGCACAGCATAGTCGACGGCGGAACGCCGTGGGCTTGATTTAATTTTTTGTAGGGGCAGGCCTCTGTGCCTGCCCTATTCAAGGGTAACCACAAGGATTATCCCTACAAGGAGGTCATATGGGTTATACAAACGTTGCATTAAAGGACAAGATCATGGAGATGTATCCCGAGATTGAAGCGCATGGGATTAATCTCAGTCTTGATTTTAACCGTCAATTGAAAACCTATGATATTAAACTTGAAAAAAATTCTCATAAACTAATAACGCATCTTGAGAAAAAAGATGCCGACGAATGCATAGATGGCATAAAATGTATAAACCTTGGCGTTCAGATCAGTGAGTTTATTAGAAACTTTGCAACGTTAAAATAATCTGTTTACGGAGGATATAATTAAAACAGTTATAATCCTGATTTTGATTTCAACATTGACTCTAACCTGGATATCTCTTTATGCCGCAGAAAAAACAAAAGTTGATGCAAAAGCTGTATTTGAGAAGAGATGCAGTCAATGTCACAATTTAGAAAGAGCCGCAGCGCAGAAAAAAACATCAAAAGAATGGGAGAAAACAGTTATGCGGATGAAGAACGTTAACGGTTGTCCTATAACAGATGAAGAGGCAAAAACTATTATTGATTATCTAACCACTAATTACGGGAAGTAGTTATTGACAATAATTTTATTCATGCAAGGCAAGCGTTTTATTATGGATGTTATTTTTATTATTAATACAACAATAAATTTTTCTCAAGACTTGGCAATTTAATTATTAGCAAGTATAATGTAAACAGTATCACGATGTATAGAAATTGATCAGGATAAATACTATTACTGATTAGCAGTTAACTTATAATGTCAACTTTGTAAAATTAGAAGGAGGGGTTTCATGAAAAGAGCAATTATGAAAAGTGTATCCGGCGTATCTGCGCCTGCTAAAAAAACTTCATCGGTTAAAACAAAAAAGGCAACCGGGATTAAGAGCCTGAAGAAACAATATGTAAAATCAAACAATATATGCAAGGTAACTTTCAGACTGCCAAAAGATGCGGCGCAGAATGCAGAGATGGTCACCATTGTCGGTGATTTCAATAACTGGAACCTGACTGAAAACAAGATGAAACAACTGAAGAACGGCGATTTTACTTTAACTTTGGACCTTCCATGCAGCAGGGAATACAGATTCAGATATCTTATTGATGCCAACCGCTGGGAAAACGACTGGTTTGCCGATAAATATCTTCCCAATGATTTTGGCGCTGACGATTCAGTGGTTGTTGTATGAATGAACAGACTCTTTAAAGAAAGATCTGCCTACCTTAAACATTCCGCTAATCAAAAAATTGACTGGCATCCATGGTCTGAAGAAGCTTTTGAGAAGGCAAAACAGGAAGACAAGCCTTTATTTCTCAGTTCCGGTGCTGTATGGTGTCACTGGTGTCACGTTATGGCAAAGGAATGTTTTTTTGACGACGAGATAGCAAGGCTTCTAAATGAAAATTTCATAAGCATAAAACTTGACAGGGATGAAAGACCTGATATAGACAGAAGATATCAGATGGCGATTGCCGCTATGGGCTCAGGCGGAGGATGGCCTCTCAGTGTATTTTTAACCCATGATAAAAAACCGTTTTTTGGAGGGACATATTTTCCTCCTGATGACAAACTTGGAAGACCGGGATTTAAAAAAGTCTTGAAAGCAGTCATTAATCTTTATAAAACAAAACAGGATGAAATCTCTCAATATACAGAAAAGTTAATGAATGAACTGAAAACCTCTCCGACGGCACAGGGGCAAATAGACAAATCAATGTTTGATAATGCTGTGAGAGATATCATTTCAGAATTTGATCCTCAACACGGCGGATTTGGAACAGCCCCCAAATTTCCGATGCCGGGCGCCCTTGAGTTTCTTATTAACAGGTGCTTTCTAATGCAGGATAATACTGTTGAACTTGCAATAAGAAAAACCCTCAAAGCAATGGCACAGGGCGGATTTTATGACCAGATCGGGGGAGGATTCCACAGGTATTCAACTGATGAGTCGTGGATCATACCGCATTTCGAAAAGATGGCAGATGATAATGCATGGTTGCTTAGAAATTATGTCAACGCATATTATGTTTTTGGTGATGAACTTTTTATGGATGTTGCTAAAGGAATTATTTCTTTTATCAGAAATACACTGTCCGACCCCGAAGGTGGATTTTATGCCAGCCAGGATGCAGATGTCACTCCCGATGATGAAGGCGGATATTTTACCTGGACAGAGGATGATTTCAAAAATACACTCGATGAGGATGAATACAGGATACTCTCTCTTCATCTGATGCATAAGGCAGGGGCGATGCACCATGATGAGTCGAAAAGAGTTCTTTTTGCTGTTATGACTGCTGAAGAGATTGCCAAAACATCAGGCAGAGATTTAAAAGAAATTACTGAAGTGATCAAACGCGGAAAATTAAAATTGCTCAAATCAAGAAATGAAAGGCTGGAGCCATTTATTGATAAGACCTTATATACATCGATAAACGGAATGCTCATTTCATCCTGTCTATTGAGTTGCAGGGTGTTCAGGGATAATGGACTGAAAGAATTCGCAGTAAACAGTCTTGAGAGGATCATGAAAATGAGATTTACAGGAAATCAGCTTTATCATACTGAAGGAATAAAGGGTCTATTAGAAGACTATGCATATCTTGTAGAGGCCCTGATTTCGGCGTATGAATTGACAGGGAACATTCTTCATATGCAGCGGGCGGATGAACTTATGGGATTGTGCATAAATAATTTGTGGGATACAGATGAGGGCGGTTTTGCTGATACAGATGATCAACTCCTCGGAATGAAGATAAAAAGTATTGAAGATATTCCTCATCCCTCGGCAAATTCTCTTTGTATAATTCTTATGCTTAAACTTTCTTTCATGACAAAAAAAGAGGAATATATCAAATATGCAGAAAAGTCACTACAGGTATTTTCTTCGAGAGCGAAAAATATTGGAATTCACGCAGGATATTATTTTTGTGCACTTGACGCATATTTTAATTCTCTAAAATTAACACTGTATACTTCACCGTCAGCTAAACTGGCTGAAACTGCTGTTTCATTTATCAGTCCTTATACAACTTTCGTTTATGGTGAAGATAGGGGTTATGTAGTCCCGTGTTTTAGCGATACATGTTTTGATCCGGTTACTGATTCCGGGATTCTCAAGGGTTTTTTGATGAAGAAGGAATATATTAAATCATAAAATCAGGAGGAAGATATGGAAAAGTTCTCTATTCGTGAAGTAATTGAACAGGCTGTACAGACAGAAAGGCTTGGATATGATTTTTATACCGCTACTTCAAAAAGATTCAGGGAAAATGAGAAACTCGTTAAACTTTTTGACATCCTCGCCGGGCAGGAGCTTAGACACGAGAGAGTATTTTCCCAACTTAAAGAAGAGATTAAAGATGAAAATCCTGAGGACTGGGAAGAGGCCTCCCAATATCTAAGGGCGATTGTCGAATCGGAGTTTTTTCTCGGCAGAAACAAATCCCTTGCATCAATTGAGAATTTGAAATCAGTAGAAAATGCAGTTCAGCACGCCCTCGGTTTTGAGAAGGAAACCCTGCTTTATTACTACAGTCTGAAGGATGTTGTAAAAGAAAAAGAGATAGTAAATGAAATAATAGAGGAAGAAAAGAGCCACATAAGGTGGCTAAGTGAATTTAAAAAGAAATTGTAATATTTTGATTTTGGCAGTCAGTTATTAATAATCTCAAAATAGTATTTACAAACTGTTTGCCGTTGTCTGTCATGCCCGAGGACTTTTATCGGGCATCCAGAAAATAAGAACTACTGGATTCCCGCTAAAGACATGCGGGAATGACGCTTATAGAAATGTTCAGACTATTATGAGAACCTTAATAGTTGATTATTAAAACTGATTGCTGACAGCTAATTGCTGATCGCTATTTAATATGGACTACTCGATCAAAATAGGCGGCGAGGCGGGGCAGGGGATTCAGACCATTGGCGACACCCTCGCCCATATTTTTGCAAAATCGGGCTATCACGTTTTTACTCATCAGGATTATGAATCCCGTATAAGAGGGGGGCACAACTTTTATCAGGTCAGATTCTCTGACAAACCTGTTACGGCATCAAGAGACGGGATTGATATAGTGGTAGCACTTGACAGGGAGAGTATATCGCAGCATGAAAAAGAACTTACAGAAAACGGTATCATCATCTCCGACTCATCGACATTGAAACAAAAACACGATAAAGAATATTTCCTGGACATACCATTTGTACAGCTTGCAACAGAACACGGGGGCAATAAGATAATGGCGAACACTGTTGCCATCGGCGCTGTCCTTGGAATAATCGGGATGGATATGAATATTTTGTTTGAAATCATTAAAGACACATTCAGGAAAAAGGGAGAAGAGATTATTAAGGGAAATGTTAATGCTGCGATGTCAGGATATGATCATGCAGTGAAGAACTGTCAAAGATGTTCGTTCAATGTAAGGGCGAACGGCCGTTCGCCCCTCCTGCTGATTGCAGGCAATGAAGCGTTTGCGCTTGGCGCTATTGCATCCGGTGTTAAGTTTTATTCTGCATATCCAATGACTCCTTCAACCGGGATCATGAATTATATTGCCGATAAAGAAGCGGATTACGGAATTATAGTGGAGCAGGCTGAAGATGAAATAGCGGCAATTAATATGGTGCTTGGAGCATCATTTGCGGGTGTGAGGGCCATGACAGGGACATCAGGCGGCGGATTCGCGCTCATGGTTGAAGGACTTTCTCTTGCAGGGATGACAGAGACACCGGTAGTTATTGCCCTTGGACAGAGACCGGGGCCCGCCACAGGCCTTCCAACAAGGACGGAACAGGGTGACTTACAATTTGCTCTCTATACAGCGCATGGTGAATTTCCAAGAGTTATATTTGCACCCGGAACGCCTGAGCAGGCGTTCTTTCTAACAAATAAAGCGTTTGATTTAGCCGGGAAATATCAAATACCGGTCATAATTATGACGGATCAGTATCTTGCCGATTCGCAATGGACGTTTGATGAATTTGATCTAAGCAAAATTAAATATAACGAATATAGATTAAAAGGAGATGAGTTTAAAAAGCTTTCAGAATATAAACGCCATGCATATACAGAAAACGGAGTAACTCCGCTTGGAGTTCCAGGAGACGCAAGACATTTAGTTGTAACGGACAGTGATGAACATGACGAAGAGGGGCATATCGTTGAGGATGCAGAAACAAGGATTAAAATGCTGGATAAGAGACTGTTTAAAAAACTTCCTTTCATCAGACAGGAGATAGAACCGCCAAGTTTTTATGGCGGTGAAAACCCCGAAGTTGTACTCGTAGGGTGGGGTTCTACCTACGGGGTGATTAAGGAAGTTGTGGACATTTTTTTAGAAAATCCCCCTACATCCCCCTTTTTCAAAGGGGGACTTATTTACCCCTCTTTGGAAAAGAGGGGCGAGGGGAGATTTTCCAATGTGAAAATAGCTATGCTGCACTTCAGCGAGATTTATCCTTTTCCTTCAACAAAGAAGTTTAATTATCTTAATATTATAAACAATGCAAAGACATCTATCTGTATTGAAAATAATGCAACTGGCCAGTTTGCGCGACTTATGAAGGCAGAAACGGGATTTGAATTCAAGTATAAGATAACCAAGTATGACGGAAGGCCGTTTACAACTGATGATATATTGAAGGAAGTCATGTTTGTGATTAAATCAGTTTAATTGGAGTCTGTCCATAAATTCAAACACAGAAGCGTCATTCCCGCAGTCTGTTGAGCGGGAATCCAGTCTTTTTAATAAGTTCTGGATGCTCGATTAAAGACCCCCGATTACGACATTCGAGGGCAGGCTTCGGGCATGACAAAAATAAAAAATAGCAATTTATGGACAAACACCAATTTAACCCGTATTTATTGGAGAAAATATATGCCAACATTAGAGGATTACAAAGGTCAACAGCCTGCATGGTGTCCGGGATGCGGCAACTATAGCATTCTTAAAGCATTCAAAGATGCGATGATTGAGATGAACATAGAGCCGCATCAGTTTATCATTGTATCAGGGATAGGACAGGCGGCTAAATTTCCGCATTACGTCAAATGTAACACATTCAACGGCCTTCACGGCAGGGCGCTTCCTGTTGCGACCGGGATAAGACTTGCCAATCATGAGATGCCTGTTATGGTCTTTACAGGAGACGGAGACTGTTATGGGGAGGGGGGGAACCATCTGGTTCATGCGATGAGGAGGAACATTAATGTGAAACTTTTTGTTCACGATAATCAGATATACGGCCTTACAAAAGGGCAGGCATCTCCGACAAGCATGGAGGGGATGAAGACCAAGAACCAGCCTTTTGGCGTTTTTTCCGAGCCGCTTAATCCGATGGCAATGGCTGTAGCGCTTGACTGCAGTTTTGTGGCAAGAGGCTTCACCGGTGAAATGAAACATTTAACATGGTTGATAAAAGAAGCGGCAAACCATAAAGGGTTTTCACTGGTTGATATTTTGCAGCCGTGTGTAACTTTCAACAAAGTTAATACATATGACTGGTATAAGCAGAGAGTTTATCAAATTGAGCCTGAATACAATCCCGAGGACAGAATCGCTGCATTCAAAAAAGCCCTTGAATGGGGAGAGCGTATTTCCCTTGGGATAATTTTCAGAAATTCCCGGACGATTTTAGAAGAAAGGGTACCGGTGATTAAGGATAAACCTCTTGTTCAGCAGACATTTGATCCATCAAAGATAGAAACTACTTTAAAAGAATTTTATTAATGAAAAGCAAAGAAAATGGATATTTATATTTTTTATCTTGCCTTATTCGCACAGTTTATAGTTATAATTAAACATAAATGCTTACAGGCAACAGCCCGATAAGCATTACTTCTGAATTTCAAGAAATACAAAAGGTTCTTTAAAAAAACTCTGGTCTAATAATTAATCAATGAAGAGAAAAACCAAGAAAGTCTTCTGTATTATTCTTTTTACACTTTTCTGTTTTATTTCAACAGATTTTTCTTTTTCGAAAGTTCACTCTCTTGAAGTCAAAAATAGTAAGAAGGGAAATGTCAGCAACCTCATTGATGTTCTCCTCTCTTCTGAACACGTTGAGGGTGAAATCCTTGTTAAGTTCAGAAATGAAATAGCAGTTAATAATGCTTTATTGAAAAGTGTCTCGAATGCCGCTCATTTGGTAACAGGGGGGTCTGTAAAAAAAGAGTTTAAGAGATTGAGAGGATTACAACTTGTCAGTCTTGGAAATCAAATATCAGTAAGTCAGGCACTGGAATCTTATATAAATAACCCTGATATAGAATATGCCGAACCAAACTATATTGTCCATTCAACGGCAATGCCGGATGACACATATTTCAATCAACTCTGGGGGCTGAATAATACAGGACAGACAGGCGGAACCGTTGATGCAGATATAGATGCACCGGAAGCATGGGAACTGACAACCGGATCAAGCGATGTTGTAATAGCTGTGGTTGATACCGGAATTTCTTATAATCATCCCGAGTTAAGTGCTAATATCTGGTACAATCCAGGAGAGACAAGTTGTACGGACGGCATTGATAATGACGGCAACGGCTATGTAGATGACTGCTACGGATGGGACTTTGTTGATAATGACAATGATCCTATGGGTTATGCAAGTCATGGCACCCATGTGGCTGGAACAATTGCTGCAGTTGGAAATAATACACAAGGCGTTGCGGGGGTAATGTGGACTGCAAAAATTATGCCCCTGAGATTCCTTGACGCAATTGGTTCCGGAACAACAGCAGACGCTATTTCTGCTATACTTTATGCCAATGCCAAGGGTGCCCATGTAATTAACAACAGTTGGGGCGGAGGAGGTTTCAGCCAGGCCCTTAAAGATGCGATAGATGCGTCACCTGCGGTTGTTGTCTGTGCTGCAGGAAATAGTACCTCTAATAATGATTCAGCTCCTTTTTATCCGGCAAGCTACACAAGCGCTAACATCATAGCGGTTGCGGCTACTGACCATAATGATAATCTTGCCTGGTTTTCCAGCTATGGAGCAACATCAGTGGATGTAGCAGCGCCAGGTGTAAGCATCTATAGCACTGTGCCTGCGCGGCATCAATTATTTTTTGATAATATGACTACCCTGAATAATTGGACAGCTCAATCGCCATGGGGGCTTTCAACAATTTATTTTAGCTCCCCGTATAGCGCCTCAGACAGCCCAACGGGGAATTATGCCAATAATACAAATACATCGCTAAAATTGGCTAATCTGATTAGCCTGACCGGGGAAAGAGGAACGGTGCTGGAATATTGGCTTCGCCTGCAAACGCAAAGTTATTATGATTTTCTCTGTGTTGATGCATCCACAAACGGCAATTCATGGACAAACCTTAATTGCTACTATGGAAGTACAGGTTCATCATTTTATTTTATGGAGGAAGACCTTACTTCTTATGACGGCCGGGCACAATTTTACATAAGATTCAGATTGCAGTCCAACAACTCTGTTACCGACGATGGAGCATATATTGATGATGTGAAGATTACTTCCTATTCAGCAGACTATACTGGTACAGAATATGCGTATTATAGTGGTACATCAATGGCAACTCCACATGTATCAGGGCTTGCGGGGCTGATAAAATCCTTATATCCTTTCCTTACAAATCTTGAGATAAAAGCCGCTATTCTTAATAATGTCGATACAAAAAGTTCATTAACGGGCAAGGTACTGACAGACGGCAGAATCAATGCATTTAAGGCATTAAGTTCGATAACATGTCCATATTTTCCGGTCATGATTGCGCGTATAACACCTGCATATTTTTCATCCCTGCAGGCTGCATATAATGCGGCAGTGGAGGGTGAGACGATCCAGAGCCAGGCCTTGAATTTTACTGAAGATCTGAATATTAACATTAATAAATCGGTGACCGTTGAAGGTGGTTATAACTGTGATTATTCAACTGTTATCGGGATGACAAGGCTTACCGGCTTGATGACAACAAGCTACGGAACAATAACAATCGGAAATCTTGAATTGAAGCAATAATAAAAGGGCAAGGATATTGATCTGACAAAAAAACTGGCAAGCGTACAATATCAGTCATGATTTAACCATTAAAGGCGTAGAGAAGTTTTCTGCCGACTGGAATTCGTTGATCAGGAAATTTGAACAAGCTTTTAATGTCGATTAACCATTCGATATGCAAGACTTGAAGCAGCTTCTTTGAAGTAACGAAATCTTGTAGATAATAAACATCCCTGCCTGTATGTCGTTCTTAAGTCGTCAACCTGCTTTCCTGACACAATAAATTCAGGAACACCCCAAAGCTCAAAAGCCTTTCGATAAGTATTATCTTTATATAAATCAACACCCATGATAGCAGCAGCAATAATATCTACTGCTAACATATTGTCACCAGCCAATACCACGTTAGTCGATATCGGTGTGCTTTGAACTTCATCAAACTCATTTCCCCATACACCATCTATCATACAGAAATGACTTGGGATGATCTGATTCATATCGAGTAATGCCTTGCGAATAAATGGGTGGTACATTAGTTTCTGCTTTCGAGTGGGTACAAAGCCAAAAATATTTTTCAGACATAATGTGACGCCTGCAAGAGAATGAGTTTTCATTTTAGCAATGTTAATGACATAATCGTGATCAAAGACACTGGCGTTAAAAGGCATTTCCTGTGTGTGATATGGTTTGGGTATCTGTTTCCATACAATTCCTGCTGAGCGAATATCCTCAAGTTGAACATTGGGGAACTCTTTAACAAGTTGCCGATATCCAAGTTCATCGAATGCCTTGACAGTATCGCTGCAAGATTCGCCAATCGTTATCTGAGGACAATCAACAAGGCGTTCCAAAACGGCCCTTACTAATCCGGTATCCACTGTCATTCCATATTCGGAAGGCTGACCGGCGGTAAGATTAGGTTTAATATATACCCGCTTACCATGAACGCTAAATCCAAGTGCATCAAGGGCTTCACACGCACCTTTATATGGATTATCCGTATGGGCGAGATAGAGCTTACTGACCTTGTTTTCCTGAGACATAATATCTAATTTTTATTGATTTGATATTCTAATCTAATAATATTATAAATTAATCTTATGATTATTGCGATACGTATTGAGTAGCTTCACGGACAATTAAAACGTTACCTGTTAAAAGTTAATAGTGATTGTTGACTTTCTCAATTTATTATAGGATTAGTGCACATAATCAACAACGTCCCCAAAGTTTCCGTTATTATCAATAAGTTCGTTTCAGTCTGGCTGTTATTGATAATTCGCAAGTATCAAAGATTTCAATTATGCTCCAGAGGGCTTGATTTATTCCTAAAATCCTCAACCATCCACTTGCCTTAACAATAAAGGGTTATAACACTCAACCCATACTTGCACAGTTGCGCAAATATGCTTATATTTAAAACTTATAAGAATTATAAGAATTTTGAATTGGACACCTTTTTATTAACATGTTAAATTATATTAAGTCTATCTTTATAATTATTGAAAATATTGTTTTAAAGAAATATTTAAAAATTTGAGTTGGAGGATTTATGAGCAAAAAACAATCAAGTAAGTTAATATGTGTTTTAATCTTCAGTCTGATTACATTATTTATCCTGATTTCATCTGTTTCTGTACAGGCTCATGATGGTACGGTAGGTAGTGACCCATCTCCAATTGATTTTGGCTTAACATCACAAGACTTTTTACATGTAGATGCTGCTCCATGGAAAGGTTTTTTTATGATCTATACAAAAAACACATCAGCGTCTACATGGGTTGGTTTTAATTTCAGTCTTTCTGGATCATCAGGGGTGTTTATTGATACAGCCCTCTATGAAGCTGCAAATGGCGCAGGCAGTTGTGGGTGGGCTTTAGATGGCGATTGTGATCCGAGAAGCAGTAAAACGGTCAGTAGCTGGACAATCAGCCCTGATCAGAAAAACATGTCTGTATTTACAACAAACAGTGTTGCACCTGGACAAACAGCTTGGTATAGAGTATACACAGATAATACTGCATCTCAGGGTAATTTCACTGTGACAGGCGCTCCTATTGTTCCTGAGCCAGTCAGCTCCATCCTTTTTGTTATAGGCGGAACGCTTTTAGCAGGCAGAAGATATTTGAAAAGAAAAAAGTAAGGTTTCGTTAAACATAAATTCCTAAAAGGGTCTGAATCAATCATTTCAGACCCTTTTTTACGCTCACTTTGTAACATTAGTTAATAAAATTTTAAACATTTCAAATTATTCATAAGCAGGTATTATCAACAATAAAAAAGGGCTTGCCGAAACAAGCCCCTCTCAGTTTGACTCAATATGCAACTTCTATATACTATTTTTTCTTGTGAGTAGCACAGCATTTTGAGTTGCCGCTTGCGGTATTTTTACATCTTTTCCCCTCTTTTGTTTTTTCGGTACATCTTGCTTTCTTTGCCATATTTTCTCCTTTCCGCATTACAAGTTTTTATTTTTATTGCTTACAATGCACTTGATGTATAAGTACGTCATTTATAAATAAAAACTTTAGCTTTTCCAAATGTCTTTATTCTCATATCGGATTAACGGGCGTTGCTTTTACACACTCACCGGCGATGAGCCCTTGACACATCAGCATAATATGTTATCCTACATACAATAAAAAAAATATCTGGGGGCGATTCGATTGAACAAGAAAATCGGATTACTGTTATTTATTGGCATAGCTGTCTTGGTCGTCTTGATGTTCGGGTCCTCTGTATTAAATCTTTATGTGGACTGGATGTTTTTTGATGAAACAGGATTTCTGACTGTCTTTAATACGGTGCTTACAAGTAAAATTATCGCCTCCCTGTTATTCAGTGCGGTCTTTCTGGTGTTCTATTTATTAAATATTTTTATTGCCAACAGGATCGATTTCCCTCTCAGAAATCTTAATATATTCGGCGATACTGTTTATCCTATAAAAACCTTATCGTTTGATAAACCTGTCAAATGGATAACAATACTTGCAGGAATTTTTATAGGTTTTCTCATAGCATTGTTCGGCGCCTCAAAGTGGGAAGAAATCCTGCTCTTCAAAAACAGGCTTGATGTCGGGATGCAGGATCCCATATTCAACCGTGATATCAGCTTCTATTTTTTCGCCCTGCCCCTGATAGAGACGATAAAGGGTTTTGCAGGCTTTACTGTTATCTTAACAGGAGTAGTAACCACAGTGAGTTATTTCCTGCGGGGAGGGATCTCAGTATCAGAGAGAAACATATCCATGCATCCCTATGTCAGGAAACACGCGGGAATGTTCGGGATATTCTTGTTCGGTATCCTGGCCCTTCACTTTTATATCGATTCATACAGGCTTTTATTTTCCGAGCATGGCGTAATTTCCGGTGCAGGGTACACAGATGTTCATACAAAACTTTTTACACTTAGGCTTCTTGCCATACTTACCGCAGTCACGGGCATCGTATTTATCACGGCCACTTTCAGGGGTTCATTAAAATGGGTAGTTTTTCCTGCTGCTCTTACCGGACTCGTATATATCGGAGGGATTATCCTGTATACCCCGTTTCTGCAGAAATTCAAGGTGGCACCTAACGAACTTGAACTTGAAAAACCCTATATCGGGTACAACATCGATTTCACACGGTTTGGCTATGACCTAAACAGTATCGAACTGAAGTCTTTTGATGTTTCGTACAATCTTGAGGCAAAGGATATCACAAAGAACGACGCAACCATCAAGAACATCAGGCTGTGGGACAATAACCCTCTGCTGAAAACATACGGCCAGCTCCAGCAGATAAGGACGTACTACAAATTTATCGATGTTGACAACGACAGATATACTATCAACGGAGAATATAAACAGGTCATGCTCTCGCCGAGGGAACTGTCATATAATGACCTTCCGAGTAAATCGTGGATCAACGAAAGGCTTGTATTTACCCACGGCAACGGATTGGCTATGGGCCCGGTAAGCAGGATCACGAAAGAAGGGCTGCCGGAATTTATTATCAAAGACATCCCGCCGGTTTCTGAAACAGATATTAAAATAACCAGGCCTGAAATTTATTACGGTGAATTGCCAAACGACTATGTAGTAGTTAAAACCAAAGTACAGGAATTCAGTTATCCTACCGCAACAGAAAATGTTTATACGAAATACGATGGCAACGGAGGGGTCGAGCTTTCCTCTTTACTGCGCCGCTCTGTATTTGCTGTAAAATTCAACACAGCGAAAATTTTCCTGTCTTCTGACATAACGCCTGAAAGCCGGATCCTTTTTTACAGAAATATCAATGAAAGGATTTTACGGATAGCGCCGTTCCTTATGTATGATTCAGACCCATATATGGTTGTTTCTGATAAAGGCAAACTCTACTGGATGATCGATTGTTACACTGTATCGGCGAATTTGCCGTATTCAACACGAGGTAACAACGGTTTTAACTATATCAGAAATTCTGTCAAGGCGGTCATTGACGCATATACCGGCGGAGTGAGTTTCTATATCAGTAACCCTGATGACGTGATGGTAAAGGTCTATTCCCGTGCCTTCAGCGGATTATTCAGGCCCATTTCGGATATGCCCGAAGATTTGCGCAGACATGTACGGTATCCGCAGGGAATGCTCGAGGTACAGGCCCGGATGTTTACATCCTTTCACATGACAGACCCTAAGACATTTTACAATAAAGAGGACCTGTGGGAGATACCTTCTTACAGTGATAAACCGATGCAGCCTTATAATACGATAATGAAACTGCCGGGAGAGAAGAAGGAAGAGTATATTCTGCTGGTCCCATATACACCTTCCAAGAGGGATAACCTGGCTGCCTGGCTCGCCGCACGATGTGACATGCCGCATTATGGAAAACTGATTGTATATGTTTTTCCCAGGGACAGGCTTGTATTCGGACCGAGCCAGGTCAATGCACGAATTGATCAGGACGCTTATATTTCCCAGCAGATTACCTTATGGGGGCAAATAGGTTCACAGGTTATCCGTGGAAGTCTTCTCGTTATCCCAATCGAAAATTCCCTCCTCTATGTCCAGCCTTTATACCTGTCGGCATCGGATAAAGGCGGTCTTCCCGAACTCAGAAGGGTAGTCGTCGCCTATGAGAACAACGTTGTCATGGAAGAGAACCTTGAGCTGGCCCTGCAGCGTTTATTTTTTAAAGGAGAAAAAACCTCTGCTGTAAAGGAAAAACCTTCAGAGCAAATACAGATGCCATCTGAGGGTCTTGCGAAAGAGGCGCTGAAGGTTTACGAAAAAGCCCTGCAATTGCAGAAGACCGGGGATTGGGCAGGTTATGGAGAACAGATTAAAAACCTGGAACAGATCTTAAGGAAAATGGCACGGTAGGTATGATTCAGGTGTTATTTATAGCTTGTCAGAAGTCTTTCTATAGCACCTGATGCCAGTTCACCTACAGATTTTTCCTTTAATTCCCCGTCTTGATAAAATTCAATACGGTTTGTATCTTTCTTTAAATTTTCCAATGCAGCCGCTGATCCTTCATTTCCCATTTCACCGAGTGCCCATGCAGCATAGCCACGAAGCGTGTTATCGTCAGATTTAAGATAGGAAAGAATAATGGGAATAGCATAATTGACTGTTTCATTATTGATTTTCCCTATTCTGCCCAAGGCCCAAAGCACACCTGAGCATAACATTTTCTCTTCATGAAAAGATGCTATTATCGGTGCGATATCTGAACACAGAACAGGATTATTTTTTACTATTTCACCAAGGATCTCAGGTACGCTCCAGCCGATTCCACCTGATTCATCCCTTATCATCCACAGAAGACGGCCTGCAATATTCCTGACAATATCAGGATTTGACCTGGATAATTCTTTTGTTACAAAACCGATGGCTTCTATTGCACGCCATGAGTTCCGTGTTTTTTTGTCGTATGAAAGAGATATTAAAGTACTGACGACCTTCTTATCAATTAATGTAAGTTTTGATAAAGCGTTATAGTCTCTTTTTTCAAGCAGGATTACAATTTCTTTTTTTGAGGGGGACACAGATAAAATCAGACTACTGAAGAACTAATTTGATTTCAGGCATTCTTTCATTGAAAGCTACCTGTACGCATCGGGATTCGCATTCAGCACAATAACCTACACAGCGTATTGTTACCTTCTTGCCTTTTATCGCAACTAATTCTGCGAAACTGTTATGCGACTCAAGCAGCCAGTTCAGGTTATGAAGGACTTCATGAACTTTTTCTTCAATTTCTCTCATATTTGTTGAAAGCAATTTTATGGTCTTTCTAAATGAGAATATTTCAACTGTAGTTATATTGTAATTAAGAACCATGCGTTTTACTATCAGGGATAACCCTATGCAAGGTAGGGTAAATATTTATACAATTTTAAATAAATTTTACATGATATTCTTTGACTTTTTTTGCAAATTCTCTTCCAAAATTATAACAATTTTTATTGTCTTCCACAGAAGGTTTATAAAGCACCTGCATCCCTGGTTCAAAAACCTCCAGCTTCATTTTTTTAAATTCCTCATAAGCCTCTTTAACGGCTCCGCCGCCCCATCCATAACTCCCAAAAGCTCCGATGACACGATTTTTAGGACGCAGTCCTTTGAGATGCGTCAAAAATTCTGCAACAGACGGGTACAATATATTATTAAGAGTTGGACTTCCGATCAGACATCCTCTCGATTTCCAAAATTCTTTTATTGCGACGCTTATCGGTGTTGCGCGCAGTTTTATTACTTTACAGTCAACGCCCTCGTCCTTTATCCCATGCATAATGGGGAGAGTCATAAGCTCTGTGCTGTGCCACATAGTATCGTAAATTACAGCTATGCTCAAAGAAGCCTTTCCATTTGCGAGATCGAGATATTTCTGTATTATCTCGCCAGGCGCCTTTCGCCAGATTATTCCGTGATCAGGTGCGATCATGTCTATTTCAATTCCAAGTTTTTGTATATCTGCGATCTTTGTTTTTATAAGTTCTCCGAAAGGCATAAGGATATTTGCATAGTAATCAACAACGGAATCTTCCAGTTCCGCATGGGAAGCACACTCAATAAATTCATCGTCAAAGCGGGATGAGGTTGCAATATGCTGTCCAAATGCATCCTGTGAAATAAGGAGTTTGGCTTCTTTTATATATGTCATCATTGAATCAGGCCAGTGAAGCATGGGTGTTTCGATGAAATGCAGATTGTATTTGCCTGTATTAAGGATATCGCCGGTTTTAACGGTCTTAAATTTCCATTTTGATGTATCAAAGTGCCTGTCAAGTCCCTTTTTACCTTTCTCAGTAATATAGATTGTTGCGTCAGGCGCAAACGACATAATTTTATCAATGCTGCTCGCATGGTCAGGTTCTATGTGATTTATCACTAAATTCAAAATTTTTGAGGGGTCCGTAAGCTGCTTTATATTATCTATTGTGATATGAGAAAAATCGTATTTTACTGTATCAAGCAGGGTGATCTGCTCATCCATTATCAAATAGTTGTTATACGTCGTTCCATTTGGTGTTACATAACCATGAAAATCTCTTACTGCCCAATCAATTGCGCCAACCCAAAAAATGTCAGTTTTTATTTCAATTGTCTTCACACTTGCCTCCTGGAAAGGATATATGCCTTATCAAAATATTACCACTATAAAAAGATGCTTGCAAGAGAGTCCGGAAATTTATATTATTTAATATTAGAGTATTATAATTTAACAGCTTATGGAAAAAGGCAGGGTTTATTTAATTATTACAGGTTTTGTGCAGGGCGTTTTTTTTCGTGCAAGCACAAGAGAAACTGCTGTAAGACTTGATCTGACGGGATGGGTGAGAAACCTGCCTGACGGGAATGTTGAAGCGGTTTTTGAAGGCCCTGTAGAAAATTTAAGACAGGCCGTTCAATGGTGCCGTCAGGGACCACGGGGCGCCAGAGTTACGAAGGTTGATGAAAAATGGCAGGATTATACAGGTGAATTTAAGAATTTTAGCATAAGATATGGCTCCCCTTGATATATGCAGTGTTTTTAGCTAATATCAACTATCTGAATCTAAATGAAAAATCTGAAAAGAGGAAATGTATGAGATTGTTTCCAAAAGTGATATTTTTTCTTGTTGCCTTAGTGCTGTTCTCAGCAGTTTCTTACAATTATGCACAGAATTTTTTACCCTGGCCTGTTGATAAAGTCATAGGAGAAAACGCACCTGATTTCATTTTAAAAGACATGTCCGGTAAAGATGTTACCCTTTTGTCATTTAAAGGAAAGCCTGTCGTTTTGAATTTCTGGGCCACATGGTGTCCATATTGCAGACAGGAAAGACCGTACCTTAAATCTCTCTATGAAGAATATAAGGATAAGGACCTTGTAATTATAGCCGTATCGATTGACAGGTCTTCAAAAACCGTCAGAAGATTTATGGAGCAAAACCCTGCCCCGTATATGGTCCTGACGGATCCGGAAGGTATGACAGCAGCGCTATATAACGTTATGGGTTATCCAACTACCTATCTCATAAACCGGAACGGTAAAATTAACCAAAAACTTGTAGGGCCTGTAGAGTGGACGGACAGGAATATGAAAGATATCATCGATAAGTTGATTAATCAAAAAATCCAACAATAATAATGATTGTCCCATCTGTGTGACAAGAGGTAACCATTCAGTTATGGGTGACTAAAAAACTATTTGGATTGTCATTCCCGCGATCTGTTAAGCGGGAATCCAGAAAACAGAGAACTGGATCCCCGCTCAAAAGACTGCGGGGATGACACGCTTTAAACAATTATTGCCACCCGTAACTGAATGGTTACGACAAGAGGGTAAATTTTCTTGACAAAAAACTTTTCTATGATTAGAATTTCACACAATTAGGAAACTATCTAAAATTTAAGGAGGTAAAGATGTACCCTGAAGATTTAAAGTATCACAAAGAGCATACTTGGGTAAAAGTTTCAGGGAAGAGAGCTACCGTCGGCATTACTTTTTATGCACAGGAATCTCTCGGAGATATCGTATATATTGATTCACCTGAAATTGAATCCGATGTTGAAGCGGGTTCTGAATTGACCCAGATTGAGTCTACAAAAGCAACTTCATCCGTCATAAGTCCCGTGAGTGGAACAGTACTTGAATTTAATGAAGACCTGACAGATTCTCCCGAGGTAATAAATGAAGACCCTTATCATAAGGGCTGGATTGCTGTACTTGAGATTGCGGATGAATCAGAGCTTAATGGTCTGTTGGATGCAGCTGAATATGAAAAATATCTTGAAGAAGAGGTAAAACTCAAATAATGAAAGTTACAGTTATCGGAGCCGGCCCGGGAGGCTATGTTGCAGCCATAAGAGCTGCACAGCGCGGCGCTGAAGTTACGGTTATTGAGGAAGGTGAAGTAGGCGGTACATGTCTTAACTGGGGCTGTATACCGACAAAAACCCTTATTGCATCAGCCGAAGTCCTGCACAAGGCAAAGAACGCTGAAGACTTCGGTCTTGAACTCAGCGGGACTGTCTTGCCGAATATCCGGAAAATTATGGAGAGAAAGAAAAAAGTTGTGGACACCCAGATCAAAGGAATCAGGGGACTTTTAAAATCATGGGGTATAAAACTTCTGGAGGGCAGGGGGGTTATAATAAATCAGAAAAAGATTAAGGTCATGCTCAAAGACGGCGCTGCCCAGGAAATTGATACGGATAAGATTATTATTGCAACAGGCTCAAAACCGGCGCAAATACCCGTGTTTCCTTTTGACGGGAAAAGGATTTTATCAAGCGATCATGCTATCAATCTCGACGTTATCCCCCAAAGCCTCCTCATTGTCGGAGCCGGTGTAATAGGCTGCGAGTTTGCATTTATATATAGAGAATTTGGTTCCGAAGTAACAATGGTCGAGATGATGCCGCGCGCGGTCTCGACTGAGGATGAAGAAATCTCCGCGCTTCTTGAAAGAGAGTTAAAGAAAAACAAGATAAAACTGATAACAAATACAGGCGTTCAAAAGGTTGATGTCAAAGAAGACAGTGTTACCGCTACGCTCTCTGACGGCAAGACCATAGACGCAGAAAAAGTTCTTGTCTCAATCGGAAGGTCAGTAAACAGTAAGAATATCGGTCTCGAAAGCATCGGCGTGAATACAGGCAAGAGGGGCGAAATTTTTGTAAACGAAAAGATGCAGACGAATATAGATGGAATTTATGCAATTGGAGACGTAGTCGGCGGAATAATGCTTGCGCATCTTGCGTCAAAGCAGGGTCTTGTTGCAGCAGAGAATGCCACAGGTGGAAATGCAGCAATAAAATATGATGTTGTGCCCGCCGCTATATTCACAAGTCCTGAGATAGCTTCAGTAGGATTAAGAGAGCATCAGGTCAAAGAAAAAAATATTAAATATAAAGTCGGAAGATTCCAATTCAGGGCGCTTGGAAAGGCACATGCAATGGGAGAGATATCGGGGCTTTTCAAGATAATCTCTGATGAAGAAACTGATAAAATTTTAGGCGCTCACATAATAGGACCTCATGCATCCGACCTGATACATGAAGTTGCCGTTGCCATGGAAGGCGGGCTTACAGTAAACGCTATTGCACACACCATTCACGCGCATCCCACACTCGCGGAAGGCGTCATGGAGACCGCGGAAGATGTTCATGGCATGGCAGTACATTGCCCGAAAAAGTAAGGTCCTTATTTAATTGATTTATTTTTGTAACTGCAACCAGTAAGAACATGCCATAAAAGATCATCAAAAAAATCTTAAATTCTGGTGTTATAATAAACACGCTTACCATGCAAACAAATAAAATACAAATAGGAAATATAACTATCGGCGGACAAAACCCCCTTGCCTTTATTGCGGGGCCGTGTGTCATTGAGGGCGAAGAAACAACTTTAAGGATTGCCGGAAAACTAAAAGAATATTCAGAAAAAAACAATATTCCATTTATATTCAAAAGCTCTTATGATAAGGCTAACAGGACCTCTGTTACTTCTTACAGGGGGCCGGGCATTGACGAGGGGTTAAGGATACTTCGGAAAGTTAAAGAAAAACATAAAGTCCTTATCCTCTCCGACATCCATTCTGTGGGTGAAATTGTAAAGGCTGCTGATGTGCTTGATGTAATTCAGATACCGGCTTTTTTATGCAGACAGACCGATATCATTGTTGCTGCTTCAAAAACTGGCAAACCTGTCAATATAAAGAAGGGGCAGTTTCTTGCTCCGTGGGACATCAAGAATATTATAGAAAAATTTACGTCTGCAGGAAATCACAACCTGCTTGTTACAGAAAGAGGCACCTCTTTCGGTTATAATAATCTTGTCGCAGATATGCGCTCAATTCCCATTATACAGGGTTTTGGTTTCCCCGTCATCTATGATGCAACACATAGCGTACAGTTGCCCGGTGGCCTCGGAAACCGTTCAGGAGGACAGAGGGAATTTATTGAGCCTCTTGCAAGAGCTGCTGTGTCGGTTGGCTGCGATGCAGTTTTTATGGAAGTTCATGAAGACCCGGACCATGCGCTTTGTGATGGACCGAATATGTTGAACATCGAGAGTTTTTTTGAATTAGCAAAGAGGCTTGTTGAATTGAATAAATTGGTAAAAGGATGGGGATGAAAGACATAATCAGTCAGGCAAAGAACATCCTCAAAATTGAAGCAAATGCCGTAAGCTCACTTATAGACCGCATCAGCGAAAGCTTTATTCAGGCAATTGACATCATGCATTCATGCCACGGCAAGGTGGTAGTCACCGGGATGGGCAAGTCCGGTATTATCGGTAAAAAAATTGCAGCAACCCTTGCCTCTACCGGAACTCCGGCCTTTTATCTCAATCCCGCTGAAGGCGGTCACGGAGATGTAGGTGTTGTATCAAAAGGCGATGTTGTTCTTGCAATATCAAACAGCGGAGAGACTGATGAAATTATCAGGTTGCTTCCGACATTAAAAAGACTGGACATCAAGATAATTGCCTTAACCGGAAATCCTCAATCAACACTTGCTAAGGCATCCGATGTTTCCCTGGACGTTTCCGTGAGGGAAGAGGCCTGTCCTATGGGTCTTGCGCCGACGGCCTCAACAACCGCGGCCCTTGCAATGGGAGATGCATTAGCGATAACCCTTCTCAGTAAAAAAGGTTTTACAGAAGAAGATTTTGCTTTCTTTCATCCAGGAGGGAACCTGGGCCGCAGGCTTATTTTGACTGTGGAAGATCTCATGCATACAGGCAATGCTATTCCATCAGTTCACACAGATGCACTTATGAAAGACGCGATTATGGAAATATCATCAAAACGTCTCGGGATTACCGCAGTTACAGACAAGGCTTTTAAATTGCAGGGTGTTATAACAGATGGAGACTTGAGGAGAGGACTTGAAAAGTGGGACGAGAAATTCTTTTCTCTGAAAGCAGAAGACGTCATGACTCACAGACCCAAAACAATAACAGGCCCTATGCTCGCAGCAAAGGCTGTTGCATTAATGGAGAAATATTCCATCACCGTGCTCATGGTGACCGACGAAGAGAATAATATAAAAGGCGTTCTTCATCTGCATGATCTCCTGAAGGCCGGGATAGTATGAAACTCAAAACTCAAAACTCAAAACTCAAAACAAAAAATAAAAAAAACATTAAAGAAAAAGCCCAAAAGATCAAACTCCTCATTCTCGACGTTGACGGGGTTATGACTGATGGAAGCATTATCCTTGATAATGAAGGCAACGAATTTAAGAGATTCAATGTAAGAGACGGGCATGGCATAAAGATGTTAGGCAGAGCCGGAATAAAAACAGGGATTATTACGGGAAGAAAATCAAAGGTTGTTGAGATAAGGGCCAGGGAACTTGCCATTATAGATGTATATCAGAAGGTTTATAAAAAGTCAGCAGTTTATGATGAACTATTGAAAAAATACCGTTGCAAAGACGAAAATATAGCTTTTATGGGAGATGATATTGTCGATGTTGAACTTCTTAAAAGGGCGGGACTTTCTGCGGTGCCTGCTGATGCAGATGAAGAAACAAAAAAATATGCTGACATTGTTATGGAGAAAGACGGCGGCAGGGGAGCAGTGAGGGAATTTACGGATTTGATCTTGAAATCAACAGGCCTATGGGAAAAGGTGTCACGTGAGTTTCTCGGTTAATATTCCCACCATCATTACTTTCAGCAGGATTTTAATAATTATTCCATTTATATTGGTAGCCTCCGGTAATCCATTGCTCGGGGCCATACTCTTTGCAATTGCCGCTTTAACCGACCTTCTTGACGGTTATCTTGCAAGGAGATCACAACAGGTCACGAAATTAGGAATACTCCTTGATCCGATAGCGGACAAGCTTCTGGTAATATCAGCCATCATCGTACTGGTTGATATGGGACCTGTATCTGCGTGGATTGCCATTGTTATTATTGCAAGGGAATTTATTGTTACGGGTTTGAGGGTTGTTGCACTTTCCAAGGATATCGTAATACCTGCTGAAATGGGTGGTAAAATAAAAGTAGTCGCACAGATAGCATCTGTACTTGTACTGTTTTTAGACAAAGACAAGACCTTTAAATCATTTATTGATATTGATTTATACGGTATCGGAATAACGCTGCTCTGGATAGCAATGATCCTTGGCGTTGTATCAGGAATTCAGTATTTTATACTCTTCTGGAAAAGATTATGAAAGATTCATTTCTTTCATTTTATCCGCTATTATATCTTCTTATTCCTGTGGGATTTATCATAGGTTCAATTCCGTTTGGGATCCTTGTAACGAAAAATAAAGGAGTTGATCTTCGAACAACAGGCAGTAAAAACATTGGAGCTACCAATGTACTGAGGACTGCGGGTAAATTGCCGGCATTGATTACCCTTATGGGGGATGCTTTTAAAGGCGCTCTTCCTGTTTTACTCTGCAATTATATTATTGTCAATATCAGCCAGACAGCAGGCAATGCTGAACTGATAAATACTGCAAAAGATTTCTGGGGAGGCTTAGCAGGACTTACTGCAATTGCCGGACATATATTTTCAATATTCCTCTCTTTTAAAGGCGGGAAAGGCGTTGCAACCGGCTTTGGAGTACTGATTGCCTACAGTCCCGTCTCCGCAATTATTACGCTTTTTATCTGGATCGCTGTTGCCGCGATTACAAGGTATTCATCTCTTGCAGCAATCGCTGCGGTCGGTGTATTGCCGATTACTCTTGCTTTATTGGATTATTCAAAAATTAAGATTGTTTTTGCAATTCTGTTTGCCATTTTGATAATTTCAAAACACAAGGAAAATATTAAGAGACTTATTGAAGGAAAAGAGTCGAAGATAGGGGAGAAAGAGAGATAAGAGATAAGGGGTAGGGGGTAAGAGGTATATAGGGGCGAGGCGGTGCCTCGCCCGATTTTGACTCGTCTATAAATAAAATAATTATACTATGAAACGTGCGGTAGTATTATTAAGCGGTGGGGTTGATTCAACAACTACCCTGGCAATTGCAAAGGCACAGGGTTTTGAAATTTACGCCCTGAGTTTTGATTACGGGCAAAGACATAAGATAGAGCTGAAATCAGCCCGTAAGATTGCAGAAAGTTTCAATGTAAAAAAACATCTCGTCATAAATTTTAATCTCAGGGACATCGGCGGCTCTGCGTTGACATCGGATGTTGAAGTACCGAAAGACAGTAACAAGTTACAAGTTACAAGTTACAAGTTAAAGAATAAGAGGTCTAATAAGTCGTTACCCGTCACTCGTCACTCGTCACTCGTCACAGATATTCCTGTCACCTACGTTCCTGCCCGCAACACAATCTTTCTGTCCTTTGCACTTGCATGGGCGGAAGTTTTAGGTGCAGAAGATATTTTTATAGGAGCTAATGCAATTGACTTCAGCGGTTATCCTGATTGCAGACCTGAATTTATAAAATCGTTTGAAGATATGGCAAACCTTGCAACAAAAGTTTCTGTTGAAGGGAAATGCAGATTTAAAATTCATGCGCCATTAATTAATCTTACAAAAAGTGAAATAATAAAAAAGGGAATTGAATCAGGAATTGACTATTCTCTCACATGGAGCTGCTATGACCCTCAGAAGATCAGCGCGGAAGCGCGGAAGCGCAAAAGTACAAAAGAAAAAAACTTCCTTAATGTAACTTCCGCACTTACGAACTTCCGCGCTTTTTTTGTTCCTTGCATGAAATGTGACAGTTGCCTGCTCAGGGCAAAAGGTTTCAAAGAAGCCGGAGTTAAAGACCCACTGGTATAAATCATATGATATAATTTCTACATGTATCTCCTCCCGGGAAAACTGCCTTTGGACATCCTTGAAAAATTCCTCAAGGAATATACGTCTACGAATCATGGAGTTGTAATCGGCCCTTCAATCGGGGAAGATGCCGCGGTTATAGATATAGGAGATAAATATCTCCTCGCAAAGACGGACCCCATAACTTTTGTAGCTGAGGATATCGGCAGCTATACAATATTCATTAATGCAAACGATATAGCAACAATGGGCGGAATACCCAAATGGTTTCTTGCAACCATCCTCCTGCCGGAAAAACATACAACTTCAAAGCTCGCGGAGAATATTTTTCATCAATTATCTTCTGCCTGTAAAAAAATTGATGTTGCTTTCTGCGGCGGTCATACTGAAATAACTATTGGTATAGACAGACCAATAGTTATCGGCATGATGCTTGGTGAAGTTGATAAGAATGATCTTATAACAACTGCAGGAGCAAGGGTAGGGGATGATATTATCCTTACAAAGGCAATAGCTATTGAAGCTGTTTCGATTATTGCAAGAAAAAAGAGCCGGGAACTCATTGGTATATTTGGAGAAGAATTTGTTGATATATGCAGAAAATTCACTGAAAAACCTGGTATAAGTATTCTCAGGGAAGCTCAAATAGCAAGACATTGTGGAGAAATTCATTCAATGCATGATCCAACTGAGGGAGGTCTGGCTACAGGACTTTATGAGGTTGCAAAGGCGGCTGACGTTGGACTCGTTATCTACGAAGACATGATACCTGTTATTGAAGAATGCAAGGTCCTGTGCAATCACTACGGGTTGAATCCTCTCGGTATTATAGCATCAGGGAGCCTTCTTATTACACTTGGTCCTAACGACACTGAACACGTTATAAGTTCATTAAATAATGAAGGGATACCCGCTTCCAGGATAGGGAAAATTGTTTTCAAGGAGGAGGGAATAAAAATAAAGAAAGGAGACCAAATTAAAGATTTAACAAGATTTAAGAGGGATGAGATTACGAAGATATTCGAATGCTAATTTATTCTTTTTCGTTTTTCGAGCACCTTGAAAAAAGCGTCTACTACCAGAGGGTCGAATTGTTTTCCCCTGTATTTATTCAACTCTGACAATGCAAATTCAATCCCGGGGGCAAACCTGTAAGGCCTGTCAGATGTCATGGAGTCAAACGAATCAGCTACATGAAGTATTTTGGCGCCGATTGGTATTTCATCTTCCTTGAGTTTATAGGGATATCCTGTACCGTCAATCTTCTCATGATGATATTCAATCATAGGAACAATGTCCCTTAACTGCTTGATTCCCTGAAGTATGACCGCACCCTGTGCGGGATGCTTTTTAACGATTTCATATTCTTCCATTGTGAGTTTGCCTGGTTTATCCAGAAGATAATCATAGGTCCCTATCTTTCCAATATCATGAAGGATTCCGGCGAGTCTGATATTTTTCACTTCTTCACTGTCGATTGACATTTCCAGGGCTATTTGCTCTGCGTACATCGATACTCTCTCGGAATGACCTTTGGTCCACGGGCTTTTTGCATCAAGGGCGTTAATCATCACGCGTATAAGTTTTATAAACAATTCTTCAAGTTCCTTGTATGATTCATTCAGGTCCTCGAGCATGTTAAGAAATGCTTCCCTGCCTGTCTGGGCCTTTTGTTCCCGGACTTTCATGTTGTTTAATGTATCTGCATATATCTCAATAAGTTCCTTGTATTCTTTTTCTGATTTTGTTGTTTTAGAAATATCCGTTATGGAGTGGATAGCCCCTATCAGATTCTCTTTATGAATAAGCGGAGATGAATATACAAGCAGATGTTTTTTAAGGAAAGGCGAATAAATTTCAGCCTGTTCTGTTTGTCTGTTTTTTGTAAAGCTTGTAAGAGGACAGTTTTCATCAGCGCTGTCAGAATGATGAAGCAAGTGATAACATTTCATATGCTCCAGATCTCCGGCATCACTATATATGACTTTCATTGTATTGTTAATGAATACAATGTTGAAATCGCGGTCGACTATAAATATCGGATGGGGCAGGGCATTTAAGATTTCCAGATGTCCTCTTACGTACTCAGCAAGTATAGAATGTGTTTCCTGATCAGTTTTCAACAAACTCATTTTCTTTATATTGAGAAAGTTCGGTGTTTAATTTTTTTATTTCTTTTTTCAGTTCCTTCATCTTCAATTCCCTGCCTACCGCCATGTCATAAAACTTCTCAAGATCTTCAAGTTGTTTCTTGAGGTTTTGCTCGGATTGCTTGAGCTGCTGCTGGGTGTTTTTCAGGTTTGTTATATCTGTGGCTATAATGACAGTATGCATGTATTTGCCTTTATCAGATCCTGGAAATGCTGAAATTCTCCCGGATCACAGGGGGAAAAATATTCAGAGCATTTCTTATTTACGATTTTATTTGACGGCAACCCGGTATAATGAGCGAAACTGGTATTGCACCTCTTTATGTTTAATTCCTTATCTATCAGTATCACAAACTCATTAACGCTGTCAAAAGTCACCTCCCACTCTATCTTGGCCCTTGTAATAACCTTAAGGAGCTGATTGTGTTCTTCTTCTATCTGTTTGCGTTGTGTTATATCCCTGACAACGTGTATGAGGCCGATAAGTTCATTATTGCTGTTGAGACGGGGAATCGATCTTATTTCAATATACTTTTCCAGATAAGGCTCGAACACTTCAAAAGTTGCATATTTTGCCGTTGTCATACATTCACAGCTTGGACAAGACGCCGGAGCGCTCTCTGTTCCGTGGTAAAACTTATAACATTTGTTTATCTTCCCTGGAGACAATAAGGGCAGATTAAGTATTGTCTGGGCCGCCTTGTTGGCCTGAATTATATTGAAATCTTTGTCATGTATTGTAATCATATCCGGGATAGCGTTAAACGTGTTCTCCCAGTCCTGCTTGGACTGGAGAACCATTTCTTTCATCTTTGTGCGTTCTGTTATGTCAGTTATGGTCAGAAGAACCCGGGCCTTTTCTTCATTGTCATATTTTGAATCTCCATTTCCAATACGGGATATTACAAAAGAAAAAATCAGATTTATATCCGAACCTTCGGGAACGATAACAAATTCTTTTTTAGATGTTTCTCCTGTCTCAAGATTTCTTTTTATTTCATCTTCTATAGGGGAAATGAACTGCTGTACTGATATGGAAGGAAACTGCTCCTGCAATTTTACTATAGCCATATTCGTTGAAAGTATATTTAATCTGTTGCTTAATACAATCATGATCGATGGGACAGAAGCCACAATGTTGTCTGTAAACTCCTTTGCTGTTTTGAGTTTTTTTAAGGATTCTTCGATATGTTCTGCCATAAAATTAAAGCCTTCTGCAAGCTGGCCCACCTCATCATTACTTTTTACTTTAATTCTGGTATTCCATTTGCCCTGCGCTAATTCAAGCATGCCATTGGTTAATTTGTTCAAAGGCCCGGTAATGTTTTTGGTCATGAAAAGGGCAATCAATAAAGTGATAAGAATTCCTGCTATAGTAACGCCGGAACCGATTATTGTAAAATATTTACTGACATGTTCAATAATAACCGTATCAAACCCTTCACGGGAAAGTATCTTTTGAATGGCATTCTGAAAAATAATATTGATCGTAATGCCGGCAAGCGCAAGTATAAGGAAAAAAGACATGAGAATGTTATTTCTTAAACTTGTTTTGGAAGATTTAATTTTATATTCAGTATTATCCATTTTTATATTTAACTTACGATGTATAATCCTGCTACAAAAGTAAATGTAGCTGCAAGAAATCCTGCAAAAGCCATTATCAAAGCTTTGGCCCCGTTATTGCTGAATAATTCTCTCACATCTGCATTTAATCCTATTGCAGACATGGCGATTGAAGATGCAACGATAATTCCGGGTTCAATTTTTTTATTGTCACCAATTGATGATTTAACGGCAATTCCCAATATTAAAGCAACAATCAATGGATCAAGTAGTGGGGAATGTAATATATTCGTTAAGAAATATCCTGTTAAACCGATCAGAACAGCCACTGATAAACCGGCCTTTATATCTTTTAAGGATTGTCCGATATTATGCTTATTCATAGATTATGTATAAATAAAACGAAATCTAAGCTATTTAAACTGATTTGTATTAAATAAATAGACATTCATATGTTATATTACTCGGTATATGGGCATAAAAACTTTAATTAGGTTTTTTCACTAATACATTGCCTGATATAAAGATTTTATTTATATGAAAACTACAAAGACCGCAGGGATAATCATTATTGGCAATGAGATACTTTCAGGCAAAGTGCATGATGTTAATTCTTACTATCTTGCCTTTGAATTGAGAGGTCTGGGTGTGGATGTCAGGCGTATATCCGTTATTCCTGACGAAACAGAAATCATAGGTACGGAAGCACTTAAATTTTCTAAACGATATGATTATGTCTTTACTTCAGGAGGCGTAGGCCCTACTCACGATGACGTTACCATGGCAGGCATAGCAAGGGGTTTCGATGTTAAACTTGCAATGCATGCCGAAATAAAGAACATCCTGACCGCAAAATATAAGAACAATCTTAACAGCGTGGTCCTGAAAATGGCGGAGATCCCGGAAGGGGCCGAGGTCTATTTTAAAGATGGAATGCGCTTCCCCCTTGTTTTTTACAGGAATATATTCATCTTTCCCGGCATCCCTGAATATTTGAAGGACAAATTTTCTACAATTAAAGAGAGGTTCAGAGTTTCAGCTTTTTATTTAAAGAGACTTTTTCTTAATGTTCATGAGTCCGAATTTGCAGAGATTTTAAATCTCGTTGTTTCGGCAAACCCCCGGGTCCAGTTTGGTTCGTATCCAATTCAGAGAAAACAGGAATACAGGGTAATAATAACTGCCGAATCCAAATCAGAGGCTGATTTGAACATGGCTGTTGATGAGTTGACAGGCAGGCTTCCTGCAGGAGCGCTTGTCATGGTTGAATAAAGCTGTCTTATTCATCATCATCTGCAATGAATAAATAATTTCTTGCAGCATTTCCCGGTGTTATTAATAGTCTCAAAATAGTATTTACAAATTGTCTGCCTTTGTCTGTCATGCCCGAGGCCTGCCCTCGAATGTCGTAATCGGGGGACTTTTATCGGGCATCCAGAATATGAACTACTGGATTCCCGCTAAAGACATGCGGGAATGACGCTTATAATAATGTACAGACTATTATGAGAACCTTAATAATACACTTTTCATTATGCATCACTTTATTATGCGCTTGCGCATTAACCTGAAAGGGTAAGGAGCAAGCAATCCGGCCACAACCATAAGCCATACGACATCCCACCGCACTGCATATAAGTACCCTGATGAAAAGGCCCTGCATATATTTACCAGGTGATATAGCGGAATAAAAAAGGCTATTTTCGCTACAATGGGTGGAAGTGTGTCAAGGGGGAAAAAAATCCCTGAAAAAAGAAAGCTCGGCGTTAACACCAGAGTAAAAAAATAACTGAATGAATCGATCCCCGGCGCCAGGGCGGTTGTTATTACAGATATCTCGGCAAAGATTAATCCGCTGATAAAAAGGACCGGTATGGCAAGGATGATCACAGGAGAATCAATGAGTCCGAATAAAGAGATTACCAAAGTGATTATTGAACCGTAAAAAATGCTTTTCGTTGCGCCCCACATCATTTCGCCGGCCACGAGATCGTTAATGTGTACAGGTGTGGCAAGTATGGCGTCAAAGGTCTTCTGGTAAGTCATTCGTATATATGTGCCGTATGTGCACTCGGAAGCTGTAGCGAACATCGAGGATGAAGCAATTAATCCGGGCGCAATGAATTGAATGTATGGCACACCATTTATCTCTTTCACAAAGCCGCCGAGTCCAAGACCTAATGCAACAAGGTAGAGCACCGGTTCAACGAAATTGAAAGCAATACTTGATTTGTAGAGCTTAGTGTAAACGGTGAAGTTTCTCTGCCAGACGCGGAATGCTTTCCTGATTTTCATCTGTTTTATTCTCTGAGGCTCCTCCCTGTAAGCTTCAGGTAAACTTCCTCCAGATTACTCCCGTGTATACCCATCAATCTTGCAGGCGAGTCAATGGTTATTATCTTGCCTGAATCCATAATTGCAACCCTGTCACAGAGTTTTTCCGCTTCCTCCATGTAATGCGTTGTAAGCACAAGTGTGATTCCTTTTGATTTCAGTTGGTTCAGTTGTTCCCACACAGAATGCCTGCTGTGCGGGTCCAGACCGGTAGTGGCTTCGTCAAGTATTAATAGTTCGGGATTGTTTATTAACGCCCGGGCCAGGAGCAGTCTGCGTTTCATCCCTCCCGAGAGGCTTGTTATTTTTACATTTGCCTTTTCCCTCAGCTCCACAAAATCAAGTAGCTCCCATGCAAGACTTAAAGCATCTTTTTTTGCGATATCAAAGTATCTGGCATAAACAATCAGGTTTTCAAATACCGAGAGATCCGGGTCAAGATTATTGTCCTGCGGCATGACACCCAAACGTGCTTTTATTTCTCCGGGGCTTTCAGTCACATCAATGTCAAATACCTTTACTTCACCTGACGTTGGAGGCATAAAACAGTAAATAATGCTCATCGCTGTAGTTTTACCTGCGCCGTTCGGACCTATAAAACCGAAACATTCTCCCCTTATAATTTCAAAATTAATCCTATCCAGTGCGCATAACGAGTTATAACATTTCGTAAGATCTTTGGCTGTGACGATATTCATATATGTTTGATTGGTTAAAAACTGTTATATTTTCATGAGGTACTAAGACAGTCATAAGTAAAGCCACATAGATTGTCATTCCCGCAGTCCGTTGAGCGGGAATCCAGACGCTAATGAACTGGATGCCCGATTAAGAACCCCCGATTACGACATTCGAGGGCAGGCTTCGGGTATGACGATTCATTTATATGGCTTTACTTATGACCTCCTTAGTAATTATAACATCTTCATGCCGGAAGGCATTCTAAATCTCCAACGCAATCTTTGCAGCGCTGCGCAGGGCGCTGCCGACATTGCCGGGCTCTGCTGCGTCTCCGACAACATGGATCCCATGAATATTTCCCCTTATAGACTTCAATAACGAATTCTCAGGCACTGTCCCTATGGATAAGATAACAGAGTCTGTCTGAATAAAAGCAGAATTGCCTTCTTTATCTTTTATCTGCACTTTGCCTTTTTCAATGGATACCGCCTTTGTCTCAGTAAGAATGCGGACCTTTTTATCTTTCAGTCGTTTCAATAAATCTTCTTTCGGAATATCTTTCATTTTGGACAGCACATCAGGGAGTATTTCTATTATTGTAATTTCCCTGTTCCCGTCTGCAAGCATGTCGGCAGTCTCACATCCTATTTCTCCTCCGCCAAGGATGATAATGTGCTTTCCAGGGGGTTTTGAAAAAGCGGTTTCATAAATTTCCCGGACATCATGAACAAACGGCAGATTTACTCCGGGGATATCAGGTTTTCTAAAATTGGAGCCTGTGGCGAGAATGACGGCATCGGGGTTTTCTGTAATGATCTCATCGATCCCCGCCTTTGTATTCAAAATGATTTTAACGTTTGATCTGAAAAGCATATAATTGAGATAACGAAGAAGTTCCGACACCTCTTCCTTGAATGGTGCTTTGCCTGCTAAAAGAAACTGCCCGCCCAATTTATCACCCTTCTCAAAGAGTGTTGCCTTATGACCTCTCTGATCTGCGAGTACAGCGGACTGCATGCCTGCAGGCCCGCCGCCGACTATTACGACGTTTTTCTTTTTTTCAGCAGGACTGATTCTTAATAAATACTCCTGTCCTGCAAATGGATTTATGGAACAGCTCCTCCCGAGGCCCGGCACACCAGACTGGGCGCAATCCTGAAGGCAATAAATACATCCCCTGATATCTTCCCTTCTTCCCTCCATCGCTTTTTTTGGCAGATCCGGGTCGGCAACCAGCGCCCTTGCCATTGCCACGAAATCAGCCTTTCCGTCACCAACAATATGGTCAGCCAGCTCAGGGGTGTTTATTTTTCCAATCGCTACTACCGGTATATCCACCACTTTTTTTATCTGAGAAGCTAAATTTACAAGCACACCTGCTTCCGTATAGTGAGATGGAATTGTCTTACATTTCGACAACTTATTGCCAGCATTTGCAAGTATTGCATCAGCTCCGGCTACGGCTGTCATTTTTGCAATTTCCTTAGAATCATTAATGGTAATGCCGCCTGAAGAGAATTCGTCACACACCAGTTTGATAATGACCGGGAAATCACGTCCGGCTTCATGTTTTATCTTCCTGATCAATTCAACTAAAAAACGTGAACGGTTTTCTGATGGACCACCGAATTCATCTGTTCTCCTGTTGGAAAGGGGTGAGAGGAGCTGAGAGATCAGGTCTCCGTAACTTGCCTGAATCTCTATGCCGTCATAGCCGATTTCTTTTGCCTTTGATGCTCCCTCTGCCATTGTTCCAATAATTGAGCGTGCTTCTTCTGCAGTCATATAGTTTGCAAGCGGCTGGACCCATTTGTCGCCTTTCTGCTTTGCACCCGGGACTTGCGTATCAAGAAATCTTTCCTTTGGATAATTCAGATGCATGAACGCCTTTGCGCCTTCGTCATGAATAACACCGAGGAGTTTTTGAATTCCCTCAATATAAGACGGGTCATCAATACGCAGATCGTTCTTGCCTTTATATAAAGAAGGATAATCAAGACAGGGGCAATCAAGAACGATCATGGCAACACCGCCCTTTGCACGTTCCCTGTAGAAAGCGAGCATGCGTTCATTCACTTTGCTGCCGGTCGCATACTTGGTAGGATAGAGAGGCATGATGATGCGGTTGCGCAGTTTGCACTTACCGATATTTCCTGGTTCGAAAAGGTGAGGGTATGGCATATCGTCCACCTCCGTGAATCACAACTTATTTCTTGGATTTATTAAAGACAACTTTTGATATAATATAGCACTTCAATGGATTAAGTGGAAGAATTTCAATAAAGGGGTTATGGCAAAGGGAAAGAGAAATTGAAAGTGTCATCATTTACAATTCATGATCTGCCAAAATCTGAACGGCCGAGGGAGAGGCTTCAAAGGCTCGGTGCAGAAGCGCTTTCTTCACAGGAACTTCTGGCCTTAATACTTGGGAGAGGCATAAAAGGCGAATCAGTTATGGTAACAGCACAACGCCTGTTAAGCTCATTTGGGAATGCGCAGAGAATTTCGCAGGCATCTTTAGAAGAATTATCAACCATTAAAGGAATTGGGCTGGCAAAGGCCGCTCAGTTAAAGGCAGCATTTGAACTGGCAAAAAGAACAGACGAAGGGATGGTTGAGAAAATATCTGTCAAGGCTTCTGGCGATATTGTTAAGCTGGTCAGACCAAGGCTTAAAGACAAGAAAAAAGAACATTTTATTATTGCATGTCTTGATACAAGGAATTGCCTTAACAGGATCGGTGATATTTCGATTGGTGCTTTAGATGCAAACTACGTTCATCCTCGCGAAGTTTTCAAAGAGGCCATCCAGTCTTTGGCAGCAGCGATAATCTTAGTCCACAATCACCCGTCTGGTGATCCGGAACCTTCAGAAGACGACCTTGTGATAACAAGACGATTGATAGAATCCGGCAAAATAATTGGCGTGGAAGTTAAGGACCACATAATTGTTACAGGGAAGAGTCACTTTAGTTTTAAGGAGAATAATTTAATTTAAGTTATGGCACAAAAAAGGGAAGATAATTTAGAAAAAGAAAAACTCCTTGCCGAGATTGAGCGGTTAAAGAAGGAGTTGAAGAAAAGGAAGAAGTACGGCTTAGTATGGGAAGAAAAGCCGGAAGAAGTTGTTGAGATGTGCAAGGAGAAATTGCCCATCTTGAAAAAGGTAAAGAGCAAGGAGATAATGACTAACCCCGACAAGCCTGTGAATTTGCTGATTGAAGGCGATAATTATCATGCCTTATCCGTTTTGAATTATACCCATGCTAAAAAAATTGATGTTATCTATATTGATCCTCCATATAACACCGGTGCAAAGGATTGGAAATATAATAATGCCTATGTCGATGAAAATGATGCCTATAGACATAGCAAATGGCTGTCATTTATGGATAAGCGATTAAGGTTAGCAAAGAATTTACTCAAGCATAACGGTGTGCTAATTTGCACTATTGACGAGAATGAACATGCGAGTCTTGGCTTGTTATTACAAAAAATATTTATCGATCGCGAGATTGTCTGCGTAACAATAATTCATAATCCTGGCGGTATTCAAGGCAACAATTTTTCTTATTGTCATGAGTATTCATATTTTGTTTATCCTTCTGGTGGTAGATATATTAATTTACAGGAGCGCGATGAGAACCCGGATGTTAGGCCTCTTCGGAACGTTTCAAAAGGTGACCACTTGAGAGAAACCGCTGCAAATTGTTTTTATCCTATTTTTGTAAAAAATGAGAAAATTATCGGATTTGGTGATGTTTGTCCTGATTCTTACCATCCGAGATCTGCAAATATTTTAAGAAAAGACGGAACAATTGAAATATACCCAATTGATGTGCAGGGCAATGAGCGGAAATGGGTATTTGCTCGCCAAAGTGTCGAATCAATCATTGGAGAGTTGAGCGTAGAATATAATAAAAAAAGGGGGATATGGGACATTATCAGAAAGAAGACTAAATTTCCTTATAAAACGGTTTGGACAGATCCAAAATATAATGCAAATCTTTTTGGCACACAGTTGCTAAGCAAAATCATACCTACCAAATTTCCATTTCCAAAATCATTGTATGCAGTTGAAGATTGTATACAAGCAGTAATTCACGATAAAGATAATGCGGTAATTCTTGACTTTTTTGCTGGCTCGGGCACAACCGGGCATGCAATTCTAGAGCTTAACAAGCGAGATGATGGTAATCGTCAATTCATATTATGTACAAACAATGAAAACAACATTTGTACTGAAGTTTGTTATCCGAGAATTGAAAAAGTAATAAAAGGCTACAAAAACACAAAAGACGAAAAAGTTGAAGGTCTTGGAGGCAATCTGAAATATTTTAAAACAGATTTCGTTGCTGCCGAACCAACAGACAAGAATAAAAAGAAACTCACTGAACAGGCGACGGAGATGCTTTGCATCAGGGAGGGGACTTTTGAGTTATTTTTAGAGCAAAAGAGATTTAACATTTTTAAAAGCAATAGCCATTACACAGGCATTGTTTTCGACCAGTTAGCAATTCCAGATTTCAAGAAGGCGATCAAGGATATTAAAGGCAAATTCAGCGTATATGTTTTTTCTCTGGGTGATGATACTTTTGATGAAGAATTTGAGGATCTTAAACAGAAGGTAAAACTCTCCCCTATTCCAGAGGCGATTTTAAGGGTGTACAGAAGGATATTTAAATAGATACTGTGGCATATATATTTTTAGACGAATCAGGGGATTTGGGATTTAACTTTAGAAAGAAGAAGACTTCAAAAACTTTTGTTATTACTTGTATATTTGTTGAAAATAAAGGACTGCTGGAAAAGATAGTTAAAAAAACTCATTCAGAGTTGCAGAAAAAGCATAAAAGGAGAATTGGGGTTCTCCATTGCGTAAAAGAAAAGCCTGTTACCAGACAAAGACTGTTAAGGCGAATCAATGAGAAGGAATGTTTTGCGATGACGATTTATCTTAACAAGAAGAGAGTTTATACAAAACTGCAAAATGAAAAACAGGTTCTCTATAATTATGTTGCCAACATTCTGTTAGACAGAGTCTATTCAAAAAAGATTATTCCTGTCGGAAGCGCTGTCAAACTTATTGCTTCGAGACGAGAGACAAATAAATTTTTAAATGAAAATTTTAAGGATTATCTTAATAGTCAAGTAGAAAAGAGACATAAAATAAAGATGGAAATTTTGATAAAAAGCCCTCATGAAGAAAAGTCATTGCAGGCAGTGGATTTTATGAGTTGGGCTATCTTTAGAAAATATGAATATGGTGATGATAGTTATTACAATGCAATTAAAAATAGAATAGTGGAAGAAAACCCGCTATTCCCTTAAAATGCAAAACCTCGTATGCTATTTACGAGCAACCATCCGGAAGCCCACACACGAGGATTTACTTGCTGATTAAATGATATCATGAGACAAAATTAGCTGTCAAGCATATTGGTGGATAATTATGCAACTGAAAACTTATCAGGAAAATACCGTTGACGAGTTATTGGGAAAAGCCAAGAAGCTTTTGAAATACTCTGGCGAGAAGAAGCTTGTCTTTAAATCCCCTACAGGTTCAGGAAAGACAATCATGATGGCAGAGTTTTTGAAGCGACTGGCTGATGACAGAGATGTTAGAGAATCGCTGTCCTTTATCTGGACTGCACCCAGACAGTTGCATATCCAGAGCAGTAACAAATTAGAGCGATATTTTGAAGATAGCAGGGCGTTAAGATGTTCTTTTTTTGAGGATTTGGATGATAGACGAATTGGCGAAAATGAGGTCCTGTTCTTCAATTGGGAAAGTATTAACAAAAAAGACAATGTGTATATTCGGGACAATGAACAGGATTTTAATCTGACATCAGTCATAGAACGGACAAAAGAAGAAGGCAGAGAGATAATTCTAATAATTGACGAAGCCCACCATCATGCCACAAGTGATATTTCTCAGAGATTAATAAAAGACATTGGGCCAAATCTGACAATTGAAGTATCGGCAACGCCTGTAATCCAGAATCCGGATGAAATTATTACGGTTCATTTGGAGGATGTAAAAGTCGAAGGGATGATTAAGAAGGCAGTTATATTGAATGATCAGTTTGAGAATTTATTGAAAGAAGGAAAAATCAAATCTCAATTAAGCGGAAGCAGCGAGGAATTGGTCATTGATGCTGCATTAAAAAAGAGAGACAAAATATTGAAAGCATACAAGAAAGAAAAAACAGATATAAACCCTCTAATTCTTATTCAGTTGCCGGACAGGATAGGAAGTTTAGAGGACAGAATGAAAGAAAAAGTTATAAGCATTTTAAAGGACAAATATAACATCTCGACCGAAAAAGGGAATAATAAGTTAGCTATCTGGCTTTCAGGCGAACATATCAACAAAGAAGATGTGGAAAGAAGCGACAGTGATGTTGAGGTTCTAATCTTTAAGCAGGCCATTGCTCTCGGCTGGGATTGTCCGAGGGCACAGATTTTGGTTTTGTTCAGACAATGGCACAGCCCGATTTTCTCTATTCAGACCGTTGGCAGAATCATGAGAATGCCTGAACCGGATAATGGGCACTACTCAACGGAGATCCTGAATTATGGCTATGTTTATACAAATATAGACGATATTGAAATTAAAGAGGATATAGCAAGGAATTACATTACGACGTTTACGAGCAAAAGAAAAACCGATTATACACCTGTTGATTTGCCGTCCTGTTACTCAAAGAGGCATCGGGGAAAAACGCGACTGACACCTTTATTTATTGAGCTATTTTTAATGGAAACAGGGAAGTATAAATTGAAGAAGAGCATTGACTTGAAGTCAAAAAAACTGGATCTCAAGATTATTTCTGACTGGAAGGCTGAGAATATAGATGTGTTGATTGGCAAGCATGTTATTGGAGATAAAGCAATCACAGCAAGCTCAGAGGATTTACAAAAATTATTCGATTATTTTGTGAGGCGGTATTTATCGCCATTTTATCCAGAGGACAGGTCTGTTGGCAGGGTTAAGGAATCTATTTATGGATTTTTTGAGCAGGAATTAAATATGGATTATGGAGATCGAGGCGATGAAATTATACAAATTGCCTTAAGTGACAAAAATATTCAGCATTTTATAAATGTAATAGACATAACAAAGCAAATATATCAAAAAGAAACTGTAAAAAAAGAGGCTGAGCTTAGCGTTATTGAAAATTGGAATGTGCCGGAGTCAATGCTCTTCGGAAGTGATGACCTACAGGAAGACAGAAAAAAATCTATTATGGTTCCTTTTTATATCAAAGGCAGATGGAGGACTGAAAAGGCCTTTGTAGAACTTTTAGAGAATCCTTCCAATTCTGTCAAATGGTGGTTTAAGAATGGAGACAGAGACGCAACATTCTTTGCTGTGCCATATGGGAATGGTGAGCAAAAGCCTTTTTATGTTGATTTTATAATTAAGCTAAAAGATGGCAGGATCGGGCTGTTTGATTCTAAGGCTGGATTTACACAGAAACTTGCAGGGGCAAAGATTGATGGTTTGTTTAATTACATCCGGAGTGAAAACAAGAGAGGCAAAAACCTTTTTGGCGGGATTGTAACAAATACAGACCAGAGAAATTATAAAGGAAGATGGGTTTATTTTAACAAGACAAGCAAGGAATTAAAGGATAATGATTTTAGCAACTGGAAAAGTTTGGAGGTTTAATTCAGTCACGAGTCTGAAATAATTTCTTTTATATTTATCTGCTGGCATGCAGGTTGGTAAGAAGGAAAATTTGACATGCAAAAGATGAAGTAAAGAAGCTTTTGAGAAAAGAGAAAGAAAATATGGCTTTAAAATCAGTTGAATCGCAAAACATGGAATTCAAATCCAACTGGCGGGATGAATACCTTAAAGTAATCTACGCCTTTGCAAATGCCGATGGCGGGAGATTGGTAATCGGCATTGATGATAAAGACGATTTCAAATTCAATATTAATAATTTTGAAGGAGGTTAACCATGAAAGCCTATGAATATTTAGCAGAGATATTGCCGGATGGGCATCTGTCTATTCCAGAGGATTTAAAGAGCAAACTATCAGGAGAATCAAAAATACGGGTTATGCTGCTTTTGGAAGATGAGGAGACTGCATGGCGTAATTTTGCGGTGTCTGAATTCATGAGCGGCTATGACGCAAAGGATGCCATTTATGACAAGCTATAACTTTGGAGACATCGTTCTTGTAGGCTTCCCGCATACCGATTTGCAGGGCGTTTCCAAAAGGCCCCTGCTCTTGTTTTATATAATTCAGGAGATCAGGATGTCCTTGTAGTACGGATAACAACGCAGGAATATACCACGGAGGCAGATTATAAAATCATTGACTGGAGAAAAAGCGGTCTTCTTGCAGAATCATTTATAAGGCTCGGCAAACAGGCAACAATTGAAAAGAAATATGTCATCAAGAAATTGGGCGTATTGGCAGAACCGGAATATGATACGGTTAAATCCATTTTAAGAAGAATATTCAAATTATAGGTAGAAAATAAAGGAGACGGGCTTGAATGAGAGGCAAATTAGCTGGCAGGGTGATGCGGCTGATGTTTAAACCGAAATTTCGATATACCAATAAAATAGTCAGCGATCTTACTCAAATAGCTGCCGCAAGGGAACTCGTGCTGAACTCTCCTTTTATTCCCAAATGGGAGATTTCTCTTCGCCGGGAAGCGATCATCAGGTCTGCCCATTCATCGACAGCAATCGAGGGAAACAGACTGTCCCTCGAACAGGTCAGTGATCTTGCACAAGGCCGTGAAATCATGGCAACGCGAAAGGACAAACAGGAAGTCCTTAATTATATAAAAGTTCTTGAAACCATTGGCAAACTCACAGATGGCAAGACTCACGAAAGCAATCTTTTGCGTATTCATAAGCTATTAACACAGGGCACTCTTGAAAATTCATCTGATTGTGGTGTTTATCGTAGCCGCTATGTTGTAGTCGGGAACAGACTTACCGGAAAAATAATTTTCAGGCCGCCCTCAAATGAAGATGTTCCAGGATTAATGAAAGCATTGATAGCATGGGTAAACTCTCCTGAAGCACAGAGCCTTGATCCGGTTATAGAGGCAGGCATTGCTCATTATGAATTTGTGAGAATCCATCCCTTTGTGGACGGCAATGGAAGAACGGCCCGTGTCCTTGCAACCCTGATACTCTATCATAGAGGTTTTGACGCGAAGCAGTTCTTCTGTCTGGATGACTACTATGACTCTGATAGACCGGCATATTACAGGGTTCTTCAGAGCGTAGATCAAAATACCCTCGATTTAACCAAATGGCTTGAATATTTTGTCGAAGGCGTCAAGGTAAGTATCGCGACTGTCAAGGAAAGAGTCATACGCCTCAGCAGTGAAAGGCTGCGAAAGGCTAAGAAAGGACAGATTGCTTTGACTGAAAGACAGATGAAGATTGTGGAAAGAATAATTCGGGATAATAAAATTGCAATTGGTGACGTTGCGAGAGAATTTGAGATTTCAAGGCAGGCTGCTTTAAAGGAGATGAACAAACTTGTCGGACTGAAGGTTGTTAGACTCAAAGGAACAGGCAGAGGGGCGCATTATGAGCTTATCTAAGCAGTTGGCGATTAGGTTGTCAATTAGGTTGTCATTTGTAAGGATGGGCAGTCATTATGTAGGAATAAACTTTTGTGCTGTTATGAACGGATTGTTTAAATAGTTAATAATAAAATCACTTATCTATAATTCCTGCAAATACACCTTTTACTTCTTTCAGCATCTCTCCGTGAATTGCAGGGATGGCGGCAATGATGTTGCCGGTTGAGAGATAATCGCTTCCTCCACCAAAATCAGTTGCTATGCCGCCAGCCTCTTTTATAATAAGGCTTCCTGCGGCGATATCCCATGGGCTGAGGGCGATCTCAAAAAATCCTTCGCATCTTCCGCTTGCAATGTAGGCAAGATCGAGCGCTGCAGAGCCGGCGCGTCTTATATCACTTACCCTGCAAAAAATATTCTTGAAAAGCTTAAGGTATTCGTCAATTAAATTTCTTTTACGAAATGGGAACCCTGTTGAAATAAGGCTGTTAGCCATGTCAGTTCTATTAGAGACCCTTACAGGCTTTCCATTTAAGAAGGCCCCGCCGCCTTTTTCCGCTGTAAAGATATCTCCCCTTAATGGATCATAGATCAATCCCAATATTATATCTCTATTGAGCTCAAGCGCTATGGAGACAGAAAAGACGGGATAACCGTGAATATAATTTGTTGTGCCGTCAAGAGGGTCTATTATCCAGCGGTACTCTCCTGCACCTTCTTGTTTTAATGATTCTTCTGTAAGGAAATGATGTCCCGGAAATTGTGCCCTGATCGTATTTATAATAATCTGCTCTGATCCCCTGTCAATATGTGTTACGAAATCAGACGCCTGCTTGACATCAATATCATTTTCAGAAATTCTGCCGATATTGTTCTGGATCAGTTCTCCAGCGAGTATTGCAGCCCTGAAAGCCGTGCCCAAAAAGTCGTGCTTGTTATTATTCATGGTTCCCCCCCCATATTAATACATGACGATCACTTACAACATCGATATAAAGATGATCAAGGTTTACTGACTTAATCTGCTTTCTAATTTCCTCTACGCTATATGCTGCCAGTAGTGAATTAAAGAAATCTTTCTGCAATAACGGAGAAGCATCAGCAGCATAACGCTGTATTAAGCCCTTTGCTAATTCTACATTATGAGGACGCAATAAATCCATAATAAAAATTGGGGCTCCGGGTTTTGTGCACAGTTTAACGGTTTGCCACAGGATTAACGGGTCGGAAAGGTGATGCAAAAGACTATTGGAAATAACCGCATCAAATTTTTTCTTTGACAAATCGATATCAGGAATCTTGCACTTATACAGCTTGACCCGGCGTTCAAAACCTTCCTTGTTCACATCGTTAATACCGATCTCAAGCATTGCCTGAGCGCCGTCTATGCCTGTTATATTCGCTTCCGGAAATACACGGGCCAATCTGATAATAACATCTGCCGTACCGCATCCCAAATCCAGCAGATCACCTGATAAAAAATCAGGGAAGCATGTTTTGAAATGACGCACAAACGCCTCGTGCGGTTCGGAAAAATCAGCCGCGGCATAGGCCTCTGCCTGTTCAGCATCATCCATTAAATCGAGTTCTGGAATACGTTCCATTGAGTATTAGCGCTGAAGTCTGGAAGCGGGGAAGCGGGGAAGTAAAAGCTTTAAGGCTTACGTACTTCCACGCTTGCGAACTTTTGCGCTATTCCTGCCACTGACACTGAATATCATACGTCCCGTGGCGTTTGAATTTTCTCTTAATCTGATTTAAATCATCGCCGACAAGACCGTCGAGGGAATACTCTCCCATCTTTTCATCGTTCTGAAGATAATACAGGTAACCGATCTCCTCAGGTTCAAATCCTATCGCACGCGCTGCAACCCCATCTGCCTTAACAGGATCGGCAGAGGCAATCGCTATTTTCATGTCAACGGGAGTACCATCCACCGGACCGTTATTTTCCATGCATATAAAACCGTCAAGGACCACTAAATCAGGCCACGTTCTTTTTGCTAATTCTACAATATTCCTGTGGATCATTTTCACACTTTTGCGGTAAGCCGGATACTGCCTGAATAAAAAGTTGATAAGCCATGGCGGCAGTTTTCTTCTTGCCTTTGATACCGTTCCGGGGGGCAGTCTGTCCAAAAGAGTCTTTGGCGCATCAACCTCAATTCCGCCTTTCATGCCATGGATCATCGCCATATCCTGTCTTAATACAAGACCGGCCATATTTTTAATGCCGAACGTTGCAATTGCGAAATTATGTGTCTTGGGTATTGAAAGGGATATTTTGTAATCAAATTCCTGAATACGTTTTGAAATTCTCAGGTGAGTATCACCGACTACAGAGTGAATAGGGCTGTTTATCACATCATTGTCTTTGTCAAAATCGGTCAATGACACATTGCTATACTTTTTTACGAGACGGTAGTAATCATAATCTTTAAAAACCTTAGTAGTCGGAAGTCCTTTGTAAAAAGCAGAGGCAGAGCTTTCACCAACTGTAATAGGCGTATCTGGACTGACAGCCCGAATAAATTCTATAACAGCCTCTATTGCTTCTACATTTGTATTTGCAAAATCTGGTTTCAATGCTACGAGATTCGGTTTGATCAATATATTCTTTGCCTTTTTTATCGGTTGAAGATCCTGCTGAATCAATGTTAAACACTTTTTAATATTATCTTTTCTGTTGTCACCGTGTATCAGGGAAACTTTCTTCTTATCAGTCATGGTTTCCTCCATGTGTAATGTCCTTATGTAGGGGCGAACGACCGTTCGCCCCTACGATTTCATATCTGTGTTAATCTGTGTAATCTGTGGCTAAAAACTGCATTTGCTTTTTACATACTCGAACGATCCGTCAGTAACCCACCTATCCAGCAAAGAAGGTTCTTTTAATTGTTGTCCACGGTATCTTGAGACCACTGCAAAGTTTGTTTTTAAATCCCGCAGCCCTGTCATATCTCCCCACAACTTTTCAAACTGGGCTACAGGATAGATGTCTTCCTGACCGCTGCCCCATACGTATTTTACTTCTTTAATAGTGATGTATGTCGGCATTCTTTTTTCAATTATGTGCAGGGCATTAAGTATCTTGCTTTGTCTCTCTGAATTGTTTTCAGCTTCTAAAATCAATTTCCTGTCGAGTCCAAAAAACTCAAGTAACGAGTCAATATTAATCCAGTTAGTATTGGTATTGTAATAACTTAAATTATATTCATCTTCTTCCCTCGGCAGCGCAAGTCCTTCAACAAGCCGGATGTGACCATTAATTCTTGCAAGTCCACCGCCGGCGTCTTCTATCCTTCTTGGGGTCACCTCAAAGGTCAAACACGCTTGGTTGACTGCATGCAAGCCAAGCAAATATGGCTCGATACAAGCGCCCATCGTATCAATATTATGACATAAGAGATATTTCAGATTTGGATGGTCCTTCAGCATAGTTGCAAGCATTCCGTTTTTTATGAGATTTGGTATTTCGTACCAATGTCCTGGCGGATTGAATCTCAGAATAGGTTTATTTTCAGAATAGTCTTCTCCTTCTCCTTTAGCTTTGGTCCATCCTATCAAGGCCCTGTGAACATCATCCTGCACCTTCTGAACATTTTCGTCCATTTTCTGTTGAAGCTGATCTTCCCGGTAAAAGCGCAAATCTCTTTCCATCGGGTAAACCCTGCGGCCTATGGATTTTGCAGGAGAAAGATATATCCTGCCTTCATAATTGAAGTTATGAAATTTATTCAGATAGTCAGAAATAGCATCATGTGTTAAATAACTTGTGGTAAAAACGTGAGGTATCCGGTGTCCGGCGAGTTCTCCGGTTTTTCTGGTTTTTGCGAGATGGATTTCAATAAAGGTCCTGTATTTAGAGTCAATCCGTATAAATGGATTAACAGGTTTCACTACAGCGGCGCCGTGTGTCCATCTGCTTCCCATGCCACCTGCAAATGTGACGACGGCAATTTCGTTGTTTTTAAGGGCTTTGATTCCTGCTTCATACAATTTGTTATTCTTTAGTAGGGGCAATTCATGAATTGCCCCTACAGGATGATTTACCATTTCATCCTCAAAATGAAAAATATCATCATATGCAACATCTTCAATATTTGTTGACAAAGGCAGGCGATTTTTTGCAAGACCGATTTCTCCGCTTTTTAGCAAAGCCTTCATGTGTTCATGAGAGCGGGAATCAAAGCCGTATGTTCTTTTGATTTCAGCCTCAGTTAACTGTTCCGAAGATGAGCGACATATTTTTTGTAGGGGCAATTCATGAATTGCCCCTACTTGCATTTCTCTATCTTTATGATGCATCTCCGGCATTACCGCATCCTTACCTTTTAACAAGCTTGCCACAATTCCGTCATGATTAATTTCAAAGTCATACACAACCGGGTCAATGATAAAGGGAAGGGAGGCGTTATATTTTTCCTTTAGCTCGTACATGATTTCAGCTATTCTGTTTTTAAATTTTGTTTTAATTCCCGGTTTAACTATAAATGCCATTCCGCCGCCTGACATTCCCCCGAGCATCAGGAAACCCCAACAATCCTGTTTGAACTCATCTTTTGCTTTATTAATCAAATCTTCCGTGAAGGCGTTATTCACCCATGGAATGACTTTTTGTATGGCCTCTTCCCAGTCTTCTGTTGTAAGTCTGCCGAGTTCTTTCATGTCGCCGGCTTTTAACGCATCTACAATTTTATTGAACAAAGCAATGCCCTTTTTTCTTGCATCCCACTCCTTTTTGTATTTAAGCAGATATTTTTCTGTAACCATCTCCAGAACCGGGCCCACATCCTGTGATATCCCGCCATGAACCAGTATCATTGAATCGAGTATTTTCTTTTCAGTTTCGTCCGATATCTCTTCTCGTGAAAAAACGTTATGCTCAGGCAGTAAACAGCCTCTGCTGATACCAAATTCCGGATCATCATGGCCTGCCGGTTTCCCGGTGATTACTTTAATCCCGGGCCACAGACCCCCTGAATCCTGCCAGCCGCCGCCTGAGCCTCCCAGCCATTCACCGAGTATGGCTCTGGATGCCACAGTTCGTCTTTGGTCTTCGGTTAATGTGCCTGTCTGGTTATTTATCTGTCCGCTGAATCTCATTAATCGGGTTATGACTGTTGCAAGTAGTGTAGTGCTTACAGCTAATCGTGAACCTTTTGGGATGCTGTTTACCTTTGTTACCACTTCGATGCCTCCGGGTTTACCTAACAATTTGTGCAGCAGTTTTTTCAGAGATATATCCTTATTCTCAAAACATGGAGGGACCATGCCTGAAGACACAACCCCTGCTTTAAGAAGTGACAGATAATCATTTCCAAAATTGAATAGTTCCTGTGAGGTCGAAATTTTCTTGGAGGCTTTCAGATCAATAGATATTAAGTGTATTACAGGTTCTTCTGTAAAACGGCAGTAGCATTCACATGGAGGAAGTATTTGATCGTCGCTGCCGTTAATTTTTAAATTAACTGATAAATTGATAACTCTTGCGCCTTCAGGAAAATCCATTCCGAGGAAAAAAATATCGGACCATCCGCTGTGGGAGGGGTCCAGTCTTACAGGCGAAGCATCCATTCCAACAGGATACAGACCTGTTTCAGCATCAGGGGTCGTTAGTTCGTCAGGTACTGAAAACGGATAATCATCCAGTCCATTGATATTGTAAAGATGATAGTTTTCATCACAGCGGCTTATTGATAACTTGACCTGATCAAGTAAATATTGAAAAGATAAATTGTAATATGATTCGGCTAAAGCGCTGCATAATGCGCTGTTGTGACCATCGTTTTTTTGATAAATTTCTATTGCTTTTTCAAAATTTCTGTCAAAAGCAAACCTTACTCCATCATAAGGGATTTTCCCATGTTGAAGTGTTTCTTTACGATATTGCATGTAATATCTGTATATTACGAAAAGAAATAAAGAGGCCCTGACTTTATGATAAAGATTGCCGGAAGATTTACGGAACGCTTCCAGTTCCCCGGTAAGTATTAAGAGTTCATCCCTGTCTTTGTCTTGCAATAGATAGTTAATTGAACGGTTACGAATGGATTCATCTTCACTGATTATTGTTTTGATCAGCTCATTCGGCATGGTTGAATATAATTATTTTAACATATGGAATTGGTTAAAAGAGTCTGTTTGGATGCAGGAAGATGATAAAAAACGTCATCCCCGCAGTCTGTTGAGCGGGAATCCAGACAGATAAAGAACTGGATGCCCGACTAAAGACTTCGGGCATGACGACTTGCTAAGGACTTCTACTATTCCATATTTTAAGCTATAAAAGTATAATGTAAATATGAACGAATCGTTAAGGGATTTTGTTAAAAACATAAAGAACCTTCCGACCATACCGGTAATTGCACATGAAGTATTAAGCCTTCTCAGCGATGAGTTGCTTTCGGTAGGAAAACTTGAAAATATTGTAGAGAAAGACCCTGCCATATCCGCAAAGATCCTGAGTGTTGCCAATTCTGCGTTATTTGGATTTCAGGTGAGTACAGACGCACTAAGCAGTGCAATGATGAGAATAGGTTTTAATAATGTCAAGAATATTGCACTCGGAATATCTTTAATGACTATACTTGATGACGGGAAACGCGGAAAGGCTGTCGATTACCAGAAGATTTTCAATCATTCAGTTGCCGTTGGATTTAATGCGAGGCTCCTCTCAAGGGATCTCAAGCTTAATATAACTGAAGAGGCTTTGATGATGGGAATGCTGCATGACCTGGGTTATCTGGTGTTGAACAGATATTTCCCTGAAACATTTGAAGAAATATTATATGCATTTGAAAAGGAAAAAACTCTCCTTGACGCGGAGAGAAAGGTTTTGAATTTTACACATGCCGATATCGGCATGTGGCTTGCAGAAGAATGGAAATTGCCTGATATTATCATAGATACAAATCTTTTCCATCATACGCCGTCTCTTGCAAAGAGAAATGTAAAACATGCAGCATTGATACACATTTCGGACTATTTAACAGCAAAAAACATTATGAGCCCAACTGAAAAAGAGCCGAACTATCCACTCGATCCTGCTTCCCTTGAAATACTCGGCATATCGGAAAACGGTCTTAAGAATCTGGAAGAATCATTAGGCGGGGTTCCTTTCTCAGATGAAATTTTCAAGTAATCCTTAAAGCGAGGAGATATTATAATGAATTTTGAACATATGACGCTTGTTGCTCAGAAAATCAGCTTTGCCTTTGAAGATCAGTATTTTGACGAAAGAAAACGAAATATTTTTATTGCCCTTTTTAACAAATATCTTTTATCAGTTGATACGGCAGGGACCATGGAACCATATGACGCGCTTGTACTATTAGGACGGAAAGACCCTTCAGAGTTTGATCTTATGGTGAAGGAGATGAAAGAAAAAGAGCTGATTTCCGATTGACATCAAAACTTTTTTCTTATTGAGTCCTGTCAATCTAAAAAAAGCGGTCTGAACTTTAGACTCATCGTGAAAATTTTCAACAGGAACGGTTTTCCATAAGAGGCACACGAATTAGTTGTAATGATTTTTCCTTCATGCTCCGCATATGGACTTCGTACAGCTTTTTCCGGTTCGTGGCTTCTCACAATCATTTTCAGATCAAGTGAAGAAAGAAACTTAACTGTAATATCTTCTCCGAACAAAACACCCGCTCCTCTTGGATTTGAGTGTTCTCCAGGTACCGGAGAGGGGTCGCTCCACAGCAAATATATCTCATTGGAAAGTTTCATTAGATCATCCTTAGCTCTTATTTTTGAAGATATCCCGGCATGAACAAAAAGAACGTTATTAACTATTGCCGCAATATACAATTTTGTCAGGAAATTGAGCATGATGTCCTCATAAAACTTCTTCCATGAACCGTATTTATCTTCTGCCTCATAAATAAGATTACACGGGTAAAAAGATGGTTTCCCATCTATATACATTTCATGATTACCCTTGAGTGCAATTATATCTTCTCTTGTGTCAAGAAGCTTGTTAAGTTCTGTTATTATCTCTATGCCGTATAAACCCCTGTCAGCATAATCACCGAGAAATATCAGAAGTGAATCATTTCTGCATTTTTCATAAATGCTTAATATGGACCTGAAACTTTGGTAATCTCCATGCAGGTCCCCGGCAACAAAAACATTCCTGACATTACTTGTGAATACCCTGTTTATCATGCAATACCTCTTGCATAAATCATAACACAGTGATGGGTGACCCCGTTAACGCACGTCTTGCCCGCATACTTTATTTTGCAGCCATAAATTCATTAGAATAATTAAGTCAGCGATTGCATCATTCATGTTGATCTATCAATTGCTGATTACTAATTAGTGTCTGTGTATAAATTCAAACATTAAACCGTCATTCCCGCAGTCCTTTGAGCGGGAATCCAGTTTTATTAAGAAGTTCTGGATGCCCGATTACAGACTTCGGGCATGACGAAATTGAAAACTTGTAATTTATACACAGACTCTAATTAAAGCGTCAAAACGATGACAAACCCGAATGGATGTCTTTATTTAACAGATTAAAATATTAGTAAGATAATTTTAATCACGGTAAAACAATCCTCGAAAATCAGTATAATTAATAAGTTATAATTTGCAGCTCTCCACCATTCTTTAATCATTTCTTTATTGAAAAACCTTTGGCAAAGTATTTGCTTCTCCATTTAATGTTCTCTACAGAGAATAAACCTGCGGGAATTGGCAGGAGGAGAAAAAATGAGAAGTAAAAGACGGTCTTTATTGTATGCAGTTTTTTTAGTTCTTGTTTTTTTGATTGGGGATGTCTTTGCAGATAGAGCAGAGGAAGTGACTCCGCAGATAGCAGCAGGATACTTTCACACCCTTGTCTTAAACTCAGACGGAACGTTATGGGCATGGGGATTTAATGGTTACGGCCAATTGGGAGACGGCACAACAACTAATAGTAATTCCCCCAAACAGACCGGCTCTGACAACAATTGGGTTTCAATTGCAGCAGGATATTTTCACAACCTTGCTTTAAAATCAGACGGAACGTTATGGGCGTGGGGAAATAATTTGTCTGGCCAATTGGGAGACGGCACAACAACTAATAGTAATTCCCCCAAACAGATTGGTTCTGACAACAATTGGGTTTCCATTGCAGCAGGATACTATCACACCCTTGCCTTAAAATCAGACGGAACGTTATGGGCGTGGGGATATAACGCTAAGGGCCAATTGGGAGACGGCACAACAACTAATAGTAATTCCCCAAAACAGAAATAGTAATTCCCCAAAACAGACCGGCTCCGACAACAATTGGGTTTCATTTGCAGCAGGCGAGGGGCACACCCTTGCCTTAAAATCAGACGGAACGTTATGGGCGTGGGGAAATAACGCAAATGGCCAATTGGGAGACGGTACAACAACTAATAGTACTTCCCCAAAACAGATCGGCTCCGACAGCAAGTGGGTTTCAATTACAGCAGGATACTATTACACCCTTGCCTTAAAATCAGACGAAACGTTATGGGCGTGGGGATATAATGGTTACGGCCAATTGGGAGACGGCACAACAACTAATAGTACTTCCCCAAAACAGATCGGCTCCGACAAAAATTGGGTTTCAATTACAGCAGGAGACTATCACTCCCTTGCCTTAAAATCAGACGAAACGTTATGGGCGTGGGGATATAACGATAATGGCCAATTGGGTATCTGTACAACAAATAATAAAACTTCACCTGTTCAGATTCAGTGCGAGCCTGTGGCCGACCTCATCATCCAGAGCATTAGCACAAATCCCGTAAATCCCGGCGCCGGACAGAATGTAACTGTAACAGTGACAGTGAAAAATCAGGGAACTCTTGCAGCAGGGCAGTTTATTATAGATTTTTATAAAGATCTACCCACAGGTGCAACTCCAAATCCTCCTGGTGATAGTGAGGACTTCTGGTGCACCGTTGCCAGTCTGTCCGCAGGTGCAACAGATTCCTCCTGCATCAAAAGTGTAACTTATTCTAATGCCGGCACGTATAACATGTGGGCTTATGTGGATAGTGCCAAAAATGTATCTGAATCCTATAAGATCAACAACGTGTATGGTCCTCAGGCTATCACTGTATGTGATCTCAATACTTACTACTACGATGCAGACCTCGACGGTTATGGTGATCCTAACAGCGCAAAACAGGCATGTTATCAGCCTGTGGGCTATATAACAAACTCTCTGGATTGTGATGACACTGATTCGACTATCAACCCCTACGCTGTTGAAATCTGCGACAACAAGGACAACGACTGTAACGGTCAGACCGATGACGGCATTGCCTCAATACCGAGCACCTGTGGAGTTGGTGAATGTACAAGAACAGGGAATAATACCTGTACAAACGGAGGATGGGTCAATTCTTGTACCCCTGGAGAAGCGATAGCAGAAACCTGCGATAACAAAGACAACAATTGCGACGGAACAATTGACGATAATCTTACCCGTCCAACTACTTGCGGAGCAGGCGCTTGTTCATCAACAGGCACTGAGACATGTTCTGCCGGTTTATGGGGTAATAACACATGCACAGAAAAACCGCCTGTTGCCGAGACATGTAACAACATGGACGATGATTGCGATGGTCAAGTCGATGAGGACTATATCTCGACACCGACCAGTTGCGGACAAGGTGTATGTGCCGCAACTGGTCAATTGATTTGTAAGAACGGACAGGAAGTTAACACATGCATTATCGGACAACCAACAGAGAATAGTGAAACTACGTGTAATGATAGTATAGACAACGACTGCGATGGTTTTTCAGACGGAAACGACTCAAACTGTACCCCTCTATCCGACTTAGCGGTTACTTCCGTAAGCAAACCTCCCGCAAGAAGGAAACTCGGAAGCAGTTTTAACGTAACGGCTAAAATAAAAAATAAAGGAGTTGGAACAGCGGATAAAGAATTTACAGTAGGGTATTATCTTTCAAAGAACAGGGATAGGTTTATAAACAAAGAGTCTGATATTTTACTAACTGATGATATCATTTTGTCATCGTTGCTTGTGGGAGTAAGTTCAAAACAAACGATACAAGTCAATATCCCTATTGATACACCTAAAGGCAAGTACTATGTAAAAGTCTGTGCAGACAACAGGAATGATATAGCAGAAACAAATGAAGATAATAATTGCAGAGCATCAAAGAGAAAAATAAGGGTTTTGGATTAATTGACTTTCAATTTTTGAACTGCAGAAGATGGGCTAAGATTATAATCGTCATACTTTACACGTAACTTAACTTATCTATTAAAGAAACCGAGACTATGGTATTCTGAAGCTGTCGCAAGTGGGGAATATTCAGTTATTCACCGGCAGGTTCAAACCAGTTATTCAAAGCGCCAGTCGCAGGATGACAATTATAAGCGCAGTTTATAGGATAGTTATTTAGATTGTTCAGGTTCTGTATCCCGATTGTGCCGTATTGGTCTCCGCTTTGTCCGTCATAATGATTATACTGCATCTCATCATATACCCATCCCCATTGTGTATTTGAGCCGTGCACATTATGACATGTGAGACAGTGTATATTCGAGTTTATGCTCCCCCTGTATTTCCATCCGTTTCCTGCTCCATCCTGGAGGTGCCAGAAGTGCAGGTTGTAATACTCCCCCGGGCCTCTCCAGCCTTCCTGGTCATCATATGACTTCCCGGAGGCGTCATATCTGTCCTTAAAGTTTGTCTGGGTAGAGGCAGTATAATAGGGCGGCATTACACCCCACCAGTGATCCCAGTCGTATTTGCTCCCAGCCTTAACGCCAAGAATGGCTTCCTTTGTCACTCGTGAATAGTTAGAATGACAGTTGAAACAGAGTTCGTATGCCCCTTCGTTGGTTGTTCGATAAGGCGCTCCCTGTCCTGCGGGTGTTAAGGGAAGGGTTAAATTTTTAGCCAATAGCCCTTTATAATCAGAACCATGGCCACTGGAATGACAGCCTGTATTTGGATTCCCATTTCCAAGACAGGTGAGCCCCTGCTGTTTATGTCCGTAGGTCTTTGTCCAGTGAGTTTTTATATCCTTGCTCATCTTATATGGAGTGATACCAAGCGTTTTTCCGTCTGAGAAGGGACTTAGATTACCATTGGCGCCATTAGTATCATGACAACCGAGACAATGGTTTTCAGCAGTCAAAGGATTAGAAGGATCATAAATATATACTTCACCTGTATCAGCGTTTTTCAGCCTTACGCTTCCGCCGGGGTGCTGAGATGTGTCATGGCATACATTGCAGTCAGCATTGGCAATTGTTCCGCTTACAGGATAGTGATGATGCGAAGTTTTTTTGAAATCTCCGCCTGTCCCTGAACCATCTCCATTTGAGTCAACTATCTGCCTTCTGCTTCCCCTGGTTGTCTTATGGCATGAAACACAATTAGAATAATCTTGTGCCGGGAGCGTACTTCCCCATGTTGCGTTCCCATGACAGCCGAAAGCGCCGCTGCACGAACCTCCGGATGCGCTGAAATTGTAAGTCAATGTCCCCGTGCCGTTGCCTATATCGTACGAGCTGTTAACGTGTTTCGAGTAATCGGATATGGCGTTCCCTGTATTGGTTGTGTTCCAATGGCATTTTTCGCATGTTATGTAGTTGTGTCTTGAGTGGCTGTTAGCCTTAGGCGATGTATTTGTATAACCAGGGGGAGTTCCGTGGCATGATGCACAGGTTAATGCGCCCGAACCCCAGCTGGCTGAAGTGTTAGCCGGTATGGTTCCGCTTGAAACAGAGGTCCCATTGCTGTGGCAGTAGATATTACCGCACCGCATCGAGCCGTTCTTTGTGACAGTAGTATTTGCCCCACTGGCGTTATAATTCGCAGTTGTCTGTCCATCATAACTGCCGCCGCTGATTGAAAACACTCTGAACCCGATATCTATCGAATGATTGACACTATCAGGCATCGAATAGCCGGTATGACATGTTTCGCATGTATAACCAAGGTCTACGACATGTTTTTGATGTTTTCCGGCATAAAGTGATCCCGTGGCATTCTCATCAGTAACAAGATCGCCTGATATCAAAGGCGCGCCGCTTGATCCTGACGCTCCATGGCATGTGTTGCATGCGCAGAAACCATTCTTGTGAGTATGACAGGTAACGCAATTTGACGCGTTATTGTGGCTTTTATTCGACTGGGCGCCTGTATTGTATCTGTGATAAGTCGTGACCGAATGGCAAACCTCGCAGATCCTTGTTGAAGATGTATGATTTTCTGAATCATCACCCATGGAATATGGAGCATTTCCAGGAGTACCGGTGAGATACCTGAAATAAACTGTACCGCCCGGAACAGCTCCGCTCGACGCGGAAATATTCTGATTAATAAGATATATGTTAGTTGTACCATGAGACGTATGACACGTTGCGCAGGTAAACTCGCCATATTTGCCTCCCGCAACACCCCAGCCATTGTTGCCCGCCCATTTACGAGGGGTCCAGACACCACTGTTGGACTCACAAGCTGACCGCGTCTTATATGTGGCATTGGAGCAGTAACCGGCGATTTCAGCGCTGTGCATCTTTATCGCGTTGTCCCAGTTGGTCTGGTTAAAGCCTGTCTCGCCAGGAGATGAAGTATTAGTGTTTGTCCTGTGACAGCCATTGCAGATTTCTCCGGGAGAACGGCGAAGAATATTTCCGTCTCCGGCAGAATACGACGCAGATACACATAAAAACACTAATAACAGAATGAATCCCGCAATCTGGAATATTTGTAATGTTTTTATTGGCCATTTTGTAGTTAATTTCTTTGTCATAATCTACTTACGGTGTTCCTCAGGTTGTTTATTTTCTATGCTCTCGACAATCACAGGGTCTTGAGTTTTAACATAATAGCATAAATCTTTTCATCGCGGTAGTGGAGAGTAAGAAGCATGGCAAAAGGAATTTATAAACGTGGTAATGTTTACTGGATACGCTATGCCGGGATTGATGGCCGGTATCCCGGCTCTTAGGCCAAGAGAAATTAACAGTGACTCTCAGGTATTCACATCTTGCGCCTTCTCATCTTGCAGAGGCAGTTGAAGTTGATCATATATTAAGACCCATTAAGTCTATCAAAATTTATGACACCCAACTTTTTGTTATTTATAAAACTCGATTCAAATATAGTAGAATAATTGATGCACTGCACAAGTGCTGCTTCTGAAAGCAATTCATAAATTGTTCATGATTCAATGAGGTATCGTTTTTTATGACTAAAAAATTCCACATTTGGACTGCGGGATGTCAGATGAATGTACATGATTCGGAGAAGATCGCCGGCATTTTATCGGAATCGGATTATGGGACTACTGGCTCTATTGAAGAAGCAGATCTGATCGTGCTTAATACATGCAGTATCAGGGAGAAAGCAGAGCAGAAGTTTTACAGCGAGCTGGGCAGACTACGGACACTAAAGAAAAATAATCCGAACCTGAAAATCGCAGTGGCTGGATGTATTGCACAACAGCAAGGCAATGCAATATTAAAAAAATTCCCATATGTGGATTTTGTTTTCGGACCTGACAATATAGACAGCCTGCAGGTATGGATAGGCAGTGGAATACAGACAAGAGGGAACAGAAAACAGAGAACTGCTTTGCGTGAGAACCCCGGGTATCATACAAAAACACTGCCGATGAGCAGGGAAGGGCGGGTCAGGGCCTGGGTTACTATAATGTACGGCTGTGATAATTTCTGCGCATATTGTGTTGTGCCATATACACGCGGCCGGGAAAGGAGCAGGCCCGGCAGGGACATATACGATGAAGTTCTTTCACTTGCCGAACAGGGATTTAAGGAAATTACCCTCCTGGGTCAGAATGTAAATTCCTATGGCAGGAACCTTCCGGAAGATATGGATTTTCCCGACCTTCTGAGAATGCTTCACAAAATAGAGGGATTACGGAGGATCAGATTTGTTACTTCACATCCAAGGGATTTATCAGAAAAACTTGTCAGCACAATAAAGGATTTGCCCAAAATATGCGGTCATATTCATCTGCCTGTACAATCCGGCTCTGACAGGATATTGAATTCAATGAACAGGGGCTATTCATATAAGGAATACAAAAATAAAATAGACATGCTGATAAAATCAATACCTGATATAGCAATAACTACTGACATAATCACGGGTTTCCCTGGCGAAACTGAAGAAGATTTTCAATGTACTTTAAAAGCTCTTGCCGAGATTGAATATGACGGAATATTTGCATTTAAATATTCAAAAAGACCTGACACAAAGGCGCTTCATCTGCCTGATCATGTTGACGAAAATGTTAAATCTCAGAGACTTTCTGAAATATTAAAAATACAGGAAATCATTACATACAAAAAAAACAAATTATTGGAAGGAAAAGTGCTTGAAGTTTTAGTTGAAGGCGCAAGTGAGACGAACGACAAGAAATTAACAGGACGGACCTGCACAAATAAAATCGTTAATTTCTATGGTGAAAAAATCGATATCGGAAATTTTGTAATGATTAAGATACTGGAAGCAAAACTGCATTCACTGTATGGAGAAAAAGTTTGAGGGTTAAGAAGAAAGAGACGTAGATTTAGGGATTCTGTCATTCCCGCTTGTCGGGAATCATTTTTAAACAGAGGGAAGGATTCCGGCCAAGCCGGAATGACAAAAGAGCGTGAGAATAGCGATACAAACATTGGGATGTAAGGTTAATCAATCGGAAAGCGCCTCTATTGAAGGATTGCTGATAAATGAAAATTACGAAATCGTTAACTATAAGGATAATCCTGATGTTTGTATTGTAAATACATGCACAGTTACTGCTAAAAGTGATTATCAATCAAGACAACTTATAAGAAAAGCATTAAGAACAGGAGCAAAAGTTATTGCCGCCGGTTGTTATGCGCAATTGAAGCCTGATGAACTTTCTAAAATAGAAGGACTCAATCTTACAATAGGAAATGCAGGAAAGAAATATATTATTCATTATATTAAGAAGTTGGCTAATAATAGTTCCGGCTCTAATGTAACAGGCAGTTATCCATTATCATCACCTTTGATATTACAGCCGTATTATTCAAACAGGGCCAGAGCCTTCCTTAAGATACAGGATGGATGTAATCTTTCCTGCTCATATTGTACGGTACCTTTAGCAAGAGGCAACAGCCGGAGCCTTAATCTTCAGGATGTCATAAAAGCTGTTGAACAACTTCATTGTGCAGGATATAAAGAAATTGTTTTAACCGGAATACATATTGGTTCATATGGGTTAGACCTTGTGCCTAAAAGCACTTTATTAAATATTGTGGATATGTTAATTAAATCGTTTCCTCACATTAGATTCAGACTGAGTTCCATAGAACCTCAGGAATTTAAAAATGATTTCCTGAGATATATCAAAGATGGATCTGTCTGTTCGCATTTACATATTCCACTACAAAGCGGTTCAGACAGGATACTCAAAGTGATGAAACGAGGTTATAATACTTCATCTTATATAAAAGTTATTGATAATATTGTGGCTGCATGTCCGGATATTGCAATTGGAACTGATGTCATTGCCGGCTTTCCTGGAGAAAGCGAAAGGGATTTTGAAGAAACTGTTAAACTTGTTGATCAAATACCTCTGAGTTATTTACATGTGTTCCCTTACTCAAAAAGACCTGACACCGTTGCCTCTTTATATGACAATCATATCAATGAAAAAATTAAGCACGATAGGGTAAAGATATTGTTAGAAATTGCCAAAAAAAAGAATAATATCTATTTAAATAAGAACTTGGGGAAGACACTTGATGTTATAGTTGAGAATAATACTGCAATCAAAGGGTTATATAAAGGTATTTCAGATAATTATCTAAAACTTACAATAAAGTCAGATAATCTATCAAAGGGTCACCGCTTGAAAGTATTAGTCATTTCCTTGACTGCTTCCGGATTAATTGCAGAACCTCTTAAATAATAGAGAAAATGACATAACATCCTGTTTTAAATATGTTTTTCATGTGCCTAATAATTGTGCAATCAATGGAAATCCAGTGCTGAAAGCCATTTTAAAAGGGTAGTCATTCACGGTTTCACATCTTCTTAACAAAAGTTTGACATATCTAATGTCCGATAAGATATATTATGTTAAATTAGATAACGAATTTTTCTTTGAATTACGATTCCCGACAAGCGGGAATGACACTTCTTGATTGGAAAGTAGAAACTACTCTTAGCCGCGTAACTCGGCGTTAAGTGTGTTTTTGAGTCTCTCGACGATATTGGAGTGCAAGGAATCAACCTCTGCGTCAGTCAAGGTCCTGTCAGCGGCCCTGTAACGAATGGAAAAGGCGAGGCTCTTTTTGTCTTGAGGAATTGGTTTCCCTGTATAAATATCAAATAATGTTACTGCTTCAATGAGATCTGAATCAACACTCAATATTTCTCTGTTCACCTGTTCAACTAACACCTCATTTGAAACTATTATTGCGACATCTCTTTCGACATAAGGGAATTTGGGCAATGATACAAACGTTGTTCCGGATGATACATGTTCAAGTAATTTCTCTAAATCGTAAATTTCGAGTATGGTTATGCTGCCTTTAATGTCAAATGACTCCGAGACGTGAGGATGGATTGTCCCGAGTGAGCCTATTTTCTCTCCATTTACAATTATTGAACAGGATTTGCCCGGGTGAAGGTATGGTTCGATTGAAGACGTATCCTGTATTAAATAGTATTGTTTTATTTTTAAATCCCTGAAAAGATTTTCGAGTGCGCCTTTTAAATCATAGAAACCGTCATGTTTGCTTTCCCATAACATTGCTGACTTATTATTATTGGAGATTGCAGCCATCTGGATGATTTCATCCGGCAGTTTCAGGTCCGAGGGAAGAAAGACCCTCGACACCTCAAAAAAACTGATATCTTTTTCTCCATGATTCAGATTCAAACTTACATTATTGAGCAAGGCCGGTATCAGGCTGGTCCTCATCGCTGATTCTTCTTTTCTCAAAGGATTTTTTATGAAAACCAGATTTCTTCTTTTATCATCAGGTGGTAAATTTAGTTTATCAAGGGTGTCAGGCTTGAAGAAACTGTAATTTATCACTTCTGAAAATCCTGATCTGATCATGGCATTTTTTGTGGTCCTGATTAGGTCCTGCCGTTTATTTACAGGAGCAGGCTGCACCTTGATACACGGCAGCGTGGCAGGGATTTTATCGTAACCATAAAGTCTTGCAAGTTCCTCTATGATATCCATATCTCTCTGGATATCCGGTCTGAAGCTTGGAGGAGTTACTATAAACCCCTCCCCTTCCCTTTTAGTTTCAAAACCAAGGCTGTTCAATATCTTTTGAATAGATGATTCTTTAATTTCAATACCGAGGAGTGAATTTATTTTTTCAGTCCTGACAATTATTTTTTTAAGTTCATAAGGCTCAGGATAAATATCGGTCAGGTTTGAAACCCTCCCTCCCGCAATTTCAGCAATCATTTGCGCAGCCCTGTCAAGCGCCTTTGCAACATTGTCTATATCAACTCCTCTTTCAAATCTGTATGAAGACTCAGAAGTAATATTAAGCGTTTTGGATGTTCTCCTTATTGATGCAGGATGGAAATATGCGCTTTCAATAAGTACGTTTACGGTTGATAAAGAAACTTCGGTGTTCTGTCCGCCCATAACACCTGCTAAAGCAACAGGCTTTTTCGCATCCCATATTAGCAGCATATCTTTGCCTAATTTTCTGTCTTCATCATCAAGCGTACGGAAAGTTTTTTCTGAGCCTGCTGTCTTAACCACAATTTTTTGTCCGGCAAGTTTATCGAGGTCAAAGGCATGGAGGGGCTGCCCCATTTCCAAAAGTACATAGTTGGTAACGTCAACTATGTTATACGAAGCCCTGAATCCATGAGACTCAAGACGTTTAATAAGCCATGCAGGGGAAGGAGCAGGTTTCACGCCGGAAATTGTCCTTGATGCATATCTTTTACAAAGCGGGGAATCTTTAATCTCAATTTCAGGACCTCTGCCTTCCTGTTTCCGGACGTCAATTGTTATGGCTTTAAAAGGGACTTCTAATATTGCAGATATTTCGCGGGCAATTCCTTTAATACATAGACAGTCGGGCCTGTTTGGAGTTACATTGATGTCAAGTAAGGTATCACCTTCAATATCTTCCATGCCTTCAACTTCAAAACCTGCCATGGTAAGGGCGTGAGCCAATTCCTTCGGCGAAAGTAAAAAATCAGTGAATTCTTTAAGCCATTTGTATGATGCTTTCAATGAAACAACTCCCTCTATTCTCTTCTATTAAGAGTTTATAACCTAAACATTGAACCGTCATTCCCGCAGTCTGTTGAGCGGGAATCCAGAAAAATCAAGGCTGGATTCCGGCTTAAGGACTGCCGGAATGACAGACGAACAGAGTTTATAACCCAGACTCAATTTAATCTAAAACTGTCCCAGAAACCTAATGTCGTTTTCGTAAAACAGCCTGATATCATCTATCCCGTATTTAAGCATTGTCACACGTTCTATTCCCATCCCGAATGCGAATCCCGTATATTGGTCAGGATCATATCCGGCCATTTCAAAAATCCTCGGGTTTATCATGCCGGCCCCAAGAATCTCCAGCCAGCCGGTGTTTTTGCAAACATTGCATCCCGCACCTTTGCAAATGACGCAGGATATGTCAATCTCCGCACTCGGTTCAGTAAACGGAAAAAAGCTCGGCCTGAAACGTAATTTTGTATCAGGCCCGAAGACCGTATGAATAAAGACTTCCAGCACCCCTTTGAGATCGCTCATTTTTATATCTCTGTCAACCATAAAACCTTCAAGCTGGTGGAACATAGGGATATGAGTGACGTCTGCATCACATCTGTAAACCTTTCCGGGGGCAATAACTCTCAATGGCGGGGCGTTTTTTTCCATGATCCTCACCTGCACAGATGAAGTATGTGTTCTTAATACTATATCTTCTGTTATATAGAATGTGTCCTGCATATCCCTTGCCGGATGATCTTTAGGCATGTTAAGCGCTTCGAAATTATAAAAGTCGAGTTCAACCTCGGGTCCTTCTTCAACATTGAAACCCAATGAAGTGAATATACTGATGATCTCATCAAGTACCTGTGTTGTGGGATGAAGGTGTCCTGCCGGAATAAAATATCCCGGAACAGTAACGTCAATGCGCTGCGTTTGGAGGGTCTTGTTTAATTCAAGAGTCTTGAAAGCTGCTTCATGTTTGCTGAGCAGATCTTCTATGCAGATTTTTGCTTCATTCAGAATACGCCCGTATTCGCGCCTGTCTTCCTGAGGAGTTGAACCGAGGGATTTTAATTTGCCGGTAAGAATTCCTTTTTTGCCAAGGTATTTTATTTTTAATTCCTGGATTGATTTAAGACTATCAGCTTTTTCTATTTCCTCCCCGGCAAGATTCTTTATGGTCTGGATATCATTGAGCATTCCCTTTTTTAACCATTTCTACAAGGCTGTTGAAGGCTTGCGGATTGCTATAAGCCATATCTGCAAGGGCTTTCCTGTTTAATGCAATATCCTGCTTTTTGAGTTTGTTCATGAATTGACTGTAAGACATTCCTAAGGCCCTGACCGCTGCATTAATTCTGATAATCCACAAGGCCCTGAATTCTCTCTTTTTCGCTCTTCTGTCTTTATAGGCATACGTTAAGGCCTTGTCAACCGCCTCTGTCGCAATCCTGTACAGACGGCTCTTGGATCCGTAATAGCCCTTTGTCATCTGGAGAATTTTCTTCCTTCTCCTTTTTGTTTTAAAACCACCTTTTGCTCTCGGCATTTATATCTACCTCCTGAATTAGCTTTTTGATTGTCATTCCTGCGAAAGTAGGGGCAATTCATGAATTGCCCCTACTGGATTCCGCATCAAGTGCGGAATGACAGCAGTGTTATATTTCTTTTAAAGCAAACGTAATTATACAGTATTTATTAAAATATTGAAATACGTATTATTAAAAATTAATAAAGAGAAATGATAGTGGATGGATTTTAATAAGGCATCATTTTGTTAATGTGATCGAAATTTGCCTTATCAACCAATCCGCTTTTTCTAAGATGTTTGGTCCTCTTAGAGGATTTGCTGGTTAAAAGATGGCTCCTGTAGGCCTTGCTCCTTTTAAACTTGCCGGTTGCAGTCTTCCTGAACCTCTTGGCAGCTCCTCTATGTGTTTTCAGCTTCGGCATTATAACCTCCTCCTTGATTAACTCAAAACTAAGAACTTAGAACTAAGAACTGAAAATTAAAAAAACTAAAAACTTAAATTCCTACTTCCCGGTTCCTATTTCTCAGTTCTTAGTTCTCACTTACTTTGGTACAAGAACCATTGTCATGCGGTTGCCTTCCATTTTTGCTGCCTGTTCGATAGTGGCTGTCTCTGAAAATTCTTCTGAGATGCGTTTAAAAACTTTCTGCGCAATTGATGCATGAACAATCTCCCTGCCTCTGAACATCATGGTAATCTTTGCTTTATCTCCGTGCTCCAAAAATCTTTTTATATGCTTCATTTTAAAAAGCAGGTCATGTTCATTGATCTGCGGTCTTACTTTTATTTCTTTTAAGTCTATCGTTTTATGTTTTGTTGAATGCTTCTTGCTTTGCTGGTAACGATATTTCCCGTAATCCATTATCCTGCAGACAGGGGGTTGTGCACCCGGCGCTACTTCTACAAGATCAAGGTCGTGCTCTCCTGCAAGCTTTAAAGCGCTGCGTATATCCATTAAGCCCAATTGACTTCCGTCATGACCTATTACTCTAAGTTCTTTGGCCCTTATCCAACGGTTGATTCTTAACTCTTTTTCTATGACTACCTCCTGTTTGAAATTTCATCTTTGAGAAAAGCTGTCAATTTCTCTAAAGACATTTCCCCGATATTTTCGCCGGTTCTCTTTCTTATATTTACTGTATTGCTTTCCATTTCCTTGTCACCTATTATACACATATAGGGAGTTTTTAATATAGTAGATTTTCTTATCTTAAAGCCTATTTTCTCGTTATCCTCGTCAGTGTCAGCCCGTATTCCTGAATTAATTAATGAGTCTAATATTCTCTTGCAATATTCTACATGTCTTTCTGAAATAGTCAATACGGATATCTGAACCGGAGAAAGCCACAAAGGAAAAGCCCCTGCATAATGCTCAATTAACACACCAAAAAACCGCTCCAGCGATCCCATGAGCGCACGGTGTATCATAATGGGTCTGTAATCCTTGCTGTCAGTTCCTCTGTATGTAATGTCGAGTCTTTCCGGTATATTGAAATCAACCTGTATTGTGCTGCACTGCCATTGTCTGCCAAGCGAATCCCTGACTTTTATATCAATCTTGGGGCCATAAAAGACGCCTTCTCCCTGGTCAATGTCATATTTAAGACCTTTCTGTAAAAGAGCGCTTTCTAATGCACAGGTTGCCTTGTTCCATCCGTCTTCCGTTCCGACATATTTATCGGGTCTTGTTGAAAGATAAATATCATAGTCGGAAAATCCAAAGGTCTTCAGAATAAAAAGTGTAAATTCCAGCACCTTTAAAACTTCACTTTCGATCTGGTCTTCCCTGCAGAATATATGAGCGTCATCCTGTGTAAAGCCCCGCACCCTCAGAAGACCGTGAAGGACGCCGGAACGTTCATATCTGTAAACAGTGCCGAGTTCGGCAAAACGCAAAGGTAACTCCCTGTAACTTCTGAGATGACTTTTAAAAACGGATACATGGAAGGGACAGTTCATTGGTTTTATTTCATACTCAAGCCCTTCGATCTCCATCGGAGAGTACATATTTTCTTTGTAGAAATCAACGTGGCCTGTCTTTTTCCATAAATCAAGTTTTGCCATGTGAGGCGTATAGAGAATTTGATAACCTGACTTGTAATGTTCATCCAGCCAGAAGTTTTCAATAGCCCTCCTGATCGCAGCGCCTCTGGGATGCCAAAGCACCAGTCCCGCTCCTATGTCATCATTCATACTGAAAAGGTCCAGCTCCCGTCCAAGTCTCCTGTGATCTCTCATTTTGACTTCTTCAAGAAAAGTGAGATGTTTTTTGAGTTCATCTTTCGATGGAAATGAAACGCCATAGATGCGCTGCAACATCTTGTTCTTTTCATCACCGCGCCAGTAAGCGCCGGCAACAGATAATAGTTTGAAAGCCTTTACTTTTCCGGCAGATTCCAGGTGCGGGCCGCGGCAGAGGTCTGCAAAATTTCCTTCTTCATAGATGGAGACGGTTTCGTCAGTAATCTCATTGATAAGTTCAAGTTTATAGTTTTCACCGCTTTCCTCGAAGAATTTCAAGGCTTCTTCTTTTGGCAGTTCTCTTCTGATAAAAGGTTTGTTGGCCTTTATGATCTCTTTCATCTTTTCTTCAATACGCGGCAGATCTTCTTGTGTGAAGGCATGATCGCAGTCGAAATCATAATAAAAGCCATCTGCTATTGCAGGACCTATTGCAAACTTTGTGTCCGGGAAAAGTTCTTTTACGGCATGCGCCATAATGTGGGAAGTGCTATGGCGGTAGACCTCAAGAAATTCTTTATCGTTTTGTAATTTTTCTAAAATAACTCAATACCTCCCTGAAACCCCTGACATCTTCCGTGTCAAGGAAGCGCCCTCCTGCTGAGCTGTGCGCCTAACGTGTTATAAGATAACATTTCTTAAATCCTGATTGTCAACATTGTTAAAGTTTTAGCCTGGATTTGACGATAGATAGGTGTAGGCTGTAAATGCCGGGATTGGACGACTATGACAATTAAAATTACTGTGAAAAACCTATACGTTACAAACAGTTTTTGTAAACCCTCTAAAGAGGCATCCGGGATAACAAAGGGGGGTGAGGCATTTGTATGAAACCTACTGGGGACTATCAAGTCTCCCTTTTCAGATTGTAAGTGACCCTGATAAATATTTCCCGTCTTCTGTTCATGAAGAAGCAAGAAGCAGAATATCATATGCCATCAAATATGGAAAAGGCGCGGCCCTGTTCACAGGTGAAGTAGGCATAGGCAAAACCACAGTTACTAATGTAGTAATAAAAAGGCTGGCAGATAACAATATTGATGTGGCGATGATTTTCAATCCCCTGCTGTGTGTAAATGACTTTCTGAGAGAGATACTGTATCAGATGAAAGTAAAATCCACAGCCTCCACAAAATTAGACCTAATACATGATATCAGTGATAAACTTGCCTCCAATTATCATAACAGGAAAACGACAGTCTTAATAATAGACGAGGCGCATCTGATTACTGATATGCATATACTTGAGGAGATAAGACTGCTTCTCAATTACCAGATTGACGGCAAATTCCTTTTGACTGTAATACTTGTAGGCCAGCCTGAATTAAGAAAAATAATCCGCAATATAACATCTCTTGAACAAAGACTCACAATAAAATTTCATTTGAGACATCTTTCATTGGAGGGAACGAATAATTACATTTTTCACAGGTTGAAACATGCAGGCGCCAGAGAGTCACTATTTACCTTCGATGCAATAAAATTGATACATGAGCATACAGATGGAATACCGAGAAGGATAAATCAGATATGCGACCTTTCTCTTCTTGTTACTTCCTATGAAAAGAAATATAACGTGGATTTGCAGGATGTAAGAAAGGTTATAGCCGATGAAGCAAAACACAGGGATGAAAATGACTAACCCTCCGATTTGGGATGACGCATATGAAGTACTTGGACAATACGATGCGCACAAAGCTGAATCCAAAGAAAAAGATATTGCATTCAGGGAAATAACAGAGGAGGCTGATCTAAACATGCGTCTAAATGCCCCGGCAAGGGAAATCACAGAAGAAGCTGATCTAAACATGCGTGCAAATACTCCGGATAAACTTGCAGTGGAAGAGATCTCATTTACAATAGTGGAAGAACCATTTGATCACATAAACAGGGACAGGATAAAGAGTGTAAAAGATATTTATCGTGGAGCAATTGATAACCTTTTTAAGATTTTTCAGCTCATAAGTGAAAACAGGGATTTTTCAATTGATCCGGTTTTTTCATATGCATGTGGTTTCGTCTCCCATCTGAAGGTGGAGCCAAATACCTGGATGCAGCTTTTGTATACGACAGAGAAAGATACTGATACGGTGATGAATATCGTGAAGCATTCACTCGATACTGTCATCATAGCAGTAAGATTAGGCATAGGGCTGAAGCTGCAGGACGACAGGCTGGAAGAGATAGCAATGCAGGCCTTTTTTCATGATGTCGGCATGCTCAGACTGCCGCCTGAACTTATACAGAAAATGGGCAAATTAACCCCTGAAGAGTTAAAAATAATAAAGAAACATCCTGAACATGGATATGGGATACTGAATAAGTTTGAAGGGAAATACCAAGGTATTGCAAATATTATATATCAGGAGCATGAGAGATATGATGGTTCCGGTTATCCTAACGGGCGTAAAGGCAGTGAGATACCGGAAAACTCGCTGATAATCGGGATTTCAGACACATATACGGCGCTGCTTCACCCAAGACCATACAGACCGAGGCATCTGCCTTTTGAGGCCATAAAAGAGATAATAGTCACATCAAAAGAGCAATTCCCCCATCATATCATAAAAACTCTTGTAAATGAATTTTCGGCATTTCCTGAAGGCATCTATGTCAGGCTTAATTCACAAGAGGTGGGCAAGGTTATTACTGTTAACAAGCTCGCCCCGCTAAGTCCGGTAGTGGAGATACTTTATACTGCGGAAGGAAAGTTGCTGAATACCAAAAAAGTGGACTTAATGAAAGACAACTGCCTGCATATAACAACAGCATTTTATGGCGAGGAGGACTGAAATGGAAGAACAGAATATCGTAAACTGCGTTTACAGGAAAGGTCCGAATGTCGTGTTCAGACAGATCGGAGATGAAGCTCTCCTGATCCCTGTAGCAAATGACGTCGGGGACCTTTCGAACATTTATAATCTTAATGAGGTCGGCACAAGGATATGGGAGTTCATAGACGGGGAAAGAGACGTCATGGAGATCTGTAAAATGATCGCCGGAGAATACGAGGCCCCGATGGATGTTGTGATAAATGATACTTCTGCATTTATCAGCAATCTGAATAACATTAAATTTATCCAGGATACTTATGATAAAAAATATTGAATATTCAGAGTTCAGCCTGAAACTGCACGAGACAGCGCTAAAGAACGACATACCGCTTGACGGCGCTATAGCGCTTACCTCGCACTGCAACCTTAACTGCAGGCATTGCTACATAAGGGACAATTCCGTAAAAGATGAATTGACCTGCAAAGAGATATGCCGCCTCATTGACGAGATCACGGACGCGGGTTGCCTTTACATGCTTCTTACAGGCGGAGAGCCTCTTTTAAGAGAGGACTTCAGTGATATTTACACATATGCAAGAAAAAAGGGACTGATAATTACGCTTTTTACAAACGGTACATTAATAGATGAGGATACGGCACTGCTTTTAAGTAAACACATGCCTTTTTCTGTTGAGATCACCCTGTATGGCGCCACTCCAGAAACTTACGAATCTTTTACAGGAATAAAAGGCTCATATGATTCATGCATCAATGGAATAAAACTGCTTCTAAAACATAAGATCCCTCTGACCTTGAAGACCATGGTTACCACCATAAACAAACACGAACTGAATGAGATGAAGGAATTCGCAGAATCTCTGGGCGTGAAATTCAGATATGGCCTTTCCATTCTGCCGAAGACCGACGGCTCTATGTCACCTTACGACGTAAGGATCAGTCCTGATGAGAACATACATCTTGATTTCACCGATAAGGACCGTTCAAGGGAATGGTCGGAGTTGTTTGATAAATTTAATGCGCCGGCAAGCAAGGAATTCCTTTTTAACTGCGGAGCAGGAAGGAACTGCTTCAACATAACGTCTGCAGGAAGATTGAGGATATGCGACCTAGTTCCGGAGCCTGATTATTGTCTGAAAAATAATAAGTTCATTGACGGTTACAGGATGTTCAAATCCATAAGGGCCAGAAAAATAAAGGGTATCACTAAATGCGCAGGATGTGAGCACATCACCTTCTGCGACAACTGTCCCGGCATTTCCATGCTTGAGGGCAATAAGGACGGGGAATGTCCGGTAAGCTATCACTGCGAGATCGCCCATAAAAGGGCAGAACGAATAAGAGAGGAGACCACTAATGCAAAAGAAAAAACAATATAAAAAGCCTGAGATCGCAAGGGTTGAAATGAAGCCTGAGGACGCTGTGCTTACAGCATGCAAGACCAGTGCACCAGGACCCAACAAGTCCATAAGGTGCAACACTAGAGGGCCCAAATGCGTGGCCAGCGCACAAGGAAGTTAAATTAATTCTATGCTTGATATAAATATAAAAATCGGAGATATTCTTTTCTCAATTTCCTCTGAGAATGGTATGAGTATTGATACATGCCTGAAGCCGTTTTTTACAGTCGCAGACAGCAGATCGCATGCAGACTGCAACATGCGACTAATTAGCAACAGGCCTCAAATCAAAAATCTCAAATCAAAAATCTCAAATCATAAATTATTTGAGGCTGATACGACATGGGGACTCTACAGCGGTCAGAAAGCAGCAGTCAGCGATCAGCGGTCAGCGGTCAGGACAGAGAATCTTTTGACCATTCCCTCGTTAAAGAATGGCAGCCGCAGGAGGTTGTTTGCCGAATTCGACAATGACTTCAGGAACGGGACAGTTTATTTCCACAAGGAAGGAGAGAACTATTTTCTTTATCCTTTCCTTGAACTCTTGACCATAAACCTGCTTGCAGAAAGTAATGGCGTTCTTCTGCACGCAAGCTGTATTGACGATAACGGATCGGGGTATCTCTTTCTGGGTCACTCAGGCGCCGGGAAGAGCACTATCGCCAATATCTGGAATGAAGAAAAAGGCATCAGGATACTGAGCGATGACAGGGTAATCGTATCGTTATCTGAGGAAGGACTGATCGCACATGGCACACCATGGCACGGCACTGCGAATTATGCGATAAATGCGAGCGTGCCTGTCAGAAAGGTGTTTTTTATCAGCCATTCAGTAATAAACAGCGCAATAAAGATAAACGGTATAAAAGCCACTTCCGAACTTGTAAGAAATGCATTTCTTACATTCTGGGATAAGCAAAGAATGGAATATTCCACTGAGACCTTGATGCAAATATCGCAGAAGGCCGGGATGTTCAGCTTGGGTTTTTATCCTGACAAAAAGATATTGGATTTTGTCAGGAATGTATAAATATGGAGGTAATGAAGTGAAAGACAGTAAATCTGATCCTGAGGAATTAAAGAAAGAAGATCCCGGTTCGGGTTCGACACTTGGGCGAAGGAATTTTCTTGAGATGGGACTTTTAGCTACAGTCGTCTTTGCCGGAGATGCATTCCTGTCTGTTATTTCATGGATGGACAATATGCTTTCCTCAACAGAGGGGCCGAAAGAGGATTTATAGTTCTTGTGAGGTATATATGAAGATAGATTACCCTGATGTGGCAGAAAGCATATTAAAGAATAAAACGAATTTAAAGATTCCTGTCATCGGCGACAGTATGTCACCTGTCTTAAGGACAGGAGACACAATCTATGTTGAACCAGTAAAGACTGAAGAGTTATCCATCGGAGATATTCTGGTTTACAAAACACAAGGGAACATGGTGGCACACAGGCTTGTGCGCATATTTCGTAATAATGAGAAGTGTATGTTTATGACAAAGGGTGATACATTTTTATCTGTTGACAGTCCCTTAAAAGAATCGGATATTATCGGCCGGGTATATGCAGTGGGAAAACCCGGCATGGTATTGAATTTAAAGAAGGGGATATTCTCTATATTCAACAGGCTCTCATTCTTGCTGTCCCCGTTAAGTTCTTTTCTTTATAACCTGAGAAGGCAGTACAAGGGTTTTGACGCTGCATGCGACACCGGAATAAGATCGAATGAAGAGATGTTCATTACAGCCCTTTTAAAAGATGAATTCTCAGATGAAAAGCTGAACAGCGATATGGCAGTAATGCTGAAAGATATTGTTGATCTTGCAGGGGTTTATAACATGGCTTATGAGAACGGAATTACGCAGACATTATATACCATTCTGAAAAAACTGCAGGATAATAACATCATTGAATTCCGAACGGATGCTGAAAAGGATTTTTTTAACAAATTAAGACGTGATTACCTTTACACTGCTGCAAAGAATACCCTGCTTTATTCTGAATTCAGCAGAGTCGTCGCTTCTCTCAGAAATGGTAAAACAGACGTCATTGCAATGAAAGGTGCCGTGCTTGCCGAACTTGTATATCAGGATATTGGAATGAGAAGCATGTCTGATGTTGATTTACTTATAAGAAAAGAGGATATCTCAAAGGCAGACGCCGTCTTAAACAGCCTTGGTTATAATGCTGTGGACCCCTCTCCCTTTGACAGTATAGAGGATCCCAATAACTATCTAACGACCCGTGACTACAGGAGCAGGAATCCGATGCATCCGTCTTTTCATATACACTGGCATATGGTGAATTCATCTATTCCAGCGCCTTATTCGTCAAGGATTGACATGAATGAGATATGGGAAGATGCGGTTTTGACTGAAATTGCCGGAATTCAAATACGGACTATGTCGCCGCACCACTTCTTGATACATCTATCAGAGCATGCGATGAGGGTAACCCACTCTGCATCAAGGCTGATCTATCTTATTGATGTAGCAGTCCTTATTAAGAGATATGGAAATGAATTGGACTGGTATAAAACAGTACAGGCGAGTAAAGCTTACGGCCTGGATATTTTTGTACTTAATATACTTAAGTTAACTCAACTGAACACAGGTATCGAGATCCCTGGGAGTAAAATCAAAAAGTGTGTAAATAGATAAAAGGCGGTGTATCCTTTCAAGTTGAGAATCAATCAACAATTTAACGAAAGGAGACACCACCATGAGAAAGGGTATCACCGGGACGGGTAAACCGTCAAGTGCGACGT
>JACRLN010000032.1 GCA_016215115.1 Nitrospirota bacterium
CTTCTTTGCCATCTTGGACTCCTATTTGATATTAAGATGGCTTTACTCTATCAGGTGGGTATCATACCGTATGCTTTTATCCTACTGATTGTCTACTAATGATATTTACAAAATGTCTATATATGATTATTCCGTAACAGGGTTTAATTTATTTCTTGAACAATGATGGCTATTTTGGATATTATTTCATAATCATCGGTATTATATTCGATTTTTGGCTATTCAGGAATTTGTTTGGAGAAATTCCCCCTTTTATAAAAGGGGGGCTTTGCTGATAGCTGACAGCTTATAGCTAATAGCTAATTAATACAACCGAAAGGATAAGCAAATGTATAATCTTGTAAGTTTTGCAGGAATATTTATTCTTATGGCGTTTGCATGGCTGCTGTCAAAAGACCGTAACGTTATTAACTGGCGCGTTATTATCTGGGGAACCGCACTTCAGCTCATATTGGCCCTTTTCATATTCCTTGTGCCCGCAGGCTCAAAGGCATTTCTTCTTGTAAATGATGCGGTGCTTCAGGTCCTTGACAGCGCAACCGCAGGGGTCAGGTTTCTTTTTGGAAGGCTTGCGCTGCCCCCCGGAACAAAAAATGAAATGGGAGAAGAATCACTTGGATTCATTCTGGCATTTCAGGCGCTGCCTACAATAATATTTTTTGCGAGCCTTATGGGCCTGCTTTACTACATCGGGGTGATGCCGTGGCTGATAAAAATCTTTTCCAGGGCATTTACAAAACTTATGAAGATAAGCGGCGCTGAATCCCTCAGCGTTTCAAGCAATATCTTTGTAGGTGTTGAAGCAAACATGACTGTGCTTCCTTACCTCAGCAAGATGACCAGATCAGAGTTCTGCACTATCCTTGCAGCCGGCATGTCAACAACGGCATCGAGTGTTCTGGCGCTCTATGTCTTTATCTTGCATAAGAATTTCCCGACAATAGCAGGGCACCTTGTGTCTGCGTCCATAATTTCCGCAATAGGGGCCATAGTAATGTCTAAAATTATTATGCCCGAGACCGAAACTCCGGAGACACTGGGATTGGAGATAACACCTTACTATCAGAAGGAGTCCTCTGCAATGGAGGCAATCATAAATAATGCAAATGAAGGCGTTAAGATGATCGCAGGGATTATAGCGCTGTTGCTGGCATTTCTCGGCATTGTGGCGCTTACGGATTTCCTTATCGGAGGCGTAGGTATCAGGCTAAACAGTCTGACCGGCATCCAGATGGACTGGACTTTGAAGGGGCTCTTGGGTTATCTGTGTTATCCCTTTACACTAATAATAGGGGTTCCGCCTTCAGATGCCTTTGAGATATCCAAGCTTGTAGGCGAAAGGGCGGTCCTGACGGAAGTAAAATCATATCAGGACCTTGCCGTCCTCCTATCTTCCGGTGTACTTCACGACCCGCGTTCCGCTGTATTAGCCGCATATGCGCTCAACGGTTTTGCACATTTCGCTTCACTTGCAATATTCGTCGGTGGCACAGCAGCGCTTGTACCTAAAAGGAGCAGCGATATATCGGCAGTCGGATTCAGGGCGCTTATAGCCGCTACCCTGGCCTGCTTCATGACAGCCGCAGTGGCAGGAACTTTCTTTACAGGCGGATCGATACTATTAGGAAAATGAAGAGGACATACGACATAATCATAGTCGGCGGAGGTCCTGCAGGCTCCACTGCCGGATATCTTTTGAGCAGGTCCGGATTCAAGGTTTTGCTGATCGACAAGAGCACATTCCCTCGACACAAACTATGTGGCGGTTGTATTACGCATAAAACAATCAAGCTTCTGGAACGGGTATTTGGAGAGACTGTAGAAGATCTCAAGAAAAATGGCGTTATCAATTTTGAATCCGGGCATTATAAAATTTTCTGCAAAGATAAATTATTAGTAAAAAGAGACTCGCCTGTACCTTTTTATTTTGTGGAGAGATACATATATGACAATTTCCTCCTGAGAAAGGCGCAGCATGCCGGAACAGAAGTTATCGAGGGAGAGAGAGTTGTATCCATTAACATGTCCGGCAATAAAATTCGGACAGAATCCGGGAGACAATGCTTAACACGGTTTTTTATCGGAGCAGACGGGATCAATAGTATCATTAGACGGCAATTCCCAAGTGAAGAATTCAATCAGAACACATGGCAAAATGATCATGGCACCGCCCTGGAAGCTTTTATCAGCCATTCTAAAATTCAAAAAACTGTTAATCATCCTGCGCTATATTTTGATTTCATAAATTATGGATACGCATGGATGTTTCCTAATAAAGATAAATTAATAGTCGGTCTTGGAGGGCTTACACAGAAAAATAAAAAACAGTTTTTACCTTCATTCAACAATTTTCTGTCAACACTGAATATTGGCAAATTAAATATAGATAACATCAAAGGATACGCCTTTCCATACGGTAATTTCCTGCTGAAGCCCGTATTCAGAAATATTATGCTTGTTGGAGATGCAGCAGGCTTTGCAGATCCTTTATTAGGAGAAGGGATTTATTACGCCCAAAGAAGCGCTGAACTTGCCTCACAAGCTATTTGCGAGACTGTAAGGGAAGATAAAAACCTTGATACTATGGAAAACCAGATTACAGACAGATATCTGCAATTATTACAAAAAAATATATTTCCGGAACTTATTTACGCTAAAAAAACGAGAAAGTTTATCTTTAAGTATCTGAATAAATATCACTATTTGCCTTTAAAAATAATTTTGGGCCTGCTGGGTACAAAACCTCTGGAAGCAGTGCATGGAATAAGGTCGTATAAATGGCTCAGAAAACTGCCATGAACGAGTTCAATAGTATTTATTATTCCGGTATCGGGGATTTATCATTCAGACTCAGTTCATTAAGCCCCTGCAGTCTTTTGGCGCCTATGAATCTCTTTACATAATACGATGTATTGAGACTGTCGATGGTTACTTTTCTGGCAAGTGATGAAGCATGTACGAAAAGATTATTCCCGAGATAAATGCCGACATGGGAAGGGAATGTTGCATACGTCCGGAAAAAAACAAGATCGCCAATGGAGAGGTTTTCCTTATCTACAGCTACGCCCTGAGTAAATTGCTCACGTGCGCTTCTCGGAAGTTGTATGCCTATAAAGCTGAAAACTCTCTGAACATATCCTGAGCAATCGGTGCTTTTGGAAGAGTTGCTGCCAAACCTGTATGGAATTCCGATCGTCTGCCTGGCTACAAACATTAATAGTTCTTTTAATTTACTCTTCTGCGATGCCGGAGCGTCACTTAATACCCCGCTTTCTTCGGCATCAACAGAATCTGACTTATTTTGTGTTACTACAGGTGTTATCGTTTCAGTATCTATAAGCGGAGGCTGTGGTTCAATAATGAGTTTCTGCGCAAGTTTTAGTTTATTAGACTTTAAATTATTAAGCTTTTTTAATTCAGTTACAGTGGTAGAATATTTTTTTGCTATTTTCCAGAGCGAATCCCCTTCCCTTACCTCATGTGTTCCTGGTTCTGCCTTAGAGGATATCAGTGGAACGGCCTTAGGCATTGATATATTATCTTTTGTATTTTTGTCCGGTATATTTTCTGATGATATGTCATTTGCTGCTGATGCTTCTTCTTTAGCGGATTTCTTTGACGGAATAATTAATTTGGTACCCAAAGCTAATTTATCTGAACCAAGTTCATTTGCTTTGCTGATAGCCTCAATGTTTGTCTTGAATCTTTTAGATATCTTATAAAGGCTGTCCCCCTTTTTAACGATATATGTCTTGTCCGCCCAGGAATGCGTACTCATTCCCATAAGAAGAAACGAAACAACAAATAAAAAATTTATTCCCGTTTTATAATATTTTTTCATATTAGCTTTAAATTCTAAACAAATTAAAGAAAAATTTCAACAATAACTATATATTTCGGCATTTGTTTGAAATTAGTTTAGAAATGTAACCATTCAGTTACGGGTTGCAATAATTGTTTAAAGCGTGTCATCCCCGCAGTCCTTTGAGCGGGGATCCAGTTCTCTGGTTTCTGGATTCCCGCTTAACAGATCGCGGGAATGACAATCCAAATAGTTTTTTGTCACAAGACCGACCCATAAAAGAGACTATTAAATCATGGATTACTTGCGGCGTCAGCATATCCACTGCCTCTAATATAGTTTTCGAGATCACTGATAGCTATTTTCTGTTCAGCAATAATCGTATTTACAATATTACCTATTGTCACAATACCGGACAGCTTTTTGTTTTCATAAACAGGCATATGGCGGCAGTGTGCGGCTGTCATCAATGCCATACATTCCTCAACAGATCTATCAGATGTTATGGAATACAATTCTTTAGTCATTAATTCTCCAACGGTTGTCTCCCTCGAAGATTTTCCTTTAAGAATTACCTTGCGCGCATAGTCTCGCTCTGAAAAAATACCGACTACCTGCCCCTTATCAATAACTAACAGCGCCCCGATATCTTTTTCAGCCATAATTTCAAGCGCCTTGTATACCGTTTCATTAGAACCGATAGACCAGATATCGTTACCTTTCATTTTCAAGACATCTTTAACTTTCAACATAACGCCCCCTTGCTTTTCAGGTGTCTACTTAGAGTCTGTTTATAAATTGCTATTTTTTATTTTTGTCATGCCCGAAGCCTGCCCTCGAATATCGTAATCGGGGGTCTTTAATCGGGCATCCAGAACTTATTAAAAAGACTGGATTCCCGCTCAACAGACTGCGGGAATGACATCTATTCTCTTTTTTTTATCGCATGACCGTTAAGATGGAATTTTTCAAGTCTGTATAAGAATGTCTTGTAACTCATGCCGAGGAGTTTTGCGGCTTTTGCAGCAACACCATTAGCCTTTGCAAGGGCCTTTTTTATTAACTCCTTTTCCAGATTTTCAAAATCCATCCCTTCATCCGGTATATCGAAATTGAAAGATGTTTTTAATTGTCCTGACCATAGTTCATTCTTTATATCACTTGCCGTTACCGTATCCTTTTCATTCATCAGGATGGCGCGTTCTATGACCGTTTCCAGTTGCCGTATATTCCCTGGCCAGTGGTACTCGCTAAGCAATTTCAAGGCTGCAGGATCAATAGCCTTTATCCTCCTCCCGAATTCCCTGTTATATTTATTCAGGAAAAATCCGGCAAGTTCAGGTATATCCTCCGCCCTTTCTCTCAGTGGCGGCAGCTCTATATTTACGACTTTGAGTCTGTAATAAAGGTCGTCTCTGAATTTTCCTTCAGAAAGCTCTTTTTCAAGTTCCTTGTTTGTAGCCGTAATAATTCTAACATCAACCTTTATTGCCTCTTTGCCCCCCACCCTTCTTATTTCCTTGTCCTGCAGTACCCGCAGAAGTTTTGATTGCATAGGCAGGGAAAGGTCTCCAATCTCATCAAGAAACAGAGTGCCCCCGTCTGTTATCTTGAACAAACCCTCCTTCCTCGTTACGGCGCCGGTGAACGCGCCTGCTTCATATCCGAAAAGCTCGCTTTCAAAAAGATTGTCCGGGATGGCTGAGCAATTAATAGCGGTAAACGGTTTGGTCCGCCGCAGACTGTTATAGTGTATGGCCCTTGCTACAAGTTCCTTTCCGGTACCGCTTTCTCCGTTGATAAGCACAGTTACTGTTGACGGAGCTACCTTTCTAATGATTTCTATGGCTCTCTGCATCTTCAATGATTTACCGATTATGCCCTCCATATTGAACTTCTTAAAAAGTTCTTTCTGCAGTTGAATATTCTCCTTGAGGAGTGTTGCGCGCTCGACAGCCCTGCGAACGTTCAAAAGCAGGGTATCTTTATTAAGCGGTTTTGCAAGATAGTCAAAGGCTCCTTTTTTTACTGCCTCTACTGCAGAAGAAATGGTGCCATGGGCTGTTATGATTATAATTGACGGCTCAAAAGGTTTTTTGGGAATAGCATCAAGCAGTTCGATTCCATCCATACCTTCCATCCTGAGATCAGTTAGAATTACATCCGGACGTATATTTGCCGCAATATTCAATGCTTCTTTGCCAGATGAGGCAGTATGGGTTTCATAACCTTCAGAATCAAGGATGGTTTTCAGGATATCTCTTTGAAGCGGCTCATCATCGACAACAAGAATTACAGGCATTTCTGTTTCTCCTTTTCTATGGGCAAAAGAATAGTAACAACGCTTCCATGAGTTTCTTTACGCTCAAACATAACCTTCCCGCCGTGCTCCTCAATAATCCTTTTTGTGAGCGGCAGTCCTAATCCAAGTCCCTTGCTTTTAGTGGTAAAGAAAGGCTCAAAGATCTTTGATATTTGTTCTTTAGAGACCCCTCCACCGGTATCATCAATAGAAAATAAAAACATGGAATTAACACCTTGCGTCCTTATTGTAATAGTTCCGCCTTCAGGCATGGCCTCAAAGGCGTTGATGATAATGTTATATATACAAGTCTTAATAAACTCCGGGTCTACAAACAGTTCAGGTAATAACCTGAATTCTTTTATAATGGAAATATTGCCTTCCCTTGCCTTTGCCGAGACAAGTTCAAGTACATCCTCGATTATTCTCCCGATATCCGTCCTTTGAATATTCAACTCAATAGGCTTTCCATAACCCAGAAAACTTTCTGCAAATTTACTCAAGCGCTGTATTTCATTTTTCATATTGACCACAAGTGATTCAAACTTCTCTACATCGTTCGGGTCACAGGGTTTGTAACATTCCCTCATATGGTCGATAGAAAGGCTTATAAAATTTAACGGGTTCTTGATCTCGTGTGCAATATTCTGTGCTACCTGTCCGATACCGGCAAGATGCTCTGCCTTTCTGAGCTTATCTCTGAGTTCACGCTCTTCTTTCAGCTTCTCGATCATATTGTTGAAGCTGCGGGCCAGCACCCCTATTTCGTCTTTTCTTTTTGTATCAAGTTCCTGATCGAGGTTGCCTGACGCAACCTGTTTTGCAGCATCAACAATCTGATCAATAGGTTTTGTATACCTTGTTGCAAGAAAGATAGCAAGCATAATTCCTATGCCGAATATCACCAAAGCCGCAGCAATCCTCCTCAAGTTGCTTGTATGAAGAAATACTGAAAAATCTTCTGTATTCAGAGTAAGATTTATGTATCCCAGATGCTTGTCGCCGGAAAGAACAGGGATCATTACATTATACACCTGCCCCTCTCCTGTCACCGGCTGACCGATATCAGCCTTTACCATGAGCGTCTTCTGACTTTTTGTAATCCATTTTCCGATATCTTTTGGATTAGTGCTGGCAACTATCTTGTCAGAAGTACTTATAACCTGTATCTCATTGACCCCTTTTGTATTCAGCTTTTTAAGGTAGTTTTCGAGGCGTTTTTCTGAAAAGCCTCCTTTTGTAACCTCTTCAAGGCCGACCTGTATTGACTTGGTAAGCGCTGATGTCTGACGCTCGAATTCATTATACAGGACCTTCTCTGTCTGATAATAAAGAAAAATGAGAATCGAGATCAGGCTCATGCTTAAAAAGAGCATCATAGCCACGAGTCTCTTATTAAGAGAAGGTTTCAGAAGGTAATACTTAATCCTGTTCATATTTGGTTAGTTACTAAGGAGTTCATAAGTAAGCATACATAAGCGTCATTCCCGCAGTCTGTTGAGCGGGAATCCAGCCCTTCGACAAGCTCAGGGTAACAATAGTGTCATGGTGAGCCTGTCGAACCATAGATGCCCGCTTACTACCTGCGGGCATGACAAACGTGTCTTCATACTAATGAACTGATTAGTATATTTAAATGAAATGCCATGCAATAAATCAAGTATACAGAAGGAAATTTAAAATTTAAAACTTTCAGACATGAACATTATCTGGTAAAATAAAGCAATGCCGGAGCCTCTTGCAAAAGTATCGAGGAAATCGCTTTTGCCGTCATACCCGCAAAGGCGGGTATCCTGAACTCTATGGTTATAAAGAATACTGGATTCCCGATAAAGACCTCGGGAATGACGAATAAAGACTTTTGCAAGAGCCTCACCGGAATGGAGATTTAAGAAGATGCTTAAAAAGTTCTTTATTCTTTTCATAATACTTTTCTTATCAGACTGCGGCCAGGTTCAGAGAAGGCTGTTTACCCCATCAGAGATTGAAATATATTGTCAGAAAATTTTTAGCAATACGGATGAAAGCGACTCCTTAAATAGGTGCATCCAGCAGGAACGCGATGCAAAAGACAGGCTTTCAAAAATGACAATTCCTCCGGATATAGAAAGGCGTTGTCGTCAGCTTTCCGCATCCACAGGCGGCAGTTATCAGGTGATGTTGACTTGCGTACAAAAAGAAATGCCGGCGAAAAGACGGGGGAAATGATACTTTTCAATGGTGCCGAAGGCGAGACTCGAACCCGCACAAAACCGCTTCCGATTGAAAATTTCTATCGGCTATCCTCAGATTTAATCCTGCAAATAACTGGAACTTTTACCTGCTTCTCAATATTCTACGATTGATAAAGATTGATGATAATACCGACATATCGATAACCTAAGATTGAGTGCAATGCATCAATTAAAAGCAACTGAATAAATAAACGGGTTGTTTTATGTATATTTTCTGCTTTCATTTTCCCTCCACGTTTATTGTTAATACTAAGAAGAGAGTTGTGAGGTAAGGTAATTATTTATAACTCTTATCTTGTCCCTCGATGCCTTAAAGATACGCAACTTCTTGCCTGTGCGATCCTTTCATTTAGAAGGAATTACTGGTTGCTTTGCTGCCTCTTTATCACTTAACTTATATTTAACCAACGTATAATAAATGTGGTTTTGTGTAGTCGAAACGTCTCTAATACAATATCCTGTTTTTAAAACACTTGCTATGGCTGAAGCACAGTCACTTCCTCCCGCCACATCGGGGGCATAGGAGCTATGACTCCATTTGTAAACTACGATTTGTTTAGTGCTAACAGGTTCCGCCACCACCATACATACCACAATTACCAATTCTTCACATTGCTCTTCAGAAACAGCATAAACATTTGTGTTCAGACCAATAATAAACAATAGAAGTAATGTGGACATCAAACTTATAACAAGTTGTTTCATTTTAGTAACCTCCATTTATGAAGTCTTTGATACAAAGTACCCATATTAGAATATCTGTCTTTATGTGGAATTATCAGCACCGAACATATTTTACTCATAATTACCTCTCGTTGGCTGGCTACTATCTAAGGCAATATTTCTATTTGTGTTTGTGAAGCAGTACAATTATTGTTTTTATCAATTTCAGTTATTTTGTTTGTATCATCTGCACAAACTATTACATAGTAATTGCCTGAAGGTGTTGCCTTGGGAATAGTGACCTTTGTTTTTCTTATTGAACTCTTGCCCGCACTTAGTTTTATCACGTTACTGCGTCCCTTGAGAAGTATATCACTGCTGTCTTTAACGGTATCTAATGACAGATAAAAACGTATTGTAAATTTGCCCGATTGCTTTGAACCTGAATTCCTTACCGTAGCCGTAACTTTAAAACTGTCCCCGCATTTCTTTTTTACTGACAGATTACTTGCTGACATTAAAACTAGATCTGCTTCACCTTTGCCTATCTTTACAGGTGAATGTCTGTCTGTTTTTGTGCTGTCTCCCAGTTGTCCGAGAGCATTAAATCCCCATGCCCATAATGTATAATCTGATTTCAGAGCAAGACTGTGTCCTAATCCTGCAACTATTGATACCCAGTTATTAGGTCCTATCTGTTTCGGAGAAGTACTGTCAGTCGTTGTGTCATCCCCTAATTGACCATAGCAGTTACATCCCCATGTCCATAACGTACTGTCTGATCTCAGGGCAAGGCTGTGCTCGCCTCCTGCAGCAATTGATACCCAGTTATTGTCAGTTCCTATCTGTTTGGGAGAAGCGCTATCAGTCGTTGTGCCATCCCCTAATTGACCATAATAGTTCCATCCCCATGTCCATATTGTACCGTCTGATCTCAGGGCAAGGCTGTGATAGTTCCCTGCAGCAATTGATACCCAGTCATTGTCAGCTCCTATCTGTTTGGGAGAGGTGCTGTCAGTCGTTGAGCCATCTCCTAATTGGCCGCAACAGTTATCCCCCCATACCCACAATGTGCCGTCTGATTTTAAAGCTATACTATGAAGGTCTCCTGCAGCAATTGATACCCAGTCATTGTCAGCTCCTATCTGTTTGGGAGAGGTGCTGTCAGTCGTTGAGCCATCGCCCAATTGGCCATAACAGTTAAATCCCCATGCCCATAATGTACCGTCTGACTTCAGGGCAAGACTGTGCCCTAATCCCGCAGCAATTGATACCCAGTTATTGTCAGTTCCTATCTGTTTGGGAGAAATACAATCAATTGTTGTGCCATCCCCTAATTGACCATAGCAGTTACATCCCCATGCCCATAACGTACCATCTGATTTCAGGGTAAGGCTGTGCACAAGTCCTGAGGCAATTTGCGGAGTTTCAGCACCTACTTGTTTCCATGTGATCAAAAATGACAAAAGTATAAACAAAAATAATGAATATGAAATTATTAATAATTTTCTCATTTTTCCCTCTATGCAATTCATTTATTGTTCAAATGTAAAGTTCAATTAATTGTTTGAAAGATTATCCTCTGCATGTAAAAATAACTTCAAACAAAAAACCGGCCTACCTTAGGTGCTATCCTTCGGCAGCCCGGCTGTCTTACTGTTTGAGACCCGTTAGCTTTCTGCCCCTACCTTACGGAAGGTTTGGCTTTATCGGGATTTGGTTATATTCTGATTAAATCTTAGAACTTCCTATAATTAATTCAATCGGGGAAATCCCTATTCAGTTATAGGGTGATTTTGTATAAAAAAACTGACATAAAAAAGATTGTCTCTGAAAGATGTAGCAGTATAAAGTCAGGTTGTCATAATTATTTAGCTGTATATATGAATTTGTAAATCATATTGTCGTCTACCATTACGGTATCCTATTATTAGCGCATGGAATCCGTTATCCAAAAAAAAGAATTGTTTATTATAGTTAGTCATCTTGATCATTACAATAGTCTTAAAAATCAAGGCAATAGGGACTGCACAGGGTCAGGTCTTTTTTTTTGCGTTCAGCAGTCTTAACTGCACTTCAATCCCACATATTATAGCTGAAAGGCTACCGCTTGAGCATCAATCATCTCCTTTGTCAGTCTTTCCCCGCCCTATAAGGCGCTTGAGTGCAGCAGCGCCGACTAGAGATTTTATTTGGTTTATCGCGATATCATTTAATTGCCTCCACCATACCGGCCGGTTTTGGCCAATAGACCGACAGCATTTGTTTTTTCAATCCATTTTTTAACGGACAGCGTGAAGCGGTTAAGTCCGGCCTCATTTTTAATCCCCTCGAATTCGGGGGAATTAAAAACGGGATTATTGAGCTGCTCCCAAATACCGATAAACTCTATGGTGTTTTTGTTCCGAAGCCATTTTTCAATCAAAACTGAGCCGTCTTCAAAATTGCGCACCATGTCGGTCAGAGAAATATAGTCTTCCTAATTGTGTAAATAGATGGAGATTTCGGAACCCTTGACCTTGATGATCCGTTTTTTCATTGCGATGCTCTCCCTCTTTCCATTGTGTCCCCATGTAATAAAAAATTTGTTAATGATAATACGTTATACCTATTAAAAACAAGAACTATTTATTCTTTTCAGACTTTTCACAACACTTTTTTAAGGGATTAAAGTTTGAAAAAAAGAAGCCAACCTGTGGTTATGTTCTGGTTGGTCTGCGGTTATAGTGGTTTCTTTATTTTTCTTACCACTTAGAAAGGAAAGATGGTGCCGAAGGCGGGACTCGAACCCGCATGGATTGCTCCACACGCCCCTCAAACGTGCGTGTCTACCAGTTCCACCACTTCGGCATTCTTTAATATTAATTATATAGCGACTGTAATTATAAAATACTGGATGGATTCAATACAACCCTGACAATTTAGCAAATAGCTGAAAGCTGTCAGATGGTTAGAGTCTGTCACTAAATTGCTATTTTTTGTTTTGTCATGCCCGAAGCCTGCCCTCGAATGTTATAAACGGGGGTCTTTAATCGGGCGTCCAAGACCTATTAAAAAGACTGGATTCCCGCTCAACAGACTGCGGGAATGACGCTTCAGTGTTTGATTTTATAGACAGACTCTATTCAAGAAGAGACTGCATATAATTTATAAAATCCTGGGGAGGATTTATCAGTTCAATGCCCATCCCAACATGTGCCCCGTTATTAACTCCCGGCGTTGCCTTCATATTCCTGACAACCCTTCCTTTAATAAAAAGCGCTTCTGAATTAGGCAGATGCAGTTTGATATCAATATCGTTACCGGGATTCATTCCCTTACTTGTTGTAATAAACAGACCGTTCTTCGACAAATCATTTGTGATAGCGGTATTTTCAGCCGTTGAATGAAACTTCACTTCCAGCCTCTTTGCAACCCTGTAAGTCTTTCTTTTTTCATTTGATGTCATAGGTCAAAGATACTGGAAACGATATAGTTTAGTCAAGTAAATTTTTCATCCATACGTAACCATTCAGTGACGGGGGGTAATTGTAACCATTCCATTAAATAAATAGCCGCAAAGTTTGCTTATCTCTGCTTAAATTCCATTTAATCTTCCGAATCAATTAGTTGTTTTCATTTATCGTGTTTTTTATCTTGA
>JACRLN010000044.1 GCA_016215115.1 Nitrospirota bacterium
ACTATCCAAGGACATTACCCTTGATCCTTCCCCCCTCTTGTTCCATAAAGATACCCCACCTCCTTAAAAAGAAGAAACCGCCCTGATTCAAAAAATAACATCTGAGGCGTGTTGCTTCCACCTTTCACTGAAGGGTTACACTTCGCAATAAAAACTTCTGACAAGGTAAAATAGAAATATCTTTAAAAAACCTGCCTTAAAATGATGCCTGAGGCCAATGAGATATTATATAAATTGAAGTGTATATTTTAAAATTGCTATACTTATTTCAGCCATGAAACTGATCATCCTGGGAAGCGGCACCTGCGTGCCGTCATTGAAAAGAAATGCACCAGGCTATTATCTGGAAGCAGGAAGCTGGCAAGTACTTGTTGACTGCGGCAGCGGAACATTGCTTCAGCTTGAACGGGCAGGCAAAAGCTATAAAGGCATCAACGCCTTATTCATCACTCACATGCACCCGGACCATTTCGCTGACCTGATGCCTTTAATACAGGCATTATTTTATACGCCGAAGTTTAAAAGGGAAAAAGACCTTTTTATTGTTGCGCCGGCAGGTTTTATTCAATATTATGAAAAATCTGTCGTATCCATTTTGGGCAAACCGGGAGATTTCTCTATTAATATCATCGAAATTCAGGATAAACTGGACCTTGGACCATTTAATGTATTTACTGCAAAAACACTTCATTCTACCAATAGCATTGCATACAGGTTTGAACAGGGAGGCAAGTCTATTGTATTTACCGGTGATGCAGATTATGATCAGGGCATAATTGAACTATCTATAAATACCGACCTTCTCATTGCAGATTGTTCGTTTCCGGATACCATGAAGGCAAAGGGACATCTTACTTCAAAGGAATGCGGCCTTGTCGCAAAAAAAGCAGGAGTAAAAAAACTGGTCCTGTCCCATCTTTATCCCGCCGACATTCCTGATATTGACAGGGTCAAAGAAGCTCAGGAAGTTTTTGACGGGAAGGTCTTAGTGGCAGAGGACTTGATGGAAATTGAAGTTTAAATAATGATCTTTTGAGAGGAGTATTAGAGTTGCATCATGAAAATATTTTATTCCCCGAAATGTCTTGAATATTCTCAGCCCGGTCATCCGGAATCTCCTTTGCGGGTATCGGCTGCTTATGATTACCTCCAAGAGAAAGGATTTGAATTTATTGAACCTGTCCCCTGCACAGATGATGATATTCTGCTTGCACACACGCCTGCGTTGCTTGACAGCATAAAGAAAGAAAATTTCTTTGACTTTGATACGCCTTCTTTTCCCGGCATATACAACATTGCAAAATTATCCGCCGGAAGCGCAGTCGATGCAGCCATGCATTGTTTAGCTACAGGTGAAAAAACATTTTCTCTTATGCGTCCTCCGGGCCATCATGCTGCCAGGAAAGGACTTGGAGGCTTTTGTTATTTCAACAATATCGCCATTGCCGCTTTAAAGGCGAAAAAGAAAATTGGAAAGGCAGCAATTATAGACTTTGACTGCCATCACGGCAATGGCACTGAAGACATTTTCCTTGGTAAAAAAGATTTCCTGTATCTCTCTCTTCATCAAAGCCCATTATACCCTGGCACGGGGCTCAGAAGCAGGGAAAATTGTATTAATTATCCACTCCCTTCGCAAACAAGCCCTGGTGAATATTTATCTATTCTGGAGCAGGGGCTTGAAAAAGTGGAATTATTTGACCCTGACTTACTGGCAATCTCTGCCGGTTTTGATACATATAAACTCGACCCCATAACCAGCTTTTCTCTCGAAAAAGAAACATACGGTGAGATAGGAAGAATGCTTGCCGGTTTACAAAAACCCACGTTTGCTATTCTTGAGGGCGGGTACAGCAGAGACCTTGCCGGATGTATCTATGAATTTCTTATTGGTCTCGAAGAATAGCACATAGTGTTTTCCTCCATTGACATTACTGGATCCTATTGTATAACATTTAGCTGATAAAACTTATTTATTTATCTTAGCGTTAGTTTAAAAAACAAAAATGAAGTCCCAAATCAATATTATCGTTGCTGAAAATGATAATAATTTTAATCAGTTGATACAGGAATCCTTACAGAAAGAAGGCTTTCACGTTATAGGTGTTTTTAATGGAAAAGACACCATTGATAAAGTAGCTGAAAATCAGGACTCGGTATTATTATTAGATTGTGACCTCCCTGATATGACAGCCGGGCAGGTTATTGAAACTCTTTCTGAGAGAAAATGCAGCGTTCCTTATATACTGATTATTGAACATGGAAACGAAAAAACAGCGATAGAACTGATGAAAATGGGCGCCAGCAATTACATAATTAAAGAACCTGTCTTTAAAGATATGATCCCGATTTTAGTGAAAAAAGTTCTAAAAGGTTTAGAATGGGAAAAGGAGATAGTGGAAGTAGAGGAGATCCTGCAGAAAAGATCTTACCTGAACCAGATAATTCTTGACAGAATGCCTTGCATAACTCTTCTACTCGAATCATATACACGTGAGATAATTGCTTCTAATGCGGCTGCAACAAAAATTGGCGCTGTTCCCGGCAAGAAATGCTTTTCAACATGGGTTCAAAGGGAAGACCCATGCCCCTGGTGCAGGGCTCCCATTTTATGGGAAAGTGGAGAGGAGCAACGTCTTGAATTTGAAGCATCAGGGTCAACATGGGACGCCTATTGGGTGCCTGTAGAGAAAAATATGTATTTGCACTATGCATTTAAAATTTCCGACTGCATACACTGATATCAGATCCCGAACTGACTTTTCAGTTCAACCGGCAATCGTCCCGGAAAACCCACCTCCCCTTTCAAACATTTAATAACTGATAACTGTGCCTGTACAGCCGTGTCATATGCAGCAATAAGCACATCGGCGCTCATGAAATGCCTGAGCACATAAGGACTTCCAAAAGATATCACGATGGAGTGTCGAGATGTTTTGATGAGTTTTATTATGCCATGAATCTCCTCTTCCCTAATGCCTGAACTTCCCCTCCATGCAGCGATATTTGTGAAGATTGCAATAATAATTGTAGGGGCAGGTTTAAAACCTGCCCCTACAGAAAAAGAGGAATTATCCGGTATAAAACCTCTAAGCGGTGTCCCTTTATAAACACTCTCATCACCCACAAATGCAAGATAAACACCTTTAACATCATTTATCGGCAATACTCCGGAGGTATCTTTCACAAGGGTAACAGATTTATCAGAAATTATTGTGGAAAGTTCCCTGTGACTTTCATAGTCGGCTTCCTGTATTTTAATATTTTTTATCCTGGCCTTCATTCTCAAAATTCTCTCGACAGCGACATTTATCTTGATCTCATGAACTTCACCTGAATCAATGGCATGCTCTAACTCCTCAACTGTTAAATCAGCATCTGCCGGATGAAGCAGGATATCAGCTCCGGCATTTATACACTGTGCGGGGACATGTTTTTCTTTATTCAATGCGCTCATATTTAATGCATCCGTAAGGACGAGCCCTTCATAACTCAGATCCTTCCTCAGCAGATTAGTTATTATCTTTTCTGAAAGAGTAGCGGGCAGTATATCAATTGCCGGGATGCTGAGATGACCAATCATAATGCTGCTTACACCGGCCTTTACAGCTTCTACGAAAGGCAATATATCTATATCCACCAGATTGTTCAAAGATTTTGAAATCACCGGAAGTTCAATGTGAGAATCAATAGATGTGTCACCATGTCCGGGAAAATGCTTTGCGCAGCTTATTAAGCCTGTATCTTCAAGAATCCTGATATAAGCATTTCCATACCAGGCAACTTCTTCCGGATTATCAGAAAAAGCCCTCGTACAGATTATGGGATTATCAGGATTCCTGTTCACGTCCAGAACCGGAATTAATGGCATGTTGATCCCGATATCAATAGCTTCCTGAGCTACGGCATGAATTGCATCATGGAGGATTTTCACATCATCGATTTTGTTTTTATTAATTGCAGCTGATACAGCCATCTGGCAGGGGAAATGTGTTGAGCCTTCAATTTGCTGCCCAACTCCACGCTCTATATCTGACGCCATAAAAAGAGGTATTTCCGAAACAGTCTGCAGGTTATCGATAAAACTTTTTACTTCATCCTTTTTACCGCCAAAGATTATGAACCCTCCGACCCCTTTTTGAACAAGTTCTATAGCCTTCTCCCGGTAAGAACTTAAGGAGAGTTTTACACCATCGAGTCTGTTGATGATGAGTTGGTAGAGTTTCTGTTCAAGGCTCAGCATAGGACACCGATTTACCTTTCCATGTTAATCTTCAGGGCGATAAGAGTAATGATACCTACCATGAATAAAATACTGCCGGCCAGAGCCCAGACAGCGCCTGGTTCCCTGCTTATCTGGAGAAGAATTGCTTTATAAGGATATTCCTGCAAATTTTTAACATTTATATTAAACCCCATCCGCACCGAAGGGCTGTTTGGTACAATTGTATCTGTCTGAAACATTTTCCCTTCTTTGAGATATTCAACGCCGACCTTCCAGTCAGTAATATATCCGTTGTAATCTGACTGAATATTTATATCCTTAATTTTTAAAACTGCGTTATCTGAAATCCTGAACATATTGCCTTCCAGGGCAACTGCAAACTGCTGGTAACTTCCGACTGCGCTCATTAAATGTGCAAGCAACATAAAGAGGAACCCGATATGTATTATCTGCGGGGAGATCAGCAGTAGCCATTGAGTAACCTTTCGCTTCTTTATAATAGATTCAACACTGCAGAAAAGTGTATTGACAGTAAGGAACGTGAGTATGCCTATCAAACCCCACAGCCACCATGTGATTGTAATCGGCTGGATTTTCAGCCATTCAAACATCGGGATTGAATGAATTGTCTCGAATTCCTGTTGAGCCGGCATGATAAAAGCGCCTGCAAGCATCAGCACCAGCATGAAACCCAACAACCACAGAGTTGTTTTGAGGGAGAAGAAAAAGTTTGCAAGATGTTTAAGTAATTTTTTCATCAGTTTTCTTATTCTTGCAGTATAACTGTCATTTACCCGAAAACACCTTTTAGCTTGTCATTCCGGCAGGTCGTAAGCCGGAATCCAGTTCCTTGAAAAGATTCTGGATTCCCGCTCAAAGGACTGCGGGAATGACGGACAAATAGAAGTTATCTACAGATATTTATTATTCATTACTCGATTTTCATCAAAAACTGTGCGAGCTCTTCATTAAAAGACTCACCCCGAGATATGTAAACATTGTAATGACAAATCCTGCGATACCGAGGTAAGCCATCGGCCTGCCGGTCCACCATTGCCTCAGTCGTGCATGCAGGTAAAAACTGTAAAATAACCACAAAATGCTGGTCCACAATTCCTTGGGCGTCCACATCCAGTAAGTTCCCCATGCAAGATATGCCCATATACCTCCGAATATCATGGACAGGGTAAACAGACAATAGCCAATAAGTGCAGCCCTGTATTGCAGTCCTTCAGTTGTATTCTGCCTCTCGCGGGAATGATTTTCAAATCCCGCCTCACCCTCCTTTGTCAAAGGTTGGATGGGAGGTTGCTTATCATTCAAATAAATATAACCAAGTATCGCCGCAATCCCAAAAAGTGCATACGACATAAATGCAAGCACTACATGGCATTCAAACCAGAATGTTTTTAATACCGGTGGAAGCGGTGAATTATGCTGTTTGGAGATCATTACAAATACAGTATATAGAGAAACCAATACGGTGACAACGTTAAAAAACTGTTTTCTGTCCTTCAAAAGAAAACCAAACGGGATGGAGAATGCAGCAATTGAAGCAGAGAGAAAAAGAAGCGTGTCATGAGGCCCAACAAGCGGCAACCGTTCCAGTTGTATCCCTCTTGAGATTATATATGCGACCTGAAGAACGAGCCCGATATGTAGCAGAGGCCTTTTCCAAAGCGCAAACAGAAAAGAAGCGAGGGAAAGAGCGAGTATTATCATAGTCCCTTTTTCTCCAGCCAGTAAAACAGCCCCAACCCTCCAGCAACAAATATGATAATGATAAACCAGTCGTTGATTCCGAATACCTGAGGCAATGTTATGGAGCCTTCTTTGCCCCATGTTAAAATAGTATCACTTATTACAGGAAATACCTCGGCAAAAAGCGCAGCGCCAACCAACATCCCCATGATGCCCCATAATGCATCGATCCTTCCTTCCCCTAATGCCCCGAGGGCTGTACCCGGACAATAACCTATGATTGCCCAGCCGATACCAAAAATAAGACCTCCTATTATGTTTGCCCCGATATTTACCGGTAAAATAAGTGAGGGACTTATTCCGAGTTTATGGAGAACTGTTACTCCTATCATTCCGGTCAGGATTGCCGAAAAATAGAATTTAACGATAGTCATATCCATCAGCCGAAGTGCACCCATCTGTTTATCGTAACGAACCACTCTTCCTTTCTGTAAAAGGAATCCAAAAAAAATCCCTGTGATCAATCCATTTACCAATATATTCATTTTCTTTCACTTCTGCGAAAAATTATGTTTGCAAAAATTATACCGCCTGCAAAAAAACAGCCGACGACTATCAGTCCGCTTACTGCAAGCTGGACCATCGCCCCCAGTCCATAACCACTTGGGCAGCCACCGGCCAGTCTTGCCCCGAACATCAGTATTATTCCGCCTATAAAGGCAAACATACCTCTCTTAAGCGGGCTGGGGCCAAAACGTTCCGCCCACATATCAGGTACCGCCTTTATCTGAAAACTTCCGTCAGTCATGGATGAAATGAAGGCCCCTATGAGGATACCAAGCACCATCATTACCTGCCAGTCCACATACGGCACAACCCGGTTGAAATACTCAGAACTAACCACATGTTCGGCAGAGAAAATCTGTTCTATGAAACCAGCCATGCGCACAAAACAGGTAGAAGCGCCAAAATATTGCTTTGCAATCCCGGCAGATAATATTATTAACACTCCCGTAAGAGCGCCTGCAAGATAAGGGTTCCAGCCTTTGTCTCCTTTATTATCCATATATTCAAACCTCCTGATTTCAAATCTGTAACAAGGCAGATAATTCTCAGTTGTTTTCTCACATTTTATTTCTTGTCCGGGGCAATGTCAATGAATCACGCTTGACATGAATCACGCTTCAAGTGCCAAGCGTAATAAATTTACAACAAACGGTTCCGGATTATTTATTATTTAGGAAGGATGAAATAGAAATTGTTTCCATATTGGGTAGGCTCATAACCTGCCACGCCGCCGTGGATCTCAACAGCGTTTTTAATGAAAGAAAGACCATGGCCGGTACCGGGCTGGCTTGAAACATTGCCGCCGCGATAACCCTCGTCAAATAATTTATCACCGTCTTCCGGAGGGACATGCGGTCCTGTGCTGAAAACATTGTATTTGACTCCATCTTTCCCTTTGCCGAAATAATCGCTGATAATCTCATGCCCATACGTTATGTATTTTACTGTTTCGCCTGTATCTGTAGTGACCCCCTGGGTGTATTTCACCGCATTTGAAAACAGGTTGGCGTATACCTGCGCAATCAGACCTATGTCAACAACAGTAATAATCTCTGCTTCCGGGATGCCGCTGAGCCGGTCATTTACCGAGATACCCATCTTTTTGAATTGCTCCACATAACGTTCAAGCTGCGGCTGAACAACATCTATCAGCATATTGCATGGTTTGGTGCGGGGCGTCAGGCGGCCCTGGTCGAAGTGGCTTTTCCTGAACAGGGTTTCAATAAACAGACTCATGTTCTTGTAATGTTTCTCAATATTCTCCAGTTCTGTGGTCAACCCCTGATTGATGTCACTTAATTCCTTAACAAAATTTCTCATGCAGGCCTCATCACACATGCCGGCGGAGGATTTCTCGGTAAAGACCTTTTCCATTTCTATGTTCTTCATAATTTTCCTTTTCAGCCCTCTTAAAAAGAGTTTATACACCATGTTGGGAACAATTATATTATGCTCAATGTCGGCAACAAGGGAGCGGATAAATCTGAGGTGTTCAATATTTTTCTCAATGAGAAACCTGTTATGTATATTAAAACCAATGCGGTTTGCATATTTCTGGAAAAATAGTTCCTGATGCTCATTGAAGCTTTTAGCAGTATATATTTCCAATAATCCAAGCACGTCGTCTTTAATCTCAAAGGGCAATTGGTCAATCAATGGCTCTTTCCCGCGAATAGTCAACACGAGACTTTTTCTGTCTGTATAATAAGGCCAATCATTTGGTTTTACATCATCCGGCGGGGGCGTGCACAATTCATCGCCTATATCTTCTGTCTTTGCAACAAGCTTCATGATATTTAGTTTGGGATCTACAATATAAAGACATGTCTCCACGCCAAAAAAGCTCTTGGGGACTGCCACGCACAGATAATAGAAATCCTCAATCTTGTCAAACTCCTGCGAAAGATCAAAGAAGCTTTTTAAAGCGCTGTTCTCCGTCTGGGTAAAATTATAGTCCTGGTAATCATATTTTTTACCTTCAATCCGGTTATAAATATATTCCATATTCTTCATGATAAATTACCAACCCATTTTTGCCTATTCTACCACAATTATATCATTTCAGTTGAAACCGGAATAAATAGTAGGGGCAGGTCTTGCACCTGCCCTATTAGGGCAACCGCAAGGGTTGCCCCTACTTCTTATCACCGCAAGAGCACATATAAAGCGCCAAGTCCTCCATCGCATTGTCTTGCAGTAACAAAGGCTATTATATTCTTTCTGTAGCGGCGCAAAAGCCAGGAAATAAGTGCCTGTTTCATCACAGGACCTTTCGCAGAGCGTAGTCCCCTTCCATGAATAATTTTAATACAGCGATATCCCTTTCTTAGCGCCCCCCTGAGAAAAATTTCAACTTCTTTTTCTGCTTCTTCAACGATAATTCCATGAAGATCCAGGCAGTCTTGAACAGAATACTGGCCCTTATGGAGTTTTTTAATAATATCTTCACGATAATCCTGATTAATCCATTCAATATATTCCTGTGTGTCGGAAAGGTTGATCACGCTCCGGCCTTTAACAATCTCTTCAAGTGCCTCCAGAGCTTCCTGATCAGATTGAGTATTTTTGCTTTTGCAACTAAATGAAGTTTTTTTCTGGTATACCGGAATCTCCCTGAATTCCCTGATTTCCCGTACTTCTTTCATGGCATCACGGAAAAGTTCCTCATCAGTAAGTCGAGTGTCTTCTTCTATCCCGGGAACCGGCCCCCTTTTAATTCCGGTTTTCTTTATCCTCTTTTGCATAAGTTTTTTCAGGTCTTTAAAAGGCTGGTGCAAAATTGCTTCAAAGCTACGTTTCTCTGACCGCATACTAATTACCCCTTTATTTCATTATAATAATATAAAATAATTACTTATGAAAGTTTTTGTCCGCTACATAAATGAAGCTGAATTTGCTTGCGACGCTTTAATACTTCCCATGCTTGAGGGAGAAGGAACAGGCTATTATAATAATATAGATAACTCCCTCAATGGTTTAATAAAAAGGGTAATAGTTTCCAAAGAATTCAACAGCAAACATAATGAAGTCTGCCTTATTCACACAGAAGGGAAAATAAAGCCGGACAGGGTTTTATTAATCGGTCTCGGTAAGAAAAAAGATATTACACGCGATAAACTGCGTCAGGCCGGAGGCAAGGCGGCTTCCCATCTGAGAAATTTGAGTATCAAAGATGCCGCCCTTTCAACAGGAACAGTCCATTCGCTAAAACTTTCACCTGTTGATTTTATTGAAGGCAGCCTGCTTGCCGATTACGATTTCACGAAATATAAAAAAGAAGAGGTTAGCAAAGGCATTAAAAAAATCACTATTCTTTCAGGTGAAAACTTATATAAGCAAGTCAGGCGGATTGAGAAGACAGCGAGTGCCGCGCATTTTGCACGCAATCTGGTCAACACACCGTCAAACGACATGACGCCGTCTGCCCTTGTAAGGGCTGCGCGCTCTTTGAAAAAGGTTTCAGTAAAAGTGATTGACAGGAGGCAGGCTGAAAAACTCGGCATGGGCGCATATCTTTCTGTTGCAAAAGGCTCCAATGAGCCCCCTAAATTTATTGTAATTACATATAAAAATAAAAACATTCAGCCTATAGCGCTTATAGGAAAGTCCATCACATTTGACAGCGGCGGTATTTCTCTTAAACCAAGCGAGGGAATGGAAAAGATGAAATATGATATGGCCGGCGGAGCTGCTGTGCTTGGGGTAATAAAAGCTGCATCTGAAATGCACATGCCTGTCAATATAGTCGGTATCCTTCCTGCTGCTGAGAATCTGCCGGGCGGCAGCGCATCAAAGCCCGGGGATGTAGTAAGGACTATTGGAGGGAAAACCATTGAGATTGTCAGCACAGACGCCGAAGGCAGGCTTACACTTGCCGATGCAATTGAATATGCAAAACGTTTTAAACCTTCTGCAATTATCGATATAGCAACCCTTACAGGGGCCTGTTCAATAACTTTTGGAAATGAGGCAATTGCAATGATGGGGAATAATGAATCCATGATGGAGAAGATGAAAAAGGCTTCCGAGGAAACCGCTGAAAAGGTATGGCAGATGCCGCTCTTTGATGAATATAAGGATTATATTAAGAGTGATATAGCGGACTTAAAGAATTCAGGCGGCAGATCAGGCTCTCTCACTTCTTCAGCATACTTCCTCAAGGAATTCGCAGGCGATACACCATGGGTTCATCTCGATATCGCAGGCACTGCATGGATTGATAAAGACAGGCCGTATATCCCAAAAGGGGCAACGGGGATAGGGGTAAGGCTGCTGTTGAGTTTTTTGAAAGCTAACAGCTTATAGCTAATAGCTTATAGTTCTGAGACTGGATTCTCTGCCAAGATCATTAAATAACTTTAATGACTTACCCTGTCAATATCCTCAGTATCTCCTGATACCTTTCAAATGTCTTTTTCACTATATCAGGAGGAAGTTCCGGTCCCGGCGGGGTTTGATCCCAGTCCAGCGTAAGCAGATAGTCCCTCACGATCTGTTTGTCAAAACTGTCCTGGCTTCTGCCCGGCGCATAATCCTTTATGCTCCAGAAGCGGGAAGAATCGGGAGTGAGCAGTTCGTCTATCAGAATTATTTCATCATTGAAGAAACCAAACTCCATTTTTGTGTCAGCAATAATTATCCCCTTTTTCTCTGCAAAATCCCGGGCCTTTCCATATATCTGCAATGTCAGGTCTTTAAGACGCTGCGCAGTGTCTTCACCGACTATCTTTTTCATTTCATCAAAAGATATATTCATGTCGTGCCCTGATTCAGCCTTTGTGCTCGGCGTAAAGATAGGAGATTCAATCTTTGAAGATTCAAGCATTCCGGCTTGAAGTTTGATTCCGCAGACCGTGCCGTCATTCTGATACGACTTCCAACCGCTTCCTGAAAGATACCCGCGGACTATGCATTCAACTGGTAGAACCCTCGCCTTTTTTACAAGGAGGCTCCTGCCTTTAAGAATATCCCTGTATTTCTGAAGTTTTTGCGGGAAGTCTTTTACATCGATTGCTATAATATGATTACTGACAAGGTCCTCCATCATTTTGAACCAGAATACAGATATAGCGGTAAGGACTTTCCCTTTCCCGGGAATGCCGTCAGGCAATACAACGTCAAAAGCCGAAACCCTGTCTGTTACAACCAGAAGAAGGTGCTCACCGAGATCATAAATATCCCTGACCTTGCCGCGCCTCGGCGTTCCAATATCCGGCATATCAGTCTTAAGTACAACACCTTTCATGACATGAAAATATACATTATTGGAGGTTTTTTATCAAAGCCTCTCTTGTCATCCTCTCCGCTGTTGAAAAGACCGCCTTCTTCCCCTCCTCTATCCTTGCTTCAATGTAAAATCTAACCTTTGGCTCTGTGCCGGATGGACGTATCATGAGCCATGAGCCGTCATCAAAGACAAGCTTTGTACCGTCCACGGTAATTACTTCCTTAACGGTCCTTTCCGACCCGTTTATATCAACCACTGTTCCCACTTTGAAGTTTTCCCTGATACCCGAAAGTTTTTTCAGGAGAGGTTCCCCTGCAAGAGACCGGTCCACCTCAATCCCCGAGCGGTCCGGATAGTAGTATCCGAATTCGTTCATTATATCTTTCAGATAATCGCTCAGGTTCTTCCCTGTTACCGCCATCGTCTCTATCGCAAGCAGGATCCCGAACAATGCATCCTTTTCGAGCGTGTGGTTAAACCCCGATATCCCGTCTGATTCTTCAAAAACAACAACAGCCCTTTCTATTGCATTTTTGATCATATAGGGCCTGAAATTCTTGAAACCGACCTTTGTTTCTCTCACGGGTATCCCGAGTTTTATTGCTATAGCATTCACGAGATTGCTTGTCCCGACAGATTTGACTGCAACGCCGTTGAATCCTTTATATACATGGAGAAAATGCAGGACCATTGCGCCGAAGTAGTTCATCGGGATTATCATGTTGTAATCAGCATGACGGATTCGGTCACCATCGGGGTCGAGAATAACTCCAAGCCTGAACAGCGCATTGCTTTCTTTCAGGATCTTTTCCAACCCCTTCATATTCCTGTCAGACGGCTCAGGAGCTACGCCGCCGAATAAATAATCGTCTTCCGTCCTGAGATATTTTATTTTATCGCTCTCCCCAATGATCCTCTGGATCCGCCCCCTCGATGCACCGTGAACATTGTCGATACAGATAATACAGTCTTCCTTTTTGACAAACTCACGGATTTTATCGAGATCAAGTGTTTTTCTTTCTGTTATATAATCAATATACAACCTGGTGAGGTCAACCTTTTCAATCTCTTGAGGTTGAACGGTTTGAAGCATAGGTGATCCAGCCATCATACTGTTGGCAATCTCTTCAATTTTTGTAGTAATCTCAGAACCTGCGGGCCCGCCGTCAGAAGGATTGAATTTAAAACCGCCGTAATTTGCAGGATTGTGTGACGGGGTAAGATTAATGGAACATGCAGCATTCAGCATCTCAATGCCTGCTGAAAATTCAGGCGTTATCGCTTCGCCTGCATACCATGTCCTTATACCTTCTTGCTGGAGAAGTCCTATAACCTCCATTGCAAAATTCCTGCCAAGGAACCTGTTGTCATGTCCAATGATAATGCCTCTCTTTTGTATATCTTCAAAACCCGAGACTCCCATGGCACGCATTACAGAAGGATCATTTTCTTTGAACATCTGAATAATTGCAGAAGTCACGATCCTCAAATTGTTAAATGTGAAATCCGTCCCTATCTCACCCCTCCAGCCGGATGTGCCGAATACTACTCTGCTCGGTGTTGTATTTTCCCGTGCAAATTTTTCGATAAGAGTCAGCAACCCTCTGTTCTTTGAAACATCAGACAGTATCGCCTTCCAGCATAAGGTGGCATTTTCAAATTCCTGAGTCATCGTTCTGCTATTCCTCCTGTGCCTTCTAAAGATTATCTTCTAATATAAATAATATCAAATTGTATGTCTAATTTTTCGGCAAAAAATCATACAACTTGATTGTTATTTTTTATTTGTTTTCAAAAAAACAATAAGTTAACATAATCACCATGATAATCTCTGTCATTGGCGCTGGCTCATGCGATAAAGACATATATAGAATCGCTGAAGAAGTTGGGAAACTTATTTCTCAAAAAGGCGCAACACTTATAACAGGCGGGCTCGGTGGAGTGATGGAAGCAGCGTCCAAAGGCGCAAAAGAAGCAGGAGGAATTACTGTAGGAATACTTCCTGGCTTCAGCAATAAGGAAGCAAATAAATATGTGGATATCCCGATAACAACAGGGCTCAGTCATGCAAGGAATATTATTGTTGCCAGATCAGCAGATGCAGTAATAGCGATATCAGGCGGATATGGAACGCTTTCCGAGATTGCAATTGCACTGAAGCTTGGAAAACCGGTAATAGGGATTGAAACATGGGAAAATATTGAAGGGGTAATTCTCGCAGCTTCACCTGAGGAAGCGGTACAAAAGGTTTTTGAACTAATGCAAACGTAATAAGTAAACTTACAAAATCCCCCTTAATCCCCCTTTTACAAAGGAGGACTGCTAATCCCCCTCTTTTCGAAAGAGGGGTTAGGGGAGATTTTATAAACTTTAACAATTCCTTTTGAGTTTGCATTAATTCATGAAGAATAAGCATAGTCATTATATGCCATTAATGTCAGGACCGTTGATATCCTTACGCGCTTTAGAAATACTTTCGGCAGTATCTTGAGAATAAACCAGGATCTTTTCAGGTTGAAAGAAAACAGTAATGTAAAAAGCCTGAAAGCAAAAAGAAGACGGTATTTAAACTTTATAGGATCTTTCTCATTGGAATGTTTCCAGAAGTCAATATCCCAGTAATATTTAAGCTTATTATATATGGAATCATATGAGTAAATGTGTCTAATCACCCTCCTGTGTTCCCCAAATAGTTCTTCCGGCGTCAGCAGTGAAGGAGAAAAGACAACATTCTTTGCATCATATTTACTCCAGTCTTTATGGATGATCCGCCCTTCCTTTTCAAGGCGGGTGAACAGCTTTGTGCCAGGGAACGGTGTAAGAATATTAATCAACGGCATTAACAGCCTGGCGTCATCAGTAAAATTTATAAGCTCATCAAATGATGCCCGGGTATCAAAATCATATCCTAATATAAAAGATCCTTGCACCAGTATCCCGTAGGACTGTATCTTCTTAATTGCTTCAGTAAAATCATGTTTCCGGTTGATCCCCTTGTCCATACACGACAGGTTTTTCTCTGATATGGATTCAAGCCCGATCAATATCGCTCCGCAGCCGCTCTCTTTCATCAAGGCAAGAAGTTCATTTTCCTTTGCAATATTTATTGAGGCCTGACAGGACCAGTTGATTTTGTACGGTTTTAAGGCGATAAACAGTTCACGGGCAAACTTCTTATTTGCGATGATATTGTCGTCAGCAAAGAATATGGACTTCTTCTTATAGCCTGCAACTGCACCACTTACCTTCCTGATCTCCTCAAGGACCTGATCAATTGTTTTGTTTCTAATCCTCTGTCCGTCAAAGGCATGAACAGAGCAGAATTCACAATGAAAGGGACACCCCTTTGTGGTCTGGATAATATTTGCGAGGTATTTATCTCCTGAAAGGGTTGACCTGTCCGGAACAGGGAAGGCTGTCAAATCAACTGTCTTTTCAGCTTTATATATCCTGTTTAAATTATCATTCTGCGCATCTGCTAAAAGTTTTTGCCAGATTTCCTCAGCCTCCCCGATCACTACAGTATCACAGTGCTGAAGCGCCTCCTCGGTACACATTGACGGGTGTATACCTCCCAATACGGTTCTGACGCCTCTTTTCCTGAAGTTTTCCGATATGCTGTAAGCTCTTTTTGCAAACATAGTCCTGACAGTTATCCCCGCTAAATCCGGAGCCCATTCATAATCAATGTCTTCTATATTTTCATCAAATACCCTTACCTCGTGTTCAGACGGAGTCAAAGCCGCTAACGCAGGAACAGCCAGAAGGTATGAAAAGCTTTTTTTTGAAAGCAGGAACGTAGAGACAAATTTAAGATCGTAAAAACTCTTTTCGTCTGCAGAACTGTTACGTGGAATAATCAGCGCTATTTTCATTTATTAAAAACTTCCGTTTTGAATAGTAATCTAAAAATTTGACAATTTACAACTGTCCTTCTGTCTCCCCTGTCTATCGCTTTTCCTTGACATATTAAAATACTTTGCTTTAATTTGGATAAGTTTCGTATTCTATGAATAAATTACCGGAGGAATAATTGGCTAAAAACAGGATGTATTTATACGGGAAGAATTCTGTCTGGGAACGGCTGAAGGCAGATCCTGACAGCATCAGCAAAATCTATTTACAGGACAATTTTGATGCCCCGTATATAGTGAAGCTTATTAATGCTGCAAGCATACCTGTTACCAGAGTAAATGAAAAAGAATTAATCAAGATTAAACGCGCTGACCGATTGCAGGGAATTGTTGCTGAGGTAAATAAATATACCTATACGTCTTTTGAGAAATTATTGCTCTTGCCTGAAAACGAGCGCCTGTCATTCATCTTTCTGGATAGTTTGAACGACCCGCACAATTTGGGATCAATCATGCGTATTGCAGCATGTTTCGGAGGTTTTGCAATCGTAATCCCACAGCACAGTTCCTGTGAGGTTAACGAGACCGTCATACACGTTGCCTCCGGCGCTGAGAATTATGTACCTGTATCATTGGTAACCAACCTCACAACAACTTTGATAGAAACTAAGAAGGCGGGATACTGGGCTGTAGGTACTGTCATTGAAGGCGGAGAGGATATAAATAAAGTTTCCCTGCCTTTCCCGCTATGCCTGGTATTAGGGTCTGAAGGGACAGGCATCCGCTACGGACTTCAAAAACATCTCGATTTAAAGATCACTCTCCCGATGAGAGGAGCACAGCTTTCATTTAACGTAGCTATGGCCTGTGCTATATTTGCTCATGAGATTGCGAAACAGAGAGGCAAAACTAATCAGGGTTAGTAGATGATAGCGCTCTCATTGTCTGTTTTCTTAACCCGAATAATGAAATTAACCACTGAGAACACAGAGTAACATATTGTTACAAAAAGAAGAAAATAGATTTTTTCTGCTTCTCTCTGTGCACTTTTTTATGTAAGATTTAGTTTCATTATATTTATTATTATTAAAGAGAGGACACAGAAAATTGCTTGATAATATAAGTCTTTTAAAATTTAATAATCTCTCTGTGTGCTCTGTGGTTTTATTTAACTGCATTTTCTGGGTTAAATAACAAAACGGCTTATTGTAAGGTTTCTATAAATGTTTTATATTCTTGAGGTGGGTTTATAATTTCCATACCGATGCTGTAAGTTAAGCTATGAGGCGGATTTTTATATGACCATAATACACGGCAATTTAAATTTAATGTTTCTCCTAAAACGTGTTGAAGTTTCATCTCAAATATTGTTCCAGGAGAAACATCTATTGAAGTCTGAGCAGGGAAAGTTCTCATATACATACCATTCACAGAAAGATTATCTATAAATCCTGTATACATCATACTGCCGGAGATAATCTCAGCATCTAACCTGACAATTTTTCTCTTTGAGCGTCTTCTTTCCATGTAGATAATTTTAGCATATTATTCTTTTGAAATCTGAAGAATTGTAAAGAGAGAGGCGCAATGCTCCATACCGAAGGCTCCGGGACGGAGCATTGCGAAAGTGACTATTTATTGAAATCTATTTATTGATCGGTCACTCTTTCATAAATTTGAAGTAGACCATCGTCCAGTTGCCGAGGACGATCGAGGTGATCGCTACAAGACTGGCAACGGACCCGGTTGACATGCCGGTAATGCCGTGCCCAAGATTGCATCCACCGGCAATTACCGCACCTATCCCCATGAGGATACTTCCAAAGAATACAGTAAGGACTTCCTTTGCCGGCGGCACCTTCCATTGAAACTCTTTGAGGCCTAATGAACTGATGGCAGCTCCAAGAGGAACGGCAAAGATGAAGAATACACCCCATGTGCCTCTGAATATCCCAAGGAAACTGAATTCCTGAAATGAAGAATGCGTACTGTTGGTAAGCATTGAATTGAATAACTCCCTCAAGGGAGTGGTTATGGCAAGACCTCTCGGGGCGCCTCCAAAGACGGAAGATATCTCCCATGCAAGTATGGTCAGCAAGCCTATAAGGACTCCTGTCAGTCCCCATGAGTAGCCCTTGCCATTTTTGCCGAAAGTAGGTTTTCCCTTAAAGACAAAGGCTAATAATAAAATTGAAAGAATTACGATAGTGGTCCACTTCGCTATGGGCCCACCTCCGAAAAGGTCCCAAAAGGCAGGGTTGCTTACTCCGAAGATCTTAACATTGTAACTCTTTAAAAAATCACGAATCGGACTGAGCATGCCGTCTGTGGTCATGGCAACACCAAAGAAGAACCCGACGATGGCTACAAGGGCCGCTATCTGTCCCTCTCCAAGCCTGTAAACAATGCCGCTTGCGCATCCTCCGGCAAGCACTATGCCTAACCCGAACAGAAAACCGCCGAGGATATTGGCAACGGGCACGAAATTTTGGCGCAATAGTCCGGTTGAAACAAAGTGCCCCATTCCCTGATCAAATCTCATTATAAGACCGGTGTCTTCGATGAGGTTTGTGCCGATTAAAGCCACCACCACACAGAGGAGATATGACCGGAAGAGATCGAATTCCTTCATGAATATGATGTCTCTGAATGCGGAATTGAGACAAAAACGCCCTCTCTGAAGGATAAACCCGAGGGACAACCCCATAATAACTGCTGACAAAGCTGAGATAACACTACTAAAGGGCATATGCTTCCCTCCCGGTCCACATATGTGCATGCTTACCACAGCCGTTATTTTTTGTGATGAGTACACGGACCCTGGAGTTTTTCTCCACATCCCTGGATGTGCACCCGGTGGTGAACTTCCTGAGCCGAGATTTCCCGCTGCATCCCACAATAATGAGATCAACTTTTTCTTGTTCTGCAACCTGCAGGATTTCGTCCGCTGGATGTCCTGACTTTATCACACATTTAATATTTTTCATGCCTCTGTCTTCCAGTGCTTTTCTGTAATGCGTCAGGACCTTTTCCGCTCTCCTGTCCAATGCCTCTTTATGCTCCGTCCCCTCGATAGACTCCTTCATGGTCTCTATCTCGGAATAACTCATCATGGCAGTCATAGTGGAGTTGCCTACCAACTGCTGGACGTGCAGCAGGATTATGCTGTCCGGTGATGTTACAACATTGTTCATTGATGATAAAATCTCTTCTGAACCTCTTACATTGTCCGCTGAAATCAAGACCTTATTCATTATCCCTCCCATGTTCTATATTTATTTCGTAAGAAGACCCTGCTACTTATAGAGTGGGTCTTCTTACGGAGTTTATTTCCTGGCCTTCTGAAAGCGGTGCTTAACTGAACTGAGGTGAAACAGTTTCTTTTATCCCATGAATTATTTCTTTTGTTTCGGGTTTTTCTACAATTACAGGTACCGTGGCATTTCTTTCAACATAATTGATTACGCATCCCGTGATAAGTCTGTTGAGTCCTTTCTTACCGTTGCTGCCAACAACTATAAGGTCGACTTTCTCTTCTTCTGCAACTTTCAGGATTTCGTCTGCAGGTATGCCTTCCCTTATAATGGTTCTTATACTGAAAAGACCTGCGTTTTCAAATTCCTTCCTGTAATAATTCAGGATCTTTTCGGCATGCCTGTCCAGTTTTTCTTTATATTCTGTGCCCTGCAACGATTCTTTTAATGTCGACAGTTCAGCATCACTGAGCATGTCTATCATCAAGGACCTTCCTTCAAGGCGTTGCACATGAAGTAGCAAAACTTCCTGAGGCGGCCTGACCAGATTCTGGAAGACCCCTAACACGTACTTTGAACCTTTTGTGTCGTCCACTGCTATCAATACTTTATTCATTTTTCCCTCCTTTATTGTTTCTCACATTATTGTGAAAATATTAATGGAGCGCACCTCTCTGAAGGATTACTCCTATGAAAAACATGGCAAAAACAATTACGGTCGTTACAGTAATGGCGGCATATGCGTCTTTCCATCTGTAAGGTTCTTCACACATACGAGGTCTGCTTGCCAAAAGCACGGGAATCTTCGCACTTTTTTGCACATCTTTAGTAACAGATCCGGTTAAAAGCCTGTTCCACCCTTTTAGTCCGCTGTAGCCGAGAAGTATCAGATCGACATTTTCTTCATTTGCAACTTTAAGGATTTCCTCTGCAGGGCGTCCGGCCCGTATCACCGTGGTAACGCTGAAAGATCCGATATTTTCCAGTTCCTTCTTATAAAAGGAAAGAATCCTTTCAGCCTCCTTATCAAGCGCCTCTTTATGCTCTGTCCCTTTCAATGATTCCTTTAATGTGGACAGCTCGGCCTCACCGAGCATATCGATCATTAAGGATCTTCCCTGAAGTCTTTCCACATGAAGAAGCAAGACCTCCTTAGGCGGCCTAACCAAATTTTGAAAAGTCAACACTACTGCTTTTGAGCTCTTTGTATCGTCTACTGCAATCAATACTCTGTTCATTTTTCTTTTTTTCCGCCTGTTCAATTGTTTTTCTATAATAATGAGCAAATTTAGTGCCAGTATTTTAATAAATAAGAATATTAATAAAAATCAATGTGTTACTTAACATTTTATCTTTTTTTATTGACTTTCATGTGTTAATTTGTTAATTTTTATCTATTAACATACGTTAACAAGTACTTAATTATATTAACACTCTATTAACGTCTTAATTATTTAATCATGATTGACAAATTTTTGAGAAACCCTCAGTTTTTACCTGAGGTATTTGAGACTATGAGAGATGGTCTCATGGTTGTGGATAACGAAGGCTACATACAGTTATTTAATCGTGCGGCTGAAGAGATAACCGGCTATAAAAGAGAAGATCTTATAGGTAAAAAATGTACTATTTTTGATTGTGATGCATGTATAATCCTGAATGAATCTAAAAGCCAACGAGACTCCCAGCTTGTAAAATTCGGTGCCATTTACAACAAAGAATGCAGAATACGGTCAGGTGACGGGAGGTCTGTACGTCTTTTAAAAAATGCCGCTGTCTTACGTGATGACAGTGGAGATATAATAGGCACGGTTGAGTCAATGACGGATTTCACGTCCTTCTATAAAAAGGAAATGGAGCTGCAGGATATAAAGCTGGAATTAAGACAGGAATACTGGTTTATGGGGTTGCTGGGGAAGAGCATCCCTATGCAGAAATTATACTATCACATACGGAATGCCTCTAATAGTGAAGCCACTGTCCTGATTTGCGGAGAAAGCGGCGCCGGAAAAAACCTGGTGGCCCATGCATTACACAAACTGAGCAGACGTAAAGATGGACCCTTTATACAGATGAACTGTGCTTCTCTTAATGAGCAGCTTCTTGAAAGCGAGCTCTTCGGCCACAAGAAAGGTTCCTTCACGGGAGCTGTAAGTGACCGGATAGGAAGATTCGAGGCATCAAATAACGGGACCATATTCCTGGACGAAATTGGAGATATGCCGATTACAATGCAGGTAAAACTGCTCAGGGTCCTTGAAGAAAAAGTAGTGGAGCTCGTTGGAGACCATAAGCCGATTCCAGTGGACATCCGGCTTATTTCAGCCACGAACAAGGATCTCAACAACTTGATGAATACCGGCAAGTTCAGGGAAGATCTCCTTTACAGAATAAATTCAATTGTCATCAAAGTACCGCCGCTCAGGGAGAGAAGAGAAGACATACCTCTCATTGCCTTCCACTATCTGAAAAAGATCTCCTTTGTAAACAACAAGGATATCCACAGTATCAGTTCTCCCGCAATGGAGATTCTGATAAATTTCCCATGGCCGGGCAATGTGAGGCGGCTCATCAATGCCCTGGAGCACAGCGCGGTTACCTGTAAAGGCGATACTATTGAAGTCTCTGATCTGCCGGATTATCTTGTCCATGAGAAAATACATGAGGTCAGTGAAAACCATCTTGACAGGGAGAGGATATATTCTATCCTTTCTCAGTGTAATGGGAATAAAACTCTTGCCGCAAAGCATCTTGGAATCAGCCGGGTTACTCTGTGGAAAAAACTGAAGGCGTTGGGCCTTGAATGATTAATAAAAAGTTCAGTTGACGATGCATGTGCAAACTGCGCTTAACATAATTCGGAACAGTATATAGCGGATTATAAAGAAAAGGAAATAAAATGAAGAGTTATATTGCTATCATAGGAGTTCTCGTTATTATAATCGCTTCTCTAATTATATTGAACGTCTCTTTTCATCGGACACTCCAGATGGAAATGGCAGAACAGTTCAATAAACAGCAGTTGCTCCTTGCCAAGGCAGAGGCATCCAACATTCAGGCGTACATTGGCAAAGTAAAAGACGAAATGCTCCGTATCACTCAGTTTGAATCCATGTCTCAGATTAATAAAGAGACGCTTTATGCATTTTTTACAGATGAGTTTTTTAAGGAAGTCGGCAAGGTGAAATTGGGGATCAAATTTCTGGACAATGAAGGGAAGGTGATCTTCACTCAGGGCAACCTTGCCATCGAACGACCCTATAATAAGGATTTTATTGAAATGGCTAAAGGTGTTTGCCCGAGTGAAGTACTGATAAAGCAGGATACGAAGATGGTTTATATAGTAACTCCTGTGTGCCGTTATAGGTCTCTTATCGGCGCTGTTGTCATTTCCATTAACATACAGGATATAGCGAGAGAAGTCCTCAGCCCCATAACATCCGGGGCACGAGGGTATGCATGGATGATGGACGGCAGCGGTGATCTCCTTTACCATCCTACTCAACCTGCCATGGTAGGCAGGAATTTGTACAAGACCGACACTTCCTGCTTTCAATGTCATAAATCCTTTGATTTGGAGAAGAAGATCATCGAGGGGAAAGGCGATTATTATGGAAAATACCTTGCACCTACAGGGGAAGACAAGGTTCTTGCCTTTTCCACTGCATCTATTGGAGATGCAAAATGGATCGTAGTGGTATCGGCTCCATATTCCGAGGTCACCATGCCAATTCAGACCTCCATGCGATTTCATTCATGGCTCATTATCTTAATCTTTATAACTACAAGTGTTGTATCTGCAATGCTGATCGTCTTGAACAGAAAAAGGGTAAAAGCTGAAGAACTTGCAAAACACCAAAAGGAGCTTGAGAAATACGCTGAGGATCTTGAGGAAAAGGTTGATATCAGAACAAAGGAACTCACTACAGAGAAGGAAAAGCTTTATACCATTGTAAGTGCGATCGGAAGCGGTATCATTCTAATTGATAATCACAGGAAAATACAATGGATAAACCAGACGATGAAGGATATCATAGGAAAGGATATCACCGGCATGTTATGCGATGATTTTTTTGCAGATTGCACAATCATAAGCTCCTATACGGCTAATTTCACGCAAACGGACATACTGTCAAATCTTTTTGGCCAGGGGAATAAATTTTTCCAGGTTACAACTGCGCCGGTGAGGGGTGTGGACGACGGGGTGTACGGCTACATCAGACTGGTACATGATGTGACGGAGATGAAGAGGATGGAAGAACAAATGATGCACTCCGAGAAACTGGCGTTACTCGGAAGATTGACTTCGGGCATAGCACATGAAATAGGGAATCCCTTAACGTCGGTATTCTCCATTGTTCAGGTATTAAAGGAGATGGAGCAGAATGAATTCAAAAAAGAGAGTATCGAGACCATATATTTATACATGAAAAGAATTGCCGATATACTGAAGCAACTTTCCGGTTTTTCGAAGATGCCACCTGTAGAACTCAAACCATGGAAAGTAAACAGTCTCATAGAGGCTTCCCTGTCCCTCTTGCAGTACGACAAGAGGGTAAAAGATGTCACTGTTGTGAGAGATCTCATGCCTGATATGCCGGAGATCACCATAGATGGGAACCAGCTCTCACAGGTTATCGTGAACATTGTATTGAATGCAGCCGATGCAATGCCGGATGGAGGAACGCTCACTATACGCAGTTGGGTAAAAGATAAAAGTATAGTCATCGCTTTTAAGGACACCGGGGTTGGCATTCCCCCGGAGAATCTCGTCAGAATATTCGACCCCTTTTACACAACGAAGGAGAAAGGAACAGGCCTGGGGCTTGCGGTGAGCGAAAGCATCATGGAGAAACTTAATGGAAGCATCACGGTAGAAAGCGAACTCAACAAAGGCTCCACATTTATGATAATCCTTCCTACAGATAAAGTCTAAACTATTTCACCTTTGCTACACTGTAGTTTAAGTTCCTGCCCTCTCAGCATCTTTCACCATCAATCTCGTCACTGCGCCGGCAAAGGCAGCAGGGTCTTTGGGCTTGGAGCCTTCGAGCAGAAGCGCCTGGTCATACAGTAGTTTTATATATTCTTCGAGAACAATGCTTTTCCGGTCTCTTTCAAAGATCTTATTCATCGCCTCAAATATGGGATGTGACGGATTAATTTCGAGTATCCGCTTGTTTTCCGGTATCTTCTGACCCATCTGCTTGAGAAGCTTCTCCACCTGCGGGTCCATTCCGCCTTCATCAGCAACAAGACAGCAGGCAGTGTCTTTCAGCCGTCCGGAAAGCCGTACATCTTTCACCTCGTCCTTCAACTGGTTTTTAATGAGTTCGATGAGGACGCTGAATTTTTTCTTTGCCTCTTTCTCAGTTTCACCTGATTTATCAAGTTTAATATCGCCTTTGATGACAGATTTTATCTTCTTCCCTTTGTATTCCTGCAATCCGCTCATGACAAAGTCATCCACTTCATCAAGCATGATAAGAACGTCATACCCCTTGTCTTTGAATGCTTCCAGATAGGGGGACTTCATAACCTCATCACGTGATGTGCCAAGAATATAGAATATCTCTTCCTGCCCTTCTTTCATATTGTCAATATATTCGTGAAGCGTTGTATACGTATCTGCAGCCTTTTGCATTGTCTGAAATAGAAGCAGTTCGGCGATTGTCTCTTTTCTCTCAAGGTCGTAGTGAATTCCTTCCTTCAATATCCTGTTGAATTCTTTGTAGAATGAAAGATACTTGTCGTATTCATTTTTCTTCATATCAGACAGCGTGTCGAGCACTTTCTTCGTGATATTCTTATTGATAATCTCAACCTGACGGTTCTTCTGCAATATCTCGCGGGAAACATTTAAAGGCAGGTCGGATGAATCAATTACACCTTTAACAAATCTTAAATAAAGGGGAAGCAACTGCTCGCAGTGGTCCATTATTTGAACCCTCTTTACATAAAGAGCAGGACCGAACTTGTAGTCCTTGAAATAAATATCAAAAGGCATTCTTGAAGGAATGTAAAGAAGCGCGGTGAATTCGGATGTCCCTTCCGCCCTGAAATGAACCACCTTCGCAGGGTCGGAGAAATCATGAGAGATATGTTTGTAAAATTCATTATACTCGTCTTCAGTGATAGCAGATTTATCCTTGAGCCAGATCGCCTTTCCTGAATTTAAAGTTTCTTCTTCCCGTATCTTAACCTTCTCGCCCTTTTTTAGTTCACTTTCTTTTTCACGTTCTATTTCCATTACAACAGGATGTTCAATATAATCAGAATATTTTCTTACAATTTCCCTGATTTCCCATTCTTCGAGATATTTCGTTTCATCCGGTTTGAGTTGAAGAATAACATCAGTGCCCTTTGTTTCTTTCTCCACATCTTCTACCGTAAAGGTTCCGTCGGCCGTTGATTCCCACTTTACCCCGTTCCTGCGGTCATTGCCCGCTTTTCTCGAGATGACCGCAACCTTATCCGAAACCATAAAAGAGGAATAGAATCCAACTCCAAATTGACCTATGAGTTCCGGGTTATCTTTTATTTCCCTGCTCTGTAATGCAGAGAGAAATGCTTTTGTGCCCGAATGAGCAATGGTTCCAAGAGCCTCGATCATTTCATCTTTAGTCAGGCCAATGCCGTTATCGCTCACTGTCAATGTTCCGGCTTCTTTGTCTGCAGTTATTTTAATCTGCCATCCACTCTCGTTCTCCATAATGACGCTATTAGTAAGCGCCTCATAACGTGCCCGGTCTATAGCATCCGATGCATTGGAAATAAGTTCTCTCAGGAATATCTCCTTATGAGAATAGAGTGAATGGATCATTAAATCGAGCAGTTGTTTAACCTCAGTCTTAAATTCAAGATTTGTCTTTGTCATTTTTGTATTCACCTCTCCAGATTAAAAATTTAAAGAAGGAAGATGTTTTATATAATAAAAATCTTATTAAAAAGTCAATGTTAAAACTGTAGCATATTCAACACATTAGCGGGTAATAAATACAACTAATCAGGTGAAATAACGGCAAGATGTTGGTATTTATGCCAAATTTTGTCCATCAAATCAATGAGATTTTCAACAATTACGTTCAAAATCAGTGCCTTAATATTTGGCATAACAATTGCAGTATAATTCTTAGGAGATAAGAATGGCAGCTTTAAATAGTTGTGAAATATTAGACGAATTAAAGAAACTCGGTATAGAGCTTCCAGCAGATATTATCGAATATTTAGAAGATTATTCAATTTATTGTTCCTATAAAGACTGCGTTATATGTCATGAAAAGGATAAATAGGCAAAGTTTTAAAAGCTGACAGCTATCAGCTTCTCTTATGAACCATCTTCAATCATCTTCAATAACTCTTCATATGATATTATCCTGACGCCGAGGGACCGCGCCTTTTGGAATTTTGATCCCGCCTCTTCGCCCATGACAAGATAATCCGTTTTTTTCGATACAGCACCTGAAGCATGTCCGCCTGCTTTCTCGATAAGTTCTTCTACTTCCTGGCGGGGTTGTGGAAGTGTTCCGGTAATTACAAAGGTAAGACCTTCAAACAAACGCTTTCCGGTCTTTCTGCTCTCAAAGTCAGGGTTGGTTATTTCCACGCCCATTGCCCTGAGAGTCTTCAAGGTGTGCAGATTTTCCGGGTCATTGAAGAAGCGCGAGATTGATTCCGCAATCTTTTCACCCATCTGTTTTATCTCTGTAATCCTCTCAGACTTCATATGGTACAAACCTTCAATATGCTCAAAGTTCCTTGCAAGGAGCTTTGCAGCGTATTCACCGACATGTATAATTCCCAATGAATAAAGGAAGCGTGCAAGCGACGTGCGCTTGCTCTTTTCGATTGCGTCAATAAGATTCTGAGCGGACTTCTCGGCAAAGCGCGGAAGTTCAAGAAGGTCTTCTTTCTTCAACTTATATATATCAACAAAATGTTTTACCAAACCTTGTGAATAAAGAAGTTCAACATTTTTTTCGCCAAGCCCTTCAATGTCCATTGCCGCTCTTGATGCATAATGTCTGATACGTTCCTGAACCTGCGCAGGACAATTCAATCCGATGCAGCGGTAGGCGACCTCCCCCTCTTCTCTTTCCACAGCAGATCCGCAGACAGGGCACTTTTTGGGAGGCTTTGGAAGTTCTACACCTTTTCCCCTTTTTTCTTTATTAATCACATTTACAACATGAGGGATCACATCACCTGCTCTCTCAACGACCACAGTATCACCAATGCGTATATCTTTTCTCGCGATCTCATCCCAGTTATGAAGTGAGGAGCTGGAAACATTTACTCCACCGATCCTGACAGTTTCAAGGTCTGCAACAGGGGTAATTGTGCCTGTTCTTCCAACACTAAAAATAATATTTTTTATCTTTGTGGTAGCCTTATGAGCCGGAAACTTATACGCTGTCGCCCAGCGCGGTTCCCTCGTTTTGAAGCCCAAGGACCTCTGTAATTCAAAGTCATTAACCTTTATCACTGCGCCATCAGCCTCAAAGGAAAAGTCTTTTCTCTTTTCCTCAATCTCCCTGATAACGTCAATTATTTCATCTATTCCCTTTTTAAGTTTCACAATTGCGGGAACCGGGAAACGCGCCTTCTTAAGCCAGGCGATGAATTCCCACTGGCTTTTGAAATTAACTCCTCTCGCAGCGCCTATTCCGTAACATGCAAGGTGGAGTTTTCTCTTCGCTGTTATGGATGAATCAAGCTGTCTTATGGACCCCGCTGCAGCATTTCTCGGATTGGCAAATACCGGCTCGCCCTCTTTCTCCCTTTCCTTGTTCAATGCCTCGAATTCCTTAATGTCCATGTAAACTTCTCCGCGAATATCTATCTCTTCCGGAGCGCCAACTTCTTCAATCTTCAGAGGAACAGCTTTTATGGTTTTGATATTTACCGTAACATCTTCACCTTCATAACCATCGCCTCTTGTTGATGCTTTGTATAGAATCCCGTTTCTGTAAGTAAGCTCCATCGCCAACCCGTCATACTTCGGCTCAACAGTGTATTCCACATCCCTGTCCGATTTGAGAAATCTCCTTACCCTTTCGTCAAACTCCCTCACTTCATCATGAGAAAATGCGTTATCAAGAGAAAGCATCGGCTCCGTGTGCTTTATCTTCTCAAATTTATCAAGTGGAGAAGCGCCCACCCGCTGTGTCGGCGAATCAGGAAGGACGTAATGATATTTCTCTTCAAGTTCTTTCAGATGTCGATAGCTTTTGTCATATTCTTCATCGGAGATTACAGGTGAATCAAGCACATAGTAACGGTAGCAGTGGTAGTTAAGGTCTTTAACGAGTTTCCCAATCTCTTGTTTTATATTGTCAGTGATCTTTTCCATATAAGGCTGCAGATCGGCTCTATTCTTTATTTTTTCTTTGCGATCTCGATTCAAATTCAAGAAGGGCAATCTTCTGGGTAAGTTCCTTTACCCTGCTTTTCAGGTCAGAGATTACCAGTGAAAAATAGAGCAGGGAGATAATCAGAACAATGCTGATGATCATAAATGCAAAGGCTGGAGGGTAAGAGATATTAAGTATCCTGGCGAGCGGATCAATGATGAGGTCTATAAACGAACTTGCTGCAATACTGAGGGCGAAGAAAAGCCACATTATAGAGAGCTCCTCCCTGAACCTTTTCTTCCTTACAAGCTCAAGCACCACAAGGAAAAACACGATCCCTACAAAAAGGATAAACAGTCTTGCTGAAAAAGGCATGTCAATCCTCCTTTCGTAACAAAATCATGGTTATTGCAAGGAGCATCCTTATTACATACACAAACGGCTTCATACCGCTATGCATCGTGTTACTCTTAACATTTGAGAGCATATGCACAGGCGCCTCTACCACCTTAAATCGCTTTTTGTGCAAGAGCAGAATGATATTAACATCAGGATAATCAAGAGGATAACTTTCCTCATTGGCGAGGCATGAAAATGCTGTAAGGTTGAGCAGTTGAAAACCTGAGGTAGGATCAGTGAACCTGTATCCGGTATAGGCCCTTGCAACACCGGCAAAAATCCATGCGCCGATACGCCTTATGAAACCCATCCTGTAAATGCCGCCTGAAAACCTGGATCCTATAATTACATCAGCTCCAGTTGTGCTTAAATGTTTGAACAATTCCGGTATTGACGCTGGGTCATGCTGTCCGTCTGCATCCATTGTGACCACATATTCATAACCTCTGATTACAGCAAATCTGAAACCTGTCTGCAGAGCTGCGCCATAACCGAGATTGTAAGTGTGGCTTATAACCATAGCCCCCATTTCCCCGGCTATGTCTGCCGTCTTATCTTTCGAACCATCATTAACAACAAGTATGTCAATACTTCCATTAACTTTACTGATAGCGGATATTACCGATCCAATAAACCTCTCTTCATTAAGAGCAGGTATAATCACAAGATGCCGTTTCATTTTTTATTATAACCGTTAGCCTAAATCAGGACAACCTTCTACTGTCCTCTGCTGTTACAGAGGCCGGAGTTTTTTCTGAACGACAAAGAGATTATTCTGCGCCTCGAAATAATCGGGTTTCAGTCTCAATGCGAGACTGAACTGCTCCAGCGCCTGATTATACATCTCTTTTGATCCATAGGCAACCCCAAGACTGTTACGGGCCTCTGCATAGTCAGGATTCAGCTTCAGGGCTCTTTGAGCATATTCGATGGCCTGATCATAAAGGCCCTCTGACGCATAAACTATACTGAGATTGTTAAATGCACCGGCATCATCCGGAGCGAACCCAAGGGCGCTTATGAATTGTTGTTTTGCCAGGTCTTTCAAACCTTTTTCATAGTAGGAAATTCCGAGATTGTTGTATGCATCTACATAATCGGGCTTTAAATGAAGAGCGATCGAAAGATATTCTATGGCCCTGTCCGGCATACTCTTTTCGTAATAGGAAGCGCCGAGATTGTTGTTAGCCCTTGCATTCTTTGGACTCTTGCTCACTACATCCTCCCATAGAGTAATCTTGTCCTTCCACACGGCATTCCTGGCATAGGTAGCTGTCGCAAGAACAATAACGATCAATGAAAATAAAGATACGGTTGCCTTCCCTATCTGTCGCCATCTAACCTTGAGTCTCTCTATAATTATAAAAACAACTGTAGATATAGCAATGAAAGCCCCTGCCGACGGCAGGTAAACCCTGTGCTCAAATATCACATCAACAATGGGTATAATACTCGATTCAACAGAGAGGGTTATAAAGAACCAGAGAATACCGAAAGCTGCAAGTCGGAAGTATGGATTAAGGGGTAAGGAATAAGCAGCAGGGGGATTATTGTTGATAGCTGACATCTGATAGCTGATAGCTCTGGTTTTAAACATCAGATATACCGCAATCCCCAAAATCGACAGCAGCAAAAGGAAAGAAAGAAATACTGGTAGCGTGAATAGTGAATGATATGCCGGGTAGTCATAATCAAGGTTCTGGTTTATTGGAAGGAAGAGAAGCCTCATATATGTCACTATCACCCTGAACTGTGTCAAGAGATAATCCCATCTCGACATCTCTGTCTGAACCCTTATCCTTTCACTCAGGTCCGACAGTATCTCTCCAAGTGGCTTATCTATACCCATAATGCCTGACGGAATGATTATCAGGGTAAGTAGGAGCGGCAGAAGGAAAAGAAGCTTCTTCTTCAGTGAGGATCTGAAAAAAGTAAATTCATAAAGGATTATCACTATCGGAAGTGTAAAGGACATCTCCTTTGTCAGCATGGCAAGAATGGCAGAAACCAGAGACAGGAAAAAATAGCAGGCAGTAGGCAGTAGGCAGTAGGAGGCAGAAGACTGCTTTCTGCTTACTGCATATTCCCTACTTTCTTCTCCTAACTGCTGTCTACTGTCTACTGACTGCTGATCGCTGACCGCTGACCGCTGAGTTATCAGTCTTGCCTTTATATACATTACAATAGATAAGAGATAAAACATTGTGGCGAGCGAGGTAAGCCTCTGAACTATATATGTTACAGCCTGAGTTTGCACAGGATGGGATACAAAAAGGAGGGCTGAAAAAAGGGCGATAAAGACCGTGATTCGTGATTCGTGATTCGTGACAAATCCCTCCTTGCCCCCCTTTGTCAAAGGGGGGATGGGGGGATTTTCTGACTGCTGATCGCTGATCGCTGACTGCTGACTCCTAAAATAAGGCGTCTTAAAGGTAAGGATAACGAGGAAATAAACCAGGATAGCATTGGCTATATGGATGATAAGGTTCACTATGTGATAGCCGGTTACTTTAAGACCTCCAAAGTAATAATTCAGGGCAAAAGAAAAGAATCCAACAGCCCTCGGAAAGTAGCCCTTATAACCTCCGGGAGGCAGAATAAAGTTGTCGAGTTTTTTTATCAGGGGGTTATCTACGATGTTAGCATCGTCATCAAAGACAAAAGGAAAATTGAATGTATTTGAGTAAGCTATAAGGCCGACTAATACAATTAGGAAAAGGGAGAAGATTCGAGAGGCTTTCATACAAAAAAAATATTACAACCATAATACCGAGTCTGTCAAGGAAAGGAACCCCGCTTTAAATTTATTAATAATATAGATTTTAACAGGTTAAATCGTTACAATAAACGAAGTTAGTAAAATTCGCGGGGTTACCTGCGATTTACAATTGCGGGAATGTATAAATACTTAAAAGAAATATCAGAGATTATAAGGTATAAAGAACTCCTGAGAAATCTTGTATCTACGGACATTAAGGTCCGGTATAAAAGGTCGGTGCTCGGTTTCATCTGGGTTATGCTCAACCCCCTTCTCATCATGCTCGTCCTCTACATTGTCTTTTCAGCCCTTTTTCATGTCTCTGTTGTTTACATCCTTTCAGGTATTATTTTGTGGAATTTTTTCTCTCAGAGCACATCCACAGCCCTGAACAGTTTCATAGGGAACAGCAACCTTATCAAGAAGGTCTATCTGCCAAAGGCCATATTCCCCCTTTCAGTGATTATATCCGCAATGGTTAATTTTGCCTTTTCTCTTGTACCCCTCTTCATAATCCTTTCCATTACGGGCTTAAACCTTAGTCCCTATCTCTTTCTTCTTCCCGTTGTGCTTCTTATGATTGCCATATTCTCTTTTGGCATCGCCCTTATCCTTTCGACCTTAACCGTTTTTTTTCAGGACACAAAATATATATATGAGATATTCCTTCTTGCATGGATGTATATGACGCCGGTATTTTGGCCTGAATCAGTACTATCCGGAAAATTCAGCATCATACTCCATTTAAATCCCAATTATTATTATATAAGCATATTCAGGGCGGCCTTATCTCCGGATGTCCCCTTCATGCCTGAAAAGCTTCTTTACGGCCTTTTATCATCGCTTATGGCATTGGCTCTTGGATGGTTCTTCTACATCAGATACAGGGACAGAATTGTATATCACCTCTAATCGAATATCGCTATGAATGACCTGACTATAAAGATTACCGACGTCTCTCTTAAATATCGCCTTGCAAGAGAAAGGCCGAAAACCCTTCAGGAATATATAGTCCAGAGACTAAAGGGCAAGAGGCTCAACTATGAAGATTTCTGGGCCCTGAGGGATATAAATCTCGAAATCCGTAAAGGAGAAACACTCGGCTTGATCGGCCCTAACGGCGCTGGGAAAAGTACTCTGTTAAAAGTCATAGCAGGTATACTGATACCAGTAGTAGGGGATGTCACGGTAAATGGCAAGATCGCTCCCCTGATCGAACTCGGATCGGGCTTTAATATGGAGCTTACAGGAAAGGAAAATATCTATCTGAACTCCTCGATCCTCGGCCTTTCACGAAAAGAGATAGATGACAGATTTGAAAGGATCCTCGCGTTCTCAGAACTCGGAGATTTCATCTACAGCCCTTTAAGGACTTATTCCTCAGGCATGGTCGCGAGGCTCGGGTTCTCCATCGCAACAGAGGTGGACCCTGATATATTGATTATAGATGAGATATTGTCTGTAGGAGATGAGCATTTCAGGGAAAAATGTGATGAGAGGATATTGAGTTTTAAAGAAAAAGGAGTAACGATACTTTTTGTCTCACACAACATGCCCGATATAAAAAAGCTTTGTGACAAGGCTATCTGTCTGAAGAAGGGGCAGATTGTTTTTGAAGGAACCAGCGCCGATACCGCTGATTTCTATATGGAACAGATTTCAAAGGAAAAAATTTGATGAGTTTAGAGGAAATCAAATGAAAAAATTAGAATGGACTGGTGAAAGATATGTGCCATGGGCCGATGATTTTGTGACCGCATACGAACATTTACATCGTTATGGATTCGTTAGGGAATTTGTTCATGGAAAAAAGGTCTTAGACCTTGCCTGTGGTGAAGGATACGGAAGTTTTATGCTTTCTGAAGCTGCCGATTCTGTTACAGGCATTGATATAGATGATTTAAGCATAACGCATGCTCAGGCAAAATACATTAAAGAAAATTTGAGTTTTATACAGGGGTCAATAACACAAGTGCCTGTGGAAGGAAAGGGAATATTCGATGTCATAGTATGCTTTGAAGCTCTGGAACATATAGAAGAGCATGATGAATTAATGAAAGAGGTTAAAAGATTACTCAAGGAAAACGGAATATTCATAGTCTCGACACCAAATAAATACATCTATTCGGACTTACCTAATTATCACAATCCATTTCATGTGAAAGAACTCTATCTCGAAGAATTTAATAAACTTCTTTCTGATATCTTTAAAAATGTTTATTTATATGGTCAAAAGGTATATCCGTCTTCGAACATATTTCCTCTTTTTAAGATTTCGGAACCTTCAACGGACTTAGTGGTCGAAATGACAGGCAGTAACGAGTTTGCCTTTTTATCCACGGAGAAGAAAATTGCAAGATACTTCATAGCCGTAGCCTCAGATGCCAAGCTAACAAGGGGTAAAATGATCGGAAGCTCATATCTTATTGATCAGTCAGAGAGTACTTTTCGTCAGAAGAATGGTCGTATAGCCGATCTTGAAGGCATTGTAAGACAGAAAGAGGAGCAATTTAAACAAAAAGAACAGCAGGTGCTGCAAAAAGAAGACCGGATAAAGGCATTAGAGACGGATGTAAAAAATAAGGAATCTGTGCTTTCAGAGAAGGGCGAACAGTTAAAGCAAAAAGAAGATAAAATAAAGACCCTTCAAGATGTTGTTGATGAAAAGGATGAAGAAATCATAAGGATGTCTAAAGAGAGAAGTGTTGAGAGACAGAGGTTAGAAGAGAACCTCCGGCAAAGAGATGAACAGATTAAGCTGTTTGAGGCCGGTTTGACAGAAAAGGAAGAGGATATCGTTCAACTGAAAGAGACTATTGAGGAGAAAGACGACATATTAAGGCTTAAAGATAATCTTATCAAGCAGATGTATGAGAAGATAACGGCCCTCGAGGATGAGAAGATCGGATCTCTGGAAGAGGAGATAAAGAAACTGAGTGACAAGCGCAGACTTTTAGAGGAAGAAAGTCGCATCGAAAGGCAGAAGCTTGAAAATGAAATAAGCGACAGAGACAGGCGCATTAATGACCTCCTCAACAGCAAGAGCTGGAAGGTAACGAAGCTGTTGAGGACGATTCATGAACTATTTATTGGGTCGAAGTAAATTTAAAATGAAATAACTCCCAGATGTATCGGTAAAAAATTATAATGATAAAATTTGTGATATTCAGTCACCCAAGGAGCGGCAGCAATTATCTTTGCAGTCTGCTCGATTCCCATCCGGAAATACTATGCCATTTTGAACTCTTTCATCCTGACAAGGCCTATTATTCTCTTGCTTTTAATGACGAGGAAATGCTTCCTTATCCTTTGGAAAGGCGGGATAATAATACAGGTGAATTCATAAACAAGGTGTTCAAAAATAACATGGGAAGGAGGGCTGTAGGATTTAAGATTTTTATATGGCAGTCCGATGAAGCCCACGATATCCTGTTGAACGATAGAACCGTTCTCAAAATCATGCTTTCAAGAAGGAACGTAGTCCAGGCTTTTGTTTCGGAAAAGATAGCCGAGAAAACGGGGATTTTCACTCAACCTATCTACGAACCTGAGCTTCAGGGTCCTCAGGTTAAAGTGAACATAAATGTAAATGACCTGATGATTTTTGATAATGATATAAGGAATTATTTTATAAACATTAAAAAAAACCTCGACGATTCCGGCCAAAGGTATCTTGAGCTTTACTTTGAAGACCTCTTTAATCAAGTTACAGTTGATTCGATATTTTCGTTTCTTGGCATTGAGAAAGGAGAGCATAAACTGTCATCTTATACAACGAAGCAGAACCCTAAGCACCTTAAAGAAAAGGTGGAAAATCTCGAAACCCTCAAACAGGAACTGAAAGGCACGCACCTCGGAATATTCCTTGATGAAACCGCGTACAGAAGGCATCAACGTGAAGAAAGGATTAAAGCCCTGAAAAAAGAGATAAGGATGATGAACGAAGCCATCGGGCAGAAGAATGATAAGATCAGTTTCCTGAAAGAGAAAATAAAGATAATGAATGAAGATATTACGATCTTGAGCAAAGAATGGTTTGCCGAAAAGCTTGGGTTTGAAGAGGAGTCATGCAGCAGGGAAAGACGTCTGAACGACCTCCTTGGCAGTAAGAGCTGGAAGCTCACATTACCCATGAGATTTTTATTAGACAATTATCATAACTCCTCCGGCAGAATAAACTCTTTTGCTTCAAAAGTGGAGTATCTCACAGACGATTTGACGCGATCCATCAGGAATCCTGTGTATTCTTTGAAGACATTAGCCAGAAAAGTTACTTTATCCCTTTCCCATCAAAGACCAAAGGATATTAGCATCCTGGTAATCGACAGGGACCTGCCCAGATATGACATGGATTCCGGGGGGTTAAGGATGTATTCCATATTGAAGATATTAAGGAATCTCGGGTATTCCGTAACCTTTCTTCCTGATGACCTGAAGGCTGTAGAACCATGCAGGACTGAGTTCCAGAATTTTGGGATCAAGGTTCTCTGCGGGGACATTGATGTTGAGAAATATCTTGCGGACAACGGGCCTTCTCTCACACATGTAGTAATGTCCAGGCCGGAGCAGGCTTATAAGTTCATTTCGCTCGTCAGAGCCTATGCCATAAACAGTACTGTAATATACGATACCGTTGATCTGCACTGGCTGAGATTTGAGAGAGCCTCGACGTTTTCAGACAGTAACGAGATGCTTGATAAGGCAGCGCATTATAAAAAGTTGGAACTCCTGTGCGCTTCATGTGCTGACATCGTTCTTACCGTCACAGAAGATGATAAGAAATTTTTACTTATAGAGGACCCCCGATTGAGAACAGAAGTCTTGCCCAACATCCACGAAACGGTCAAAAATGTAACACCCTTCAGGAAAAGAAAGAACCTTATGTTCATAGGGGGGTTCTACCATAGGCCGAACGTGGATGCTATGTTATTCTTTGTTAGAGAAATATTACCAATTATCAAACAGGAAATACCGGACACAAAATTGTTCATCGTCGGAAGCAACCCTCCAAAAGAGATACTGGAACTCAAATCTGGTGATGTCGAAGTTACTGGTTACGTAAGGGACGTTTCGCCTTATTTTGAAAACTGCAGAGTGTTCGTATCCCCATTGCGATACGGGGCTGGTATGAAAGGAAAAATCGGCCACAGCATGGGCTACGGCCTGCCCGTAGTAACCACCACAATCGGGGCAGAGGGCATAGGACTTACGAATTTCAGGAACGCCCTGATATCGGATGAACCAAAAGAGTTTGCTGAATTTGCAATAAGGTTATATAAGGACAAAGAGTTATGGAACAGGATTTCCAGGAACTCCATTTTGCATATTAAGGAGAATTATTCTCCCATAGTTATTGAGAACATTGTAAGCAGGATATTCGAGGTTAACGATAAATGATGAATCGTTCAATCCACGAACCATCAAATTCAGTTCTTGTAACCGGGATCTATCTTTCCGACCAGAAAAACAACATTAATCACATTGTGGAAGAATTCAGAAAGAGTGCAGACTGGAATATTAAACAGAAATGGACCTCCATCGGTACTAACTTTCAGGAGAACCTCAGCGATATTACTGCAATGAGGCTTATTGAGGGCCTGCCAAAATTTGTTTTGTTAAATAAAATGCTTGGGGAGGAAAAGCTGAGTGACTACAAACATATAATAATCTGCGACGACGATATCTCTATGCCAAAGGACTTTATCGACAGGTACCTTTATTATGTCAATAAATATGATTTTGCCCTCGCACAGCCGGCAAGGACGCATAACAGTTATATTGACCATCATTTTGTCGAAGTGCTGGATGGATTAAATGCCAGAAGAACACTTTTTGTGGAAATAGGCCCTCTTTTTTCTGTAAGAAGTGACATATATCCCAACATATTTCCCTTTGATGAGACCACGTACATGGGCTGGGGTTATGACTATGTATGGCCCTGCATAATCGAGAAACTGGGGCTGCGGATGGGTATAGTCGATGCAACCCCTGTGGAACATAGTATGCGCAAGCCCGTCAAATATTATGCATATAATAGTGCAGTAAAGACGATGGAGGATTATCTTTCAAAAAATTCCCATCTTCTCAAGGACGATTCGTTCAGGATATTGGAGTCATATGCATAGGCCTTTTGGGGGAATTTATATAGAGTTAGAGGCGGTGAATTTATGAAAACAACTTTGCCGTTAAGTGTCATAATCTGTACCTTTAACCGGGCTGATTACCTCAAACAGGTGTTTCAGAGCCTGATAAGTCAGACATTGATGAGAGAAAAATATGAAATCGTTGTTATAGACGATGGCTCTTCTGATAATACAAAAGAAGTCGTTGCATCCTACATAAAGGCGATTCCGATAAAGTATTTTTACCAGAATAATGCCGGACTGGCATCTGCCAAGAACCACGGCGTATATGCATCTTGCGGTGAAATATTGCTTTTCCTTGACGACGACGATATAGCCGATCCGAATTTGTTCGGGGAGCATTTGAAAACCCACGGGAACTACCCGGAAAAGTTTTATGCTGTTCTTGGCTATACTGATTGGGCATTGCATCTTAATGTTACGCCGTTGATGAGATACGTAACCGAAGTTGGCTGCTTTATGTTTGCATACCCGTATATCAAAAACGGAGATATTCTGGATTATCCCTTCTTTTGGGGCGGAAGATCCTCCTGCAAGAGGACTTTTTTAATAGAACACGGTGTCTTCACCCCCGTATTCCGCTTTGGTTGTGAAGATATTGAACTCGGATACCGACTTTCAAAGCACAATCTTAAGGTAATTTACAACAACGAGGCCATAAGTTACATGATACGGCCTGTCGGGTTCGACGATTTTTGCAAACGCCTTATAAAACAGGGCCGCTCGCAGTACCGTTTCAGCAGGATGTATACTGAAGAAGAAGAGGTGCAAAAATGGTGTGAAATGCCAGGCCACGAAAAGGCTTGGGAGGAGACAAAGCCGATTTTTGATGCAAAAAGAAGGTCAGCCCTGGCACTCGAGGAGATTGCACAGATGAAACTGGATATGGGTCTTGGGCTCGATAAGCAGACGGAAACCCTTTTGCACCAGGCATACAGGTGGGTATTTAAGGCATGTAAAATCAAAGGAATTGTGGAAGCAAAAGAAGAACACGCCTGCACTTTGGCATCTTTACCCAATAGCGCATACGGCTCGAAGAATAAATGATGAAAGTTCATTTTCTAAATGTGCGGACAGAGCATCATTCTCCACATTCAGGGTATGACAGGTTGATGGATTATATACCACATACTCCTCTACCAAAATCCTGGAGATGGAAAGTAATGTCCGAATCAACAACTAGACAGCTTTTCAATAAGGCTGCATCTGCCGTCACCTGGTATGGAATGCACGATCTGGAGAGTGAAACTAACACTAACAAACTGAAGCCCTGGCTGCAGAAACATGTGTGCCACTTTCTTTACGGTGAGAACTCTGTCTTCCATATTGAAAAGTCCGCAACTAACAAAAAAAAAATATTTGTTACCTTCCATCAGCCGCCTTCTGCGCATCAGGAATTCGTAAGGACTCGTGAACCACTCAAGAATATAGATGGGATTATTGTTGTAGGAACCAATCAGATCCCCTTTTTTTCTCAGTATGTTGATCAATCAAGAATATTTTTTGTTCCCCACGGAATAGATACCGACTTTTTTAAACCAAATGACTCAATAAAGAGAAACAAGAGAAGAATACTCTTTGTCGGAAACTGGTTGAGAGACTTTGAAATAATTAAGAGTGTTGCAGAAATCTTGAAAAGGGTTAAGCCGGAGATTTTGATGGAAGTCGTGACCCTTGAAAGGAACAGGTCGATCTTTGAAGGAATTGAAAACATAAAGTTCTATTCAGGGATCCCTGAGAATGAGTTGCTTGCAAAATACCAATCAGCTTCGCTTCTCCTCATGCCCATGAAAGATTGCACAGCCAATAATTCGGTGCTGGAGGGAATGGCTTGCGGTCTCCCTGCAATAACAACAGACATAGGAGGCATCAGGGATTATGTTGATGATAAATGCGCAATATTGTGTAAACCCGGTGATGCTGAAATGATGGCATACGCAGCAATAGATTTACTTGGTGATACGGAGCGGCTTGTTTTAATGAGCAAACAGGCAAGAAAAAGGGCAGAGATGTTTTCATGGCATAGAGTCTCTGAGGCTATTTATAAGGCATATCAGAAGGCATAAAGAAGGCATGTATGGCAAACCGATTTTCTTTAGCAATAGAAATCCTTCGTAATGAAGGTTGGAGCAGTTTATGGCGTCAAGTTAACTCAGCGCTAAAACAGACATTTCGTATTTATAAAAATGTCGACAAAATCTCGGAAGAAGAACTTAAAGACGTCAGAACCCGATTTATGATGGTCATCCCTACAATGGAAATGGGTGGAGCGGAACGGTGCGCGTCCATTTTACTGAAACATCTGAACAGGAGGGATCTGAGGCCCGAACTTGTCGCAATTTTTGATAGAAAAGCGTTCTACCCAATCCCCGATGATATTAAGGCTTATGTATTGGAAAACCATAGACCTCTTAAACCTCCGCCATCTTCCCTCATATTACCACATGAGTTACACGGATTTATGAATGACCTTGCCTGGCTGGAGATGACCGCTCTTAAGCTGGCAAATGTAATAGCCAAACGACAACCTTCTGTTATTTTAGCCCAGGACTATTTCGCCTCAATAATTGCACTGCTTGCTAATAGATATATACATTCGTCAATAAAGTTAATTGTAAGCACACATAATTCTCCTGCCAGATTATTCTCCACGGACAGAAAGGGAGAACTTTATTCCTGGTTGGTTCAAACACTATTTAATGAGGCTGATAATGTTATAGCCGTAAGTAATGGAGTAGTTCAAGAATTAATAACCGCCTTTAAATTGCAGCCTGAAAAAATTATGGTATTCCATAACCCTATTGATCTCCTGCAGATACGGAAAAATGCAGAAGAAGATGTATCAGAACATCCCTGTCTTAGCGAAGATGTCCCCGTCATACTATTTGTAGGGCGTCTGGCGTCATATAAAGGATTGAACTATCTGCTCAAGGCTTGTTCTATAGTAAATAAATCAATCAAACTCCGTTGTGTCCTGATAGGTGAGGGGGAAGAAAAGGAAAATCTCCAGCAATTAGCAAAGGAGTTAGGGATTGCAGCGGATGTGGTTTTCCTCGGAAAGCAGCAGAACCCTTTCAAGTTTATGAGAAGGGCTGCAATCTTTGTTCTGCCATCACTGACAGAGGGGCTTCCGTATGTCCTGGTTGAAGCGCTTGCCTGCGGTTGTCCGATAATTGCGACTGATTCTCCGGGAGGCGGTCCGGCGGAGATATTAAAGAATGGTAAGTACGGCTTGCTGGTTCCGCCGGGAGATGAGAAGGCTCTAACTGAGGCAATAATAAGACTGTTGCAGGATGACGGATTACGAAACAGGTTCTCCGGAACGGCATTGGAACGTGCAAAGGATTTTGATCTGGACAAAACCGTGAAGGCATACGAAGATATTATCTTAGGAAATCAAATTAAATGAAACGGCTAAAGGTCTTCTTTTTTATATCCTCTATTGACGGCGGCGGTGCAGAGAGGGTAATGGTTGATATCATTTGCCATATCGATAAAAGCAGGATCGAGCCTGTCCTTGTTCTGCTTTACTCAACCGAGAATTCTCCATACCGTGAATATTTACCACAGGATATTCGAGTTATTATTACGAAACGAAAGTCAGACAGCTTACCTGAAAAAATAAAGCAGTTTATTGCCTTTGTCAGGATTGTCCGCAGAGAAAGACCACGGTCAATATTGAGCATGTTGACCCACAACAATATTATGGCGATCCTAACGGGGATGCTTTTCAAAATCAAGGTTTTTGCCTGTGAGCACAGCACGCTTGGTGAGGTAATAAAGACGAAAGATGGTAAAAAGATGTTAGGAGTCCCTACGTCAATCTTAGTGAAGGCATTATATAAATTTGCGAGTAAAGTCATTGCCGTTTCTGAAGGCATAAAAGCCAATCTGATTGAAGAATTCAAAATATCTCCGGAGAAGATTGAAGTAATTTACAACCCTGTAGATATTGACCGGATTATTAAATTAAGCAGTATGCCCGCAAAGAACTTTTTTATTGAAAACAACGCTCCGCTTATCATTGCTATGGGCCGGTTAACACGGATAAAGGGTTTTGATGTACTTATAAAGGCATTCAGCAGAGTTGTTAAGGAGATGGATGCACAGTTAATCATTCTTGGCGAGGGTTCTGAGAGAGGGTCGCTGAAAAGACTTACTGTTGAGCTTGGGTTAACTGAAAAGATTCTACTCCCGGGTTTTCAAAAGAACCCTTACCCATTTTTATCCGGCGCCGACATATTTGTCCTTTCGTCGCGCTACGAGGGACTGCCAATGGCGATCCTTGAGGCAATGGCGTGCGGCTTGCCTGTTATTGCCACAGACTGCAAATCAGGTCCCCGTGAGATATTGCAAAACGGCAGATGCGGTTTGCTGGTCCCTGTTGAAGACGAAGCCGCCCTTGCAGAAGGGATACTGAAGTTACTGAGAGACAGTGCGCTAAGAGAGAAATTTGCAACATTGGGGAAGAAACGGACAATGGATTTTTCTGCCGACAAAATAGTCAGGCGGTATGAAAATTTGTTTTTTGATTTTATAAAAGAGAAATGAAAATCCTCCATCTTCTTTATGAAAGCCGCGGTGATTATTTCGGAACCGGCGGGGTCGGGACAAGGGCCTATGAGATATATAAGCATCTAAAGAATAGGCATGAGATAACACTTTTGTGCAGAAAATATCCCGGCGCTAAAGACAGAGAGATAGAGGGACTGAAGCATGTATTTTTTGGAGCGGAGAGCAAAAGCTTTACAAAAGCGCTGTTGTCCTATGCCTTTAATGCAGCTCTGTTTGTTAAGAGATACGGTGACGGGTTTGATATTATAATCGAAGAATTCTCTCCTGCCATACCGACATTTCTGCATTTCTTCACAAAGAAACCCGTAGTTCTCCAGATACAGGGATGTACGGGAGGGCTCTATTTCAGAAAATACAATCCTGCCTATGCTTCAATGTTATATTTTCTGGAGAAGTTACGACCTCTTTTCTATGATAATTTTATTTTTATAAGTCAGGAGACGGTAAAAAGATTTAGTAAGGGGGGAATGGGGCGATTATTTGCATTGAAAGGCAGTAAATGTATAGAGATCATTCCAAACGGGATTTCTTCTGAAATGCTGAGTGTTATTCCCGAAGAAAATAATTATATCCTTTATTTCGGCAGGATAGATATTTATGCAAAGGGGCTTGATATTCTTATTGATGCGTATAAGGATTTCTGCAAATCATTTCCAGAGATCAGACTCTTTATAGCAGGGGATGGAAGGGAAATGAAAGAGTTTAAAGACATGCTTGTGAAGCTGCCTGATGATTCGCGAAGGAATATAGAATTGTTAGGCTGGGTTTCCGGTGATAAAAAGATTGAAGTTATAAGTAAGGCATTATTCGTGGTACTTCCTTCAAGGCATGAGGTTCAACCCATATCCATTCTTGAACAGATGGCATGCGGGAAAGCAATTATAACGAGTAACATCCCGGAGCTGAGCCATATAACAAAAAATATAGTCGGCATCTCCTTTAAGTCCGGTGATGCGGTTGCTCTTGCCCAGGCCATGAAAGACCTTACTGTCAGAAAGGACATCCGTGAGATGGGACAGAGGGGAAGGGATTTGGTTAAAGACCTTACATGGGATAAAATAGCTTTACGGTTTGAAACGTTTCTGGAACGAGCAAGAAAAAAATAAAAACATTTAACCACAGAGGTCACAGAGAAAACAAGAAAGTGCAAAAGTAACAACTTATATTTTTAGTTTTTTTATACTATTGCACTCTTGCTCTATTTTATCTCTGTGTTCTCTGTGGTAAAAATAGCAAATGAAGATTCTGCAACTTATATATGAAAGTCTCAACAATCCCTTCGGCACCGGAGGGGGCACCATAAGGGCCTATGAGATTTATAAGAGATTGAAGGATAGGCACGACATTACCCTTGTCTGCATGAAATACCCGGGGGCAAGGGACGGTGAGATCCAGGGATTAAGGCATGTTTTTGTTGGAACGGAGAGTAAATCCCTTACGAAGAGTGTTATGGCTTATACACTGAAAGCCTCGGAATATGTCAGAAGATATGGAAGTAATTTCGATGTCATCGTAGAAAATTTCATTCCTATGACGCCGTTTTTCAGTAAATTTCTTACAAAAACACCTTCAATACTGCAGGTTCAGGGCATTACAGGATTTCACTCTTTTAAAAAATATAATCCCCTTTACAGCCTGCCGATGTACATAGTAGAGAAGATCTATCCGCTGCTATACGATAAATTTATATTTGTTACAGATACAGGTATGGACAAATTGAAGAAAAGGTCTCAAAAAAACGCCATAATACCAAATGGTATCGAAAGAGAACTTCTCCATGTCAATACTGAAGAGGTAGATGATTATATCCTCTTTTTAAGCAGGATCGACACTTATACCAAGGGACTTGATATCCTGATGGATGCCTTTGTGTCTGTGTCTGACATATTCAAAGAGCTGAAGCTGATCCTTGCAGGATATGAATTTAACAGCATAGCCGAGCTTATTAAGAGGGTGCCTGAAGGGTTGAGGGAAAGGGTGAGCTATGCGGGCTTTGTCCTGGGAGAACAAAAGATTAAGTTATTAGCAGGGGCTAAAGTATTTATTCTTCCTTCACGACATGAGGCGCACCCTGTAAGCATCCTTGAGGCACTGGCCTGCGGAAAGGCCGTCATTGCAAGCGATATACCGGAACTCGGATATATCGCAGAGAACGGGATAGGTCTCACATTCAAGAGTGGTTCCTCGCAGGATCTGGCCGACAAGCTCTCCGTTCTCCTGGAGGATAAAGCGTTAAGGAAACAACTTGGGGACAAAGGACGAAGATACGCCTCTCAGTTCCTGTGGGATGAGATAGCATTAATGTTTGAAAGGTTTCTAATTGAGATCCACAAGTTCAATTAGAAGCCTCAAAGCTGCAAGCGCAGCATCTTCTTTATTTGCCTCCCTGTCGCCTTTTAATTTCAGTTCATGCGAAACGGTTTTCCCTTCCCTGCTTGCCGCTATGTAGATGAGACCTTTTTCTTTTCCTTCGAGAACATCAGGTCCAAGGTTGCCTGTAGTAGATAAGGCATAATCTGATTTTGAGAGTATTCGGATTTTTTCAGCCATTTCGCGTGCCGTATCTTCACTCACAACTCCGTATTTTAATATTGTCTCCGGTGAAACGCGGAGGATATCTTTCTTGATTACTTCCGAATAAGCAATAATCCCGGAGATAAAGAAAGCGCTTGCGCCGGGGAGGCTGGTTATGTAATGACTTACAAGTCCGCCTGTGCAGGATTCAGCAACAGAAAGTGTCAGCCCTTTGTTTTGGAAAAGCTCATGAACTCTTGCGACTCTTTGTAATATCTCATGCTTCATAGCGTTAATTGTAACGTTCCCTCTTTCTCACTTCCTGACTTCATCACTTCTTCACTTCAGTATCTCCCTTATCTTAGATAAAAGATGCTCAGGCGACACTGGTTTTGCAACAAACATCGTCCCACCATCCTCTATTCCCGGTATATTTATCTTTTCACCTGCGTACCCGCTTGTAAGTATAGCCTTTATTCCGGGCATCACCTTTCTTATTTCTTCTATTGCCTTATGTCCGCTCATTCCGGGCATTACCACATCAAAAACAAGGAGATCAATCTTGTCCTTATGTATCATGAAATTTTTAACAGCATCCTCTCCATCCACAGCCTCTATCACCCTGTAGTCAAATTCTTCAAGTATTTTTTTTATTGGTTCTCTCACTGTCGGCTCGTCCTCTGCTAAAAGGATGGTTTCCCCCCTGCCTTTCAACTGTAAAAACGTAGCCTCCTCCTCTTCCGGATCAAACTCATCCTTGATTGTGGGTAAATATATCCTGAACGTTGTGCCTTTGCCAGGCTGGCTGTAAACATTGATATACCCGTTGTGCTGTTGTACGATACCGTACACAATGGCAAGACCAAGCCCTGTGCCTTTGCCCATCTCTTTGGTTGTAAAGAAAGGCTCAAATATCTTCTGTCTTGTTTCTTCGTCCATCCCTGTTCCTGTATCTGTCACAGATAAAAGTGTGTACATTCCAGGTCTCCCAAATCCGTGGATCGTTATAAAGCTGTCATTCAGCTCAACAAGTTCTGTCTCTATTGTTAGTACGCCTCCATCAGGCATTGCATCACGTGCATTAGCGGCAAGGTTCATCATAATCTGCTCTATTTGACCGCGGTCAGCTATTATCGTGAGGTCTTCTTCTGTGAGTATTGTTTCGATTTTTATGTCCTCACCAATAAAATTTTTCAGGAAACTATTTATTCTCTGAATTTCATTGTTAAGTCTGAGCGGCACCGGTTTTATATATTGTCTCCTGCTGAATGTCAGAAGCTCACGTGTTATCTTTGCAGCATTGTCTGACAACTGGATTATTTTATCAACTACATCACTTTGTGAACTGCCTTCCCCCATGCCTTTTTTAAGAAGATAGGAGTAGTTCATGATTGCGCTGAGGATATTATTAAAGTCATGAGCTACGCCTCCTGCCAATTGGCCCACTGCTTCCATTTTCTGCGCATGAAGGAGCTGGGCCTCAAGTTTCTTTCTATCTGTAATATCCAGAGCCACCACGATAATACACGGCTCATTTTCTATATCGATCATTTCAGCAGAGAGCAGCGCGGTAATAACTTCTCCATTTTTTTTACATAATACAGCCTCAAGATTCTGAACAATCCCCTGTTCTTTAAGCTGCTGGAGCATTTTATTGCGGTCGGAATATTTATCCCATATTCCAAGCTCTAATGAAGTGTGGCCCAGCACCTCTTCCTTCTCATATCCAAATGCATTCAAAAAGGAATTATTTGCATCTATAAAACGTCCATCCTTCAGAATGCTAATTGCCATAAGCGTAGGACCTGAACGAAAGGCCTTTGAAAATTTCTCCTCCGACTTAATTAATGCCTCCTCCCCACGTTTGCGTTCTTCTATCTCAAGAAGCAGAGTTTTATTTATATCATTCATTTCCCTTGTACGCTCCTGTACTTTTATTTCCAGCTCGTCTTTAACTTTCCGGAGCATCTCCTCAGCCTGTCTGCGTACTGCAATTTCCTTCTCCAACGGCTTCAAAGCCATGGTCCGCAGGCTAAACCATAACGCTGCTCCTAAAATCATTATTAATACAACCGACCCGCCGATCAACTGCCTTTGAAGCCCGGATAAAATTTTCTCTTCAGGTGTAAAATCTCTGACCACATTCAAGGCCAGCAGGTCCATGCCTCCATACCGAACCTGCTTTTCCTGAACAAAAGAATGCAATGACGGCTTAGCGCTCCTGTATTGAACCAGTATAAAATTATTGGAAGCTACGGCCTTAACTTCTAAAACATCATCACTTTTTTCAGCCCACTGAAAAAGAAAATTTTCAATGTTTGCATATTCATGCTTAAGAAGCGCTTCAGTGATGGATATTCCTATCAAATCCAATTCTGACTGCCACTGCTTTTTAAGTTCGCTTAACATCTGCCTGCGTTGATTGGACACAATCAACACATCAGTAAAAATTAAAAAAAACATTAATATTGCCATGAAAGAGACAAAGGCGCGTTTATATTTAAAAGGGATCGGGCTCATTATTTAACGCCCTCTTTTTCAAGCCGTTGAAGGATAACGCGGAGGTTGTCGTAATCCTCATCAACTGCCGGCGCCATTCCGGTTAAAAAATCCCTGAGAGTTGACAGAATAACTCTGCCCTTTTCATCGTCCTTAAGATGATATAATGCTTCCCGTAATACACGCGCCTTTTGAGGCGGAAACGCATTGCTCGTAACGAACACATGTTCCGAGATCTCAGGGGTTCTCGCAAGTTCCTTAAGGCCACGTTTTTCAAATTTGTAGAAGACGTCTTCTTTCACAGCCCCTGCGTCATAATCTCCCATTAGCACTCCCAGTGCAATGTTGTTGTGATTTGTGAGAAATACATGGCTCGCCAGATCCTCAACCCTTATACCCGCTTTTAATAATACGAAACGTGGCACATGATGACCCATGGTGGACTCAGGGTCTCCAAAAGCAAAACGCTTTCCCTGCAAGTCCTTCAGAGAACGCAATGGGCTTTCTTTCTTAACAATGATTATTCCCTGAAAAGTGGGTTTGCCGTTAATCTCTAAACGTGCCAGAAGAGGCTTCCTGCCGTATAGTGAGACCATCTTTACATAACTTGCCGGCCCCATAAAAGCGATATCTATTTTGTCTTTTCCAACTTTGTCTATTTGGTCCCGATAATCCTTTGCAATCTCCAATGTAACAGGATGTCCCATTATCCTACTCAGGTACTCTGCAAGAGGGGTAAAACGATCAATCAATTCGGTAGCAGGCAGGTATGGATGAATCCCGAGAACTAAAGACTCATTTGCAAGAGCCTTCTTCGTCAGACAGAAAAATAAGGTTATCAACAGTATGCATAAGAAAACTTTAAATATCCTGACGAACAAGATTACCCTTCTTTTATTTTGTGAATCTAAATGGGTTTACATACTTATTCTATTTTATAACAATCATATTTTATTTCAACCTGTTATTTGTAATGTATGAATCTCTTGCAAAAGTCTTTATTCGTCATTCCCGAGGTCTTTATCGGGAATCCAGCTTTATTTAAAAGCAAAGATTCTGGATACCCGCAGGAGCCTGCCCTCGAATGTCTTAATCGGGGGCGGGTATGACGGCAAAAACAATTCCCTCGATACTTTTGCAAGAGGCTCATGATGTTTGCTTTTTCAGGTGTATTTCCTTTAATCTAAAACTAAATGGTCATCTCAAAAATATCAGATTTTTGAGGACAAAAATAAGGAGGATTATACATGGTAACAATAACAGATACTGCCGCAGAAAAGGCAAAGGAAATATTATCCGAAGAAGGAAAGGCTGAATGGGCGCTCAGATTTTATACGGCAGGAAGCGGCTGCTGCGGACCTTCATATGGAATAGATATTGTTGAAGAGCCTTCTAAAGGAGATAAGACCCTTGAGAAGAACGGTCTCAAAGTTTATATCGATTCAGATACGTATAAGAGCCTTGAGGGTATGAATATTGATTACGTTGAAGAAGGCGAGAGGGAAGGCTTTGTGCTTACCGGAGGCCAGCCTCCATCATGTGGTCCGGGCTGCGGTTCTTCATGCGGGTAATTGATTCAACAGTTATTCCCCGCTCCTGAGCAGCCCTTTTTGCATATTTGTGAACAATGAAGATTTGTCCCTGATTTTCTCTCAAATACAATAACAATGCAAATTTAAAATGCCACTTTAAATTTGCATTGTTGTGAAATTATTGTTATTCTATTGCCATGAAGTATATTCACCGTCAGATTGAGCGGAAGGTAAAGCATCTTGTGCGTTCGTTTCCGAGCATTGCGATAACAGGGCCGAGACAGTCGGGCAAATCAACCCTTCTCATTAATACGCTCAAAGGATACAGGTACATTACATTCGACGACCCGCTGACACGCGAACGTGCAATCTCCGATCCGCAGTTCTTTATCGACTCGCTCGGTGAAAAGACAATTATTGACGAGATACAGTATGCGCCGGGCATCCTTTCATACATCAAGATGAAAATAGACGGAAACAGGGATAGAAAAGGCATGTATATTTTCACCGGCTCGCAGCAGTTTACGATGATAAAGAATTTAGGGGATTCCCTTGCCGGCAGGATTGCGTTATTGGACCTGCTGCCGTTTTCGGTCGTCGAGAAAAAAGAAAGCGTAAGGCTCAAAACCACCCTTGATTATTTTGTAAATGCAGCCCTGACCGGCTCATATCCCGAGCTTATCGTTGATCCGTCTATGGACCTCTATTCATGGTATGGCTCTTACATACAGACCTACCTTGAGCGTGACATAAGAAGCCTTTATCACATCGGCAATCTGAGGGATTTCCAGCGGTTCATGCAGCTTCTTGCGGGCCGATGCGCTCAAATATTAAACCTCTCCGATTTTGCAAAGGGTCTGGGCGTGAGCGTGCCTACGATTAAAAACTGGCTTTCGGTGCTTGAGGCGAGCAGAATTATTTACCTGCTGCCCCCTTACTATAATAATCTGGGGAAAAGAATAACCAAGTCACCCAAAATCTATTTTACGGATATAGGCATAGTCTGCTATCTTACTGGCGTCAGGGACAAGACCCATCTGCTGCAAGGCCCTATGGCAGGCGCCCTGTTTGAGAATTTCTGCATACAGGAGGCGCTAAAAGTGTTTTTCAATCAGGGACAAAGCCCGAGGCTCTATTATCTCCGAATGGGCAACAACCTCGAAATTGACCTTCTTATAGAAAGGTCGGCAAGATCGTTAATACCGATGGAGATTAAACTTAGCAAGACGCCGTCCCTTGGCATGGGATCAGCCATCTCACGATTCAGGAACCTGTTCTCCGCTTTTGACGTCGGAAAAGGATTTATCGTCTCATTGGCTGAGCAAACTATTCCCTTAGGCAGAGAGTTGACGGCGATAACCTTTGATGATTATCTGAAAGAACTGACAAAAGTCACTGTGGCATAAAGCACCTGATCCCTTTATTTTCTAATCTTTCCGGGTCAAAGAAATAGATTTTCCTCCTGATAATGAACCTCTCTTTTGCTGACAAAGAAGGGGGTAAGAGCTATCCAGGGTCAATGTGCGACCCCTTTATGTTTTCTTTATGCTTTTTCTTTATTCACTCCCGCAATGCTTGAAAATCCAACCTTCAGGCGTTTATGATATGAAATAATTTATTGCCTGCTTGGTAATAGGGGGGTGGCTAAATAGAATGTATCTACTTGTATATCATTTTTAAAAGATATTTAAGCCTTTTAAACTCAACTAATCAGGAACTATATGGGAACTATTTTTGAAATCAAGAATGAAGACCTTCAGCGTTTAAGGCCTATCGAAGCTGTTAATTTTTTTCGCGAATTAATATGGGCTGAAGCCAGAATAAAAAAAATCCCTATCAGTAAAATCCATATATCAATTCTTACTAATATCCCCGATGGTGGGATAGATGCTGTTGTTGAGGAAAGCAGTTTAGAATATTCAGATTTAATCAAGTCAGGTCAAACAGCATACCAGATAAAGACAGGCACTTCTTTTAAGCCGTGGCAGGACTCGGCAATAAGAGCTGAATTGTTCAATACTCATGACCCAGAAAGGAAGTATTTAGCCAGTGGGATTCGGAATTGCCTTGATAATAATGGCACCTATATATTAGTTTGCTTTGGTTTAGACCTGGTTGATTCTCAGCACAGAAAGGCTGTCGAATTAATTGAAAATCATCTGAAAGGATGCGCATATAAAAATCCGAAAGTGGAAGTGTGGAGTTTAAATAATTTAATAGGCTTTCTTAAACCTTTTCCATCATTGTCATTGAAAGTTAATAGACGAGGCGAGTTAATATTCCAGACTTATCAAAGCTGGAGCCGGGATTCTGAAATGAGGAAGGATTTCATAGCAGGGAAAAAGCAAACTGAGTTTATCTCGAACATTCAAACAGAGCTGAGACAAAGCACAGATGCAGTGCACATAAGGGTATGGGGCGAACCAGGAATCGGCAAAACAAGACTTGTCTTTGAAGCCACTAGAGTGGATGATTTACGGGCGCTCGTCATTTATTGCGACACTGCCGGGAAGTTCAGAGACAGTGAGTTGATGAGCGAAATTTTAAGGGATGACAATACTTTTTCTGTAATTTTAGTTATTGATGAGTGTGACCCTGACAGCAGATCCTACATTTGGAACAAAGTTAAATATCTCGGACCAAGAATTAAAATCATAACGATTTATAACGATTATGAAGAAACTTCGGGAAAAATCAATTATATTGATGTACCTCCCTTGGAAGAAGAGCAGGTGGGTGAAATAATTCAAAATTATGGTGTCCCAAAAGACCAGGTTAGACGGTGGGCGGATCTCTGCAGCGGCTCTCCCCGAGTAGCTCATGTTTTTGGTCAAAACCTGATCAGTAATCCTGAAGACCTATTGAAGTCTCCAGATACAATAAATATTTGGGATCGCTATATTGTAGGAAGCGATGATTCAGGAAGTAGTGAAGTACGGCAAAGGAAACTAGTACTTAAATATCTTGCATTGTTCAGAAGATTCGGTTATGGGAAACCAGTTATTGAAGAATCACAGGCCATAGCTGCAAAAATTGCAGCCGCCGATGCATCAATAACATGGTCAAGATTTCAGGAAATAATAAATGAATTAAAACAACGAAAAATTCTTCAGGGTGAATCCACCTTGTATATTACCCCAAAAGCACTTCATATAAAGTTATGGATCGACTGGTGGAATGTTCACGGAGAGGGATTCGATATCGAAAAATTTTCTGATGGCCTCCCCGGTAAATTACTTGAATGGTTTTATGAAATGTTTAAGTATGCTGCAAGCTCGCAGGTTGCCTCTCGTATCGTTAAAGAACTTCTCAGTGAGATAGGACCATTTTATAGGAATAAGTATTTGGAAACTAAACTTGGGCCGCCTTTTTTTTTAGCACTGTCTGAAGCTGACCCTCAATCAGCATTGGATTTCCTGAAAAAAACTATAGGCCGGTTAAATAAAGAAGAGTTACTCCAATTTACAACTGGTCGCAGAGAGGTTGTCTGGGCTCTTGAAAGAATGGCAATCTGGAAAAATCTGTTTGCCGACGCGGCAAGATTACTACTCATTCTTGGTGAAGCTGAAAACGAAACGTGGGGCAATAATGCCAGTGGTGCTTTTGCTGATTTATTCTCGATGGGGTATGGAAGGGTTGCGTCTACAGAGGCCCCTCCTGAGGAACGCCTTCCCATATTAAAGGAAGCACTATATTCAGATTCCAGAGAGATGAGACTTCTTGCATTACGCGCCTGTGAAAAGGCTTTGGAGTCACAGCATTTTAGCAGAGTTGTTGGTGCAGAATACCAGGGTTTAAGAAAGGAACCGGAATTATGGATGCCAAAAACTTATGGTGAAATCTTTAATGCTTATCGAAGCATATGGGAGCTATTGTCAGAGAGACTGGGGACTTTGCCCGATGACGAAAAGCAGCAAGCAGTAGACGTTCTGGTCAATCGCTCCCGCGGTTTACAAAGAATGGAAAACTTAGCGGATATGGTGATGGATACTTTTAATGATTTAATACAGAAGCCTTATGTTGATAAGAAAAAAATTCTTACTAAAGCTGTAGAAGTCCTTCATTATGAAGGAAAAGAATTGACTGAAAAAACCCGTAAGGGCTGGGAAAAATTAAGAAACGATCTGACCGGGACAGATTTTTCTTCTCTTTTAAAGCGTTTTGTAGGAATGAGTCTCGTTGAGGATGATTATGATTTGGAAGGCAAAAGGACTAATTTATCGGAGAAGCGAATTAAAGAGTTGGCAGAGCAGGCTAAAAATGATATTAGCTTGTTGAAACCGGAGTTAAAGTGGGTAGTTACAAACGACGCTCAAAACGGCCACTCATTCGGTTATGAATTGGGAATAATTGACAATAATTTTTCGCTCTTACCTTTACTTCTTAAAGTTCAGCGGAATTCAGGAGAAAACGGAAGCGTATTCTTTATCGGCGGTTATTTTCGTGCTTTGTTCGAAAAAGAGCAGAAAACGTGGGAAAAAGAGTTAACCGCCTTGGCAGGAGATGATACACTTAACAAATGGTTGCCTGAAATTATCTGGAGATCAGGCATGTCTGACGAGGCTGCTTCTCTACTACTTAATTTAGCAAGAAAAGAGGTTATTAAAATTAATCAATTCAAAATATTCACGTACGGAAATTCTATTAAGTCTGTATCCGAGAATGCGTTTCACGAATGGATATATTTCTTGCTTGATAATGCAGATAGTGAAACCATTTCAATGATGTTAAGGTTGTTTCATTATTATTATCTTCATCATAGAAAAAACCTTATTTTGCCTGAAAAATTAACATTTAAATTATTAACACACCATTCTCTTTTTCAATTTGAAAGTCAAAAGGCACGGGAGCAAAGGGATGAGTATGACTGGACTGAAATAGGTAAGGAATTCGTTAAACTTTATCCAGGTAGAAGTTTTGAAATTGCGGATGTAATGCTTGAGCATTTGGGAGATGATAATTCAATATTTGATGATTATTTTTCACAAACTCTTGAAGTTTTGAATGCTATCCTTTTAAAAAATCCGGGGGAGATTTGGAAACGGGTTACAAAATATATTGGCCCCCCGATCGATTCAAGAGCCTATAATATTACACAGTGGTTACGTGGTGGTGAGCATCGTGCATTAAAGGAAGGGGCAATATCTGTCATCCCTCTTGATAATATCTGGGAGTGGGTCGATGAGGATGTTAATCAACGTGCATGGTATCTGGCGAGCTTTATTCCTAATAAATTATATATAAGAACCGGGGAAATATGCCTTTCCAGGGAAGTGCTCATCCGTTATGGAGAGGATGAACATGTCCGCCGTAATTTAAGATCAAATTTTTCAACGGAGAGCTATTGGGGACCCAGAAGCGAACATTTATCTTCAAAAGCAGACGACTTATTGAAAATAAGAAATATTGAAAGTAACGAGAATGTTAAACAATGGATTGATGAATACGTATCAATTCTGAAAAAAGAAATAGTGCAAGCCAGAATAGACGAAGAAAGAAGGGGATATTGACTTAATTAATTTGGTCTGTGGGAAATAGCTATAATGGGGTTTCAAGATGTTCCAGTTGTCTCTCATATTTTTCGACATCGAAGGTCAGATGGGGAAAGTTTACTTCGGCACTAGTAACCCACTTATTATGGTATTTCGCAAAGTATATCAGCTTACCAAGTTCTTTAACATTATTGAAGTTACTTTCTATACAGAGTTTAATGCCCTCTTTGACATGCGTTAATAAATCTTCTTTAAGATCACCCCAAATGCGGAGTGCAGTATAAATATTAAGACAATAATAGCCGTCTTCATCTTCGTAAAAGAATTTATGGATGTTAGGATATGAAATCTCCTTTAGATAAAGTTGTAGGTTTTTATCCATAACTATGCGGGGGTTTACTGCCTTTTTGGTCTCCAGAGTAACTGCCCGGTTGTGTGCTTCACTGAATACAAACAGTTGTTGGTCACGATCACTTTCGTAATGTTTGCCAATCGAGATGCCTCCTCTCAACAGATAACCCATCTTGGAGATAAAAAGAGTGGTGAACATCGTCATTAATGAGAAGTAGGTCTCAATGCAATTCAGAACAGTTGTTTTCTCATCAAAAGACGTACTCCTGAAATTGATTTCAGAAACCGGCAAAGTAAAAATAAAGCTATCAGCATTGTTTCTCACATGTATGGCGTTTGTAATTTTTTGGAAGTATTGCTGTTCCTCCTCATCTGTTTCTTCAACAACCTTGGTAAGGTCTATTCCTCGCAATCCCTTTAATGTCCCAATGGAAACACCATAGAACAAGTTCTCGAGATCCTTGACAAGTTCTGCACGTCCCATTGCTCTTTCAACTAGATCTTGATAACCCAGGATATCGATATAACCTACCATAGTATTAACAAACATAACTTTATAAATTAACTATCTTTTAGATCGAAGTCAATTATAAGTACTGTGTATGTGATTTTCAGGAAGATGTCTTTGAATATAAATTTGTAATCGAATTTACAATTGTCAGATGAAATTACGATATCAAACCTGTTACTTTCATGCCGTACTTTTCAGACAACTACCCAATAATAAAATCTCTTTTTATCTAAGAAAGCATGCTTCGGGATATACGACAATACTTAAGAGTGGTTAGAAGGCAGTAGCCGGCAGTACAGATAAGAAACGGAGACCGGCGAAGAAAATAACAGAGCCGGCGCCCTTACAGTTCATAGAAGGTTTCATCGATTTGGGGTCGCGGCTTTTTACGACCCCTTATTCCCTTATTTTCTATGATAAATGGTTCTTCCCCTTCCAGAATATCACCCATATCTTCTTCGATCTTATCAGGATCTTCCCCACGTTCCATACGGCGCAATGCTTCTTCCATCCCCGCACCCATCGAGACACCTGTTGCTTCAGATAGTTTTTTCATCAGCATGGCTGCCTGACGGGGGTCATTCTCATTAATATTGCCTGCTTCGCCGGCAAGCATATTCATCGCCTTTTCCAATTTCGCCTCATCAAAATCCGGCATTGTCGCATCATTTTCCCCGCCCTCTTTTCTTCCTGAAACAGAAGCAAACCTGGACATCTTGCGTATTAACTTAATATTTTTACAGCGCGGGCAATCCGGAATTTTCTCTGTATTAATGGTTCTGGAAAAGAAGTTGTAGATCGTATTACATTTCTTGCAATAGAACTCATAAATCGGCATTGCATTTCACCTCGAAATGATCATTTATAGATGATGTTTTCAGATTTTTCTTCTAAAGACCAGTAGACGAAGCGGGCATCTTCTTCGCTCAATACTAAATAGATTGAAGTAAACGGGCTGCCTTTAATTGAATTCCATATTGTAAGTATGGGACGGGATAAATACCAGCCGGTGTAGCTGCTCATTTTATAAAGTCTTGAAAGAAATCCTGCCCCTTTGGGACTTATGGATATAAAAATTCCTTCATGAAATTCGAGACGGTAGGTTGTCGGCATATCCTTCAGCTCCAGAGCTTCGATCTCGAATGCACCGGGAGTTGTAGTTGTATTTGTGCTGGTCTCTTCTTTGGCTTTGTTGGGATCTATATTTACTCTTTTTGGTTCTTTAAACAAGGCGCTCTTCTTAAGCATGGTCCGCGGCGCTGCATCAACAGGCTCGCCCCAGAATTTTATATCCTCAATCTTCATTTCCTTGAGTAAAATTCCCCGTGATTTTAGCAGTATCTCTTTGTCTTTCAGGTTGAAGATAAAATATATAACCGGTTTTTTAGCTACTTTCAATTCCGCTTCAAGCAGATTAATCTCATTTTTAGTACCGGCAGAATATTGAGATATTGCTTCTGTCTTAACAACAACTGCAAGGAAAATAACGAGGAGGGCACTGAAGAGGATTTTCATGCTAAAAGATTATTACCTTGGTGCCTATTGAAATTGTATTATAAAGTTCTTTAAGGTCTGCATCTCCAACTCTTACGCATCCGTGTGTTACGTTGCGGCCCAGAAGCCTTGTATATAGAGTGCCGTGTATCATATATCCGTCACCGAGATGAAAAGCATAATCTCCGAGCACGCCTTCTTCCATCCTGTCTTTGTAGCTTTTAGGGACCTCCTCTCCTTCTTCAATGAAGGCCCAGTCAGGCTTGGTCCATACAGGATTTGTTGTCTTTGACTGGATTGAAAGTTCACCTCTTGGGGTGTCAAATATCCATTGCCTGTTGCCGGCAGGGTCATTAAGGATGCTGCCGCTTCCGGTAGAAACTACAACTTCTTTCAAGGTCTGCTCCCCTTTTTTTACATAGAGCCTGTTTTTTGCCGTATCTATCACGAGATAAGTTCCTTTTGGAGAAAGATTGGAGATGCGTTTTTTTAAGTTAGCATTTCTTGAATTTAGATATTGCAACGACTTTATACTTTCTGTTTTATGTGAAACATTCCCGCGTCCGGAAAGATAAATGCCACAGGCTTCCAGAGCGAGAAAGACACCGAAAATTACAAGTATTGTGACAATCACTATTTTCTTTTTCAAATTTATAAGTCCTTTATTGTTGAAGATATTATGTTGTCGTAGTCAATGGCTCCTACAATTGTGACAGGAGTGCCAGCGTCAACTAAACTGTAGAGTTCAGCCATCTGATTGTTTTCCATAGCAATGCATCCATATGTCATCCCTTCGGTACCGCCGCCGTGTATTTCGATAAGTCCGCCGATACCAACCCTCGAGGAAATGAGTCCGTTCTTCCTGGCCCTTGCAAATTGTCTTTGGTCTTCATCATTAGGATAATTTATAAGCAGTGCTTTATAATAGCGGCTTCTTGGCAGCTTTTTAGTTATATAATATTTACCTTCAGGAGTTGCCAGGTCGCCGGCATGGATTTTATCATGAAAACCGTTTTTTCCAAGCCCTATTAAATAAGTTTTATAAGGAACGCCGTTTTTATATAGAACCAGTTTCCGGTCAATTTTGCTTACAAAAATTGAGTAGATGCCTTTTTCTCTCGAGGTTTCAATAGTATCATTTACCCATGTGCGCCACTTTGCTATCTGCTCTTTATTGGCATATCTGTTGAGTACAGGAGATATTGACTCTGTTGCCGATGCTGTGTATACAGGTAAGATCTTAAGTTTTTTCTCTGCCTCCGGATATTTCCCTTTTTCAGCAAGGCGTTGCACCTCCTTTAAAAGGAGTTCCGCACTTATTAATTGTCTCCTTGAAAGTCTTCCTTCATTGATAAGAGAGGTCAATTTTTTAAGTGTATCAATCCTGCCCTGGAAAAAAGCAATCTGACTTGTTAGGGCGGATAATTTTATACGCTTCAGCTCCCGGATGTTATTGAGGAGGTTGTTACCAGTTAAAAGAACATCGCTGAATTCCTTCTGGATGGATTCATAATCCCTGAACCATGCAAACCTGCTCTCTTCGGCTATAAGATGGTCTTTACCGTTTCTCAAGGATTGCTTATAAGTCCTGTACTCCTGCGGTGTATAAATGTCTGCACCAGACCTCCAGAGTTCATGTTCCTGCGTTTCCGCAATCGCGACCTCTGGAGGTACTGGAGCAGTGTTACAACCGATGAGAATGCTCAGGCATACAAGAAGAAACGTACTGATGATGCCATGAACAAAACGTAATTGCATTCCCTTATTTTTTCTTCTCAGCCTTCGGAGCTGCCTTTGCTGGTTTTGCCTTTTCCATAGCTGCTGTGATCTGGCCGGCTACTTCTGCTGCCTTGTCTTTTGCGCCGTTTGCCTTGTCAGTTGCGGCTAAATAGTCTTCACTGTCGATCAGGCCCTGTGCTTCGGTCAATGCCGCCTCAAGTCCGGCAACATCTGCACGCATAGCTTCGATGTCAGCCTTTGTGCCTTTTCCTTTAGGCGCCTTGCCTAACAATGCCTTTGCATCACTTACAGCGGTCTTGGCAGCATCGAGTGCCGCAATGGCGTCATTCTTGGCTTTCTCTTTTCTTGCCGGTATTTCAGCTTTCAGAGTGTCTGCGCTGCTTTTTACTTTAGCAAGAATCTCTTTTGCCTTATCATAGTTCTTGAAGAATTTTCCATCCTGAACCTTGACTTCATCCATTGCCGCTGTTAACTGATCATTCAGTGACTTTACTTCCTCTTTTGCATATTTTTCGCCGCCCTCTGCAAGTACAGCATCAATTGATGCCTTTGAATCGTTCATTTCCTGTGTAGGCTGTTTTGCACAGGAAGTAAGTACAACAAGCATGGCCATAACTACTGTTAAAGATAGTAATAGTCTTTTCATGTCTTGTTCCTCCTTTCTCATAGGTTATTAATTAATACCAATGGTATTCGGAAGCACAAGATTGCAAATTAAGTGCCACATATAACATATTGTAAAATAACGAATCAAAAAACTTCAATTATCCTGAAATGGGAAACTATTCCTCATTTGGGGAAGTTCTGCAAAAGCCATCTAAGGCCGAAAGAATTATTATCTTCTTATCCCTTGAAGCTCTTGCAAAAGTCTTTATTCGTCATTCCCGAGGTCTTTATCGGGAATCCAGTATTCTTTAAAAGCAAAGCCCCCCGATTAAGGCCTTCGAGGGCAGGCTTCTGGATACCCGCTTTCGCGGGTATGACGGCAAAAACGATTTCCACGATATTTTTACAAGAGGCTCATGTTGTTAGCTCGATTATTCCTGCTATAATGATAGCGGAGATTATAAGATGAAAAACAATCCGAAACTGTATGAGATAAATACTATTGCGTGGCTGTATGAACTTTCCAATAAATACGGAAGGCAATTCACTATAGGAACCGTACCCTCAGAAGAGTGGGACCGGCTTGAGAAAGCAGGCTTTGATTACATCTGGTTAATGGGTATCTGGAAAAGGAGTAAAGCCGGCATACGGATATTTCAAAATGAGCCTGAGTACGCAACTTTTAAATCACTGTTTGATTCTGTGCTTCCGGAATGGAGTGAAGAGGAAGACCTTGTCGGCTCTCCTTATTCAATAGCTTCTTATGAGCCTGACCCCCTCATCGGCAGTTGGGAGCAGATCGATATTGTCAGATATGAACTCCGTAATCGGAAAATGGGCCTTATTCTCGATTTTGTCCCGAACCATACAGCGCCTGACCACCCATGGATTTTTAAGCATCCGGAATATTATATTCAGGTGAGAGAGTCCGACTATAAACAAAACCGCATTGCATACCTGCCAATCCATAAAGATGAAAAAACCCTCTATATGGCACACGGAAAAGATCCGTATTTTCCCCCATGGACAGATACAGTGCAACTGAACCATTTTAATCCCGAGATGCGCTTTGCCCTTACAAGAGAGCTGAAGAAAATTTCAGAACACTGTGACGGAGTGCGGTGCGACATGGCGATGCTCGTTTTGAATGACATCTTTAACAGGACCTGGGCATGGGTAAAAAGATATTCAGCATATGAACTGCAGGAAAGTGAATTCTGGAAAGAGGTCAGACACGATATGCCGGAACTGTTGCTGATAGCAGAAGCATACTGGGATACTGAAGCAACCCTTCTCTCTCTCGGGTTTGACTATGTATATGACAAGCGTCTCTATGATCATTTAGTGTATGCATCACCCTCAGGACTTCTTTCTTACCTGAAAGCTGACAAATCCTATCAGAAAAAACTCGTCCGTTTTATCGAAAACCACGATGAACCAAGAAGCGCTGAAACTTTCGACAGGGGGAAATTGCTGGCATCGGCAGTGTTGTTTTCAACTCTTCCTGGAATGAAGCTATACCATCAGGGGCAACTTGAAGGGAAAAAGATCCGCCTTCCTGTACAGCTCCGGAGAGTAAAACCTGAAGAGACTGATAACGAACTGTATGAATTTTATGAAAAGCTGCTTGCAATTACGAAACTGGATATTTTCTCCCTCGGCAACTGGGAATGTAAAAATATCTCTCCCGCATTTGATGACAGCTTCCAGAATCTCATTGCATATTTATGGACTTCGAAGAAGGATTTGGTGCTTGTCGTCGTGAATTTAAGCCGGCATGATTCACAGGGAAGGATTTCACTGGAAAAGGAGACCGCTGCCGAAGCCGATTATATCCTCGTTGATGAATTAAACAAACAGGTGTACAGGAGGAGCGGGAAGGAAATGATGAATCCCGGGTTACACGTAATACTTGAAGGTTTCCATTCCCATATTTTTTATATAACGTTGGAGTAAATTAAAAACATGATTAACCTGAAAGTTAAGAAACAGAAAACCGGACCGGTAATAAACCGGCATCCCTGGGTTTTTTCCCAGGCCTTAGAAAATATCCCTGACAATCTGAAGCCTGGAACCCATATTAAATTGATGAATGAAAGCGGCGTCTTTCTCGCAAGCGGCTATTTTAATTCCTACTCCCAGATTGCAATCCGTATATGGGGCTATGATGAAAATGAGAGGATTGATAAAGATTTTTTCATAAAACGAATCAAGAAAGCTTCTGAAATCAGAAAAAAGTATATTGAAAACGACGGGACCGATTCATATCGTTTAATAAACGGTGAAAACGATTTTTTGCCCGGGCTGATTGTTGACAAATACAATGCTTCCCTCGTTATTCAATGCCATACACGCGGTATAGAATTCTGGAAGGATAGTATTGTTGAAGCTCTTATCGAAACAATAAAACCCGGTGGACTTTATGAAAGGTCTGATAGTCCTTCAAGGAAAATAGACGGGTTAGGGAATCAGTCGGGACTGCTATACGGAAATATTCCTGATTTAATAACAATAAAAGAAAATGGTTTTAAATTTCTTGTGGATATTAAAAAGGGTCAAAAGACGGGATTTTATCTGGACCAGAGAGATAAACGTCAGGCATTGTTGAAGTATGTTCAGGACAGATCTGTTTTGAACTGTTTCTCTTATACAGGCGGGTTTTCAGTTTATGCCCTAGCCGGCGGAGCGCAGAGAGTTGTCTGCGTTGATGCGTCTTCTCCTGCATTGGAGTTGGCGAAAGAAAATATTAAATTGAATAATCTGGATATCGGCAAATGCGAATTTGTCTGTGACGATGTAAAAAAGTATCTTAAGAACGTTCCTTCTGAAGCATTCAATCTGATCCTCCTGGACCCCCCTGCCTTTATCAAAGACAGGAGAAAGAAAAAAGAAGGAATGATAGGATACAGAGCCATTAATGAAATGGCGCTCAGGATATTGCCGGAGAAGGGCCTTCTTGTGACCTGTTCATGTTCAGCCCATTTATCCCTTCAGGATTTTCGCTTCCTGCTTGTGGAAGCAGGCGGCAGGGCAAGAAAATCCCTTCGGTTTTTGGAAACCTACACCCACGGGATGGACCACCCCGTGCTGGCCCCTTTTATTGAAGGAGAATATTTGAAGTGTTTTATTTTTATAGTCTGACAATACTAAAACTTTACCTTCGGAACCTCTTTCTCGGCCTTGGGTATTTCATAATACTCTGCTTTAGATATGCTTGCCAGCGCAGCAAAGAACCTGCCGAAAACGGTCCTTATATATGTATTCAAGATCTGTACGGTCTCGTTGTATCTCTTCCTCTCAACAGAAATCCTGTTTTCTGTGCCTTCGAGGCTGTCCTGGAGTTTTAAGAAAGACTCGTTTGCCTTAAGTTGCGGATAATTCTCCTGCAATAAAAGCAGTCTGGACAATACCCCTTCAAGCTGCCCGGATGCCTGAATCTTTTCTTTCACGGTATTGGCCTGGAAGTATTTGGTTCTTGCATCTGCAATATGTTCAAAAAGCTCTTTTTCATGAGCTGCGTATCCTTTCACCGTCTCAACAAGATTCGGTATCAGGTCATATCTTCTTTTCAACTGGTTTTCGACCTGCGCCCACTGCGCCTTTACCTGCTCATCCATAATAATAACATTGTTATATCCGCTGATTACCCATTTCCCAAAAACTAATCCAATAACCACTAAAATGCCCAAAACAATCAGTGTGATTTTCAATCCTTTTGACATTGAATACCTCCTTTTTAAATTAGTTTTAGTTGTTTGTTGTTAGTTTTAACTATACAGAGCGACATATTTTATTGCGAATAGAGTCTCTTCTATCTGAGTTGTCATTCCCGAAGTTTTTTATCCCCGATAAAGACCTTCGGGGACGAATCCAGTATCCTTTCAAATCAACTGCTTCTGGATTCCCGCTTAAGGACTGCGGGAATGACGATTTATGCGCAGTTATTTGTGACGCTATGTATAATTACTAACAACTGACAACTATTCACTGATATATCACCAGCTCCCTGAAGCTCCACCTCCGCCGAAACCTCCGCCACCGCCACCTCCAAAACTGCCGCCACCTCCGCCGAAGCCGCCACCTCCGCCCCACCCGTCTCTCCTTCCTCCGCCTATCATATTCATCATGAATAGAAAAAGCAGGAGACGCGGATGTCTTATGAACATGTAAATTAAACCTATAAAGATAAGTATACCGAAAATACTGCCTAACAATGAAGGTTTCTTAAATTCCACTCTACCGGAGGGAAGTTGTCTTCGCAACTTCGGCATACCTGTTATTTCAACACCTGCATCAACGGCAATTACATTACTGACTGCCAGTACCGCTGTATAAATTCCTCTTGAATAATCGCCATCGCGAAAATACGGTACAAGATATTCTCTTCCCATGCTGCCGACAAGACTGTCCGGCAGTATGCTTTCAAGGCCATACCCGACTTCAAACCTGTACTTCCTGTCCTGAAGAGAGACGAGGAGAAGGACTCCATTGTCTTTGCCTTTTTGCCCCAGCTTCCATTTTTCATGGGCTATTTTAATAGAGAAATCATCAAGGGATTCCCCTTCAAGAGAATTAATAGTCAGCACAATAAACTGGGCAGTGGTTTTTTGTTCGAGTTCAAGAAGATATCCATTCAGTTTGGCTTCAACATCATCATTTATGATCCCTGCAAGATCTACTACATGATTGTAAGGTTTATCAGGGATGACAATTTCAGCAAACGAGGTGACCGCATTCAGGCAAGACAGGCTGCAGAAAAAAAACAAAATAATACAGGTGTTGAGAAATAAATGCAGGCCATACGAAGTATGACTATTTAAAAATAAAATCTCCTTGCATTGAGGCGAAGCTTCTAATTTATTTTTCGATCTCATCCACTATCCTTACCAGCTTCTCGGTAGCAGTATAGTAATCTTCAAATATGACATTAAGTTCCTGTATGGAGAGTTTTATTTTTTCCTGCTTTACTCTAAATATCTTTGTAAATGCATCGGTATTAATCTTTGCCGCTTTTGAGAGGACTTGAATCACATCGTTTTGCCTTTCAGGGGGCTGTTTGCCTAATAAAACAATTATCCCCCTGAAAAGAGGCATGTAGCCGGTAATATGTTTTGCAAGCCCTTCTGTCAGTATTTTCCTGTCGCCAAGGGATGAAATATATCCCTGCCTTAATGAGATCAGCATGACCTTCAGTTCCCTTTCGCATTGTTGTCTTAAATCCATCCTGCCGATTTCCAGGTTTTCGAGGATATCCTCGCCTGACACAATTGCATGAATGAGTTTGAAATTGAGAAATTCAATGGGGAATACATCGAGGGATGTTTTTATATATTCCGGCGTCATGATAAGAGGCGCAGCAACCTTTTGTCTGCTGTATTTTTTTCCAAGGAGCGAAAGTAATTCAAGGAACTTTATGTCCATTTCTCTGAGCACGATAACTGAATTGACATCAGAGGTCTTTTCATTGAAGTCATCCGTAATGGCGGTGCCTGTTATATAGATTGAATGAATCTTTGCATGATATTTGTCCAGAATTTCATCTAAAAAAGGTTTTATATTTTTTGCTGCAACAGGTTTAAGTTTTTCCAGAGAAAGTGTCATCTTGATTTCCTCCATACATCAGATAATCTTTGTTGCTTTTTAAGGGTTTCAGGGTATCTGGAGTCTGTCTAAAAACTCAATTTGTCTGTCTGTCATTCCGGCAGTCCTTAAGCCGGAATCTATTCTTTTCAAAGCCTTCTGGATGCCCGATTACAGACTTCGGGCATGACAAAAAAAGGCAGTTTTTAGACAGGCTCATTTGTGCCTGATTATCGAATAAACAATAACATAAAATGTATTTTATTGTTCAAGCTTTTGCGCCTTGACAGAGAGGTAGTATGCTGCCATCAGGATTATAATAACCATCGCACCTAAACCCATCTCATACAGTTTTTCAACAGGGGTATGCTCCATCAGGGATGTCTTGGCTTCAATCAGGAGTATTCTCCTTATAGCCGCTATGATCCCTATTGCGAGGAAGGGTCCTAATGAAAACTGCTGTTTCTTCAAAAATCTGATAACCGTCCAAAGCAGTTCAAGGATGATAAGGGAAAGCAGCACATCGTTTACAAGCGTTATTATTGAAGAAGGTGACGGATTTAATATGTTAAGGAATGCATAAAACAGGATAAAACCGCATGCAACAAGAAGCAGTAATGCTGCTATTACATGGAATACGATGTCTATTTTTACAAGGAATTTTCTGAAGATTTCGGTCAGCTCCAACTTGTTCTGTTCCATAATAAATCTTAACCCTCTGCAATTATATTTGAAATTTCAATACAATTATCTCAATATGATATAAAAAATTCAATATAATATTTGAACATAAAAATTATTTTGGCGGGTTCGGGCTTGTCATTCCGACTTGTTCGGAATCTTTCTTGAAAAAGATTCTGGACAAGCCAGAATGACAGTAAAAAGAATATTTCGGAAAAGCTGTAATGACAACACTTACATTTTCTATTTCCTTTTATATGCTATTTTTTTATTTCAACTTTTTAGCGAATTAATCCATTTTTTGAACCTGCATTTTTTGAACCTGCTATTGACAAGATTTTTCACTTTAGATTAAGATTATATCCCGTGGGTTTTACCGCCTCTCAGTCCTCGCATTATCAAATCTTATAAGAGGATACATTATGAGGGACCTGTGTGCATGGCGAATGTGAACGGGAAATTTCTGTGATTTATTATGCGAAATTACAAAGCGGAAAGGAGGAAACTATTATGTCAGTAAAAGCCAAGTCCAAGACAGATGTTGCCGCAAGGTCAGAGTCAAGGAATTCAGCAAAACTCTGCAGTCTCTGCGGAAACAAAGTAGAGGTTGTAATGGCAGTCTCACCGACAGGAAAGAAAAGTATGAGACGCCTTTGTTGTGAAAATTAATCTGCCATCCCCTGCGGCAGAAAGAAATGTCTGGCCCCAGGGGATGCTGCCCCAGCGCTGAGATGAATTGCGAAAAAGCCTTCAGACAGCCTGTAAAGTCTCAAAGAGTTCTTAGATTTAAATGTAGCTATTTCCTGAATAAACTTATAGTATAAGACATGATAAGTTTAACGTCGTATGACTAAACCTTTTATGTCTAAACCTTTTAAAGATATGGTTTGTGGGGCGTTGCTGAAAACTTAAATCCATATCGAGTCGGGGTACAAAGGTGGCAGACAGGGCGCAACCAGCATACCCAGTTGATAAACTGAAGGCCCTTCATGAATTGTCCATCGCAGTAAACTCATCTTTTTCCTTCACTGAACTCGTAGAAACTGTAGTTATTCAAATTGTAAAATTCGTTACTCCCGACGTCGTTTTTTTCTATCTGAGAGAAAATGATAAACTGCTCCTTAAAAGCAGCTATCAGAGGCCCGGCGGTTACAGCGGTATCTCGCCTGAAATCAAGAAGGTAGGTGTATGCCTTTGCGGGCATGCGGCCTCAGAAAAAAAACCGTTGTATTCCAAAAGCATCAATAAAGATCCCCTCTGTACTCTGTCGGAGTGCAAACAGGCAGGTATTCAGTCCGTTGCGGCTCTCCCACTGCATGGAGTAAATGACATTATCGGCGTGCTTTCGCTTGCATCATTCACAAGTCGTGATTTCGGCGAAGAGGGGACCTTCATCGAGACCCTCGCCAACCATATATCCGTTGCCCTCCAGAATATCCTGTTTCGTGAAGTACTGGAACGCAAGGTTGAAGAACTTAACAAACTTGCAATGTCAACGAGTGAGAGCGAAGAGCGTTTCCGTATCCTGCTTGATCAAGGTTATGACGGTATTTTTATTCACGATAATTTTATAATCCTCGACCTGAACCAGAGGATGGCAGATATGACAGGGTATTCATGTTCAGAACTACTTCAAACAAAAGCGATCAATCTTTTCACTCCGGATTCACAAAAGCTCATCTATGAATACATACGCGCGGGCAGGCAAGGATTTTATGAAGTGGACCTTCAACGAAGAGACGGCCAGATAGTTCAGGTAGAGGCTTTTGGCGCTCCCTGCAGGTACCGGGGACATAATGCCAGGATTGTCGCCATAAGAGATATCACCGAACAAAAGACTCTTCAGGCACAGCTTCTGCAGGCACAAAAAATGGAAGCCATAGGATTGCTTGCAGGCGGGATAGCGCATGATTTTAATAATATACTTACGGCAATAATTGGCTTTGGAAGCATCGTTAAGATGAAAATGAAAAACGACGACCCTTTGCGGGTACATATAGAACAAATCCTCGAATCTGCAAACAGGGCTGCCCAGCTTACACACAGCCTGCTCGCATTCAGCAGAAAACAGCCCTTGCTAATGAAAGCAGTGGACCTGAACAAGATTATCACAAGAATGGAAACGCTTCTGAAACGATTAATAGGTGAGGACATAAAGCTGATCACTAAAACATCGGGGAATGAATTAACCGTCCTTGCAGACAGCGTCCAGATTGAGCAGGTACTGATGAATCTTGCTACAAATGCACGGGATGCCATGCCCGGATGCGGGAGCTTGACCATCAGTTCCGATTCTGTCGAATTTGACTCCGAATACATAAGTGCATATGGCTTTGGAGAACCTGGGATGTACGCCGTCATTTCTGTCGCAGATACCGGCGCCGGCATAGATAAGGAAGCGATTGAAAAAATATTCGAGCCTTTCTTTTCAACAAAGGAGGTGGGCAAGGGGTCAGGACTCGGCCTTGCCGTAGTATACGGAATAATAAAGCAGCATAACGGACATATCAATGTTTACAGTGAGACCGGCAAGGGGACCACATTTAAGATATACCTGCCTTTAATAAAGGCCAAAAGCAAAGAGGAAGACAAACGCCCTGCTAAAACCCCGCAAAGCGGGACAGAGACAATACTCGTTGCAGAGGATGACGGATCCCTGCGGAAACTTATGGAAATAGTGCTGAAAGCATCCGGATATAAAGTAATTACCTCTGTAGACGGCGAAGATGCCATAAATAAATTCATGGAAAACCGTGAAGCGGTCCATCTTTGCCTGCTCGATGTTATTATGCCTAAGAAAAGCGGAATAGATGTTTATTATGAGATAAAGAAGGCGAGGCCTGACATCAGGGTTGTCTTTATGAGCGGCTATACTGCAGATGTGATGAATAAAAGTACACTTCCTGACGAGGATGCGGTCCTTTTACTGAAGCCTGTTGAGCCGCAAGCACTTTTGAGAAAGATAAGAGAGATACTGGACAAATAATTTGCACTTTTACACTTCTTAGTTAATAATGTTGTCCTATGCAGACTAACCTTGTCATTCCGACTTGTTCGGAATCGTTCTTAAAAAGACTCCTGACAAGCGGGCGTGACAGACTCCGGAGTGCCGCCTTTTTATCTATCAGTAGGAAACCTGTTGATATCCCTGTATACAAACATTGTAAAATCGGAGGGTATTCTATCGTGCCTGAGTGAAACATACGGAGAAAGTTTTTTTACTGCAAAATTAATAATCTCTTCCGGACACATATAATGCAATTCAAAATCTTTATTAGGTTCATGAGATGAAAGGGCATTAATGACGAGGGCTGTATTGCAATGCTGAAACAGTTTCGTAAGTGTTTTTTTAATTGTCTCATCAATCCCTTCAACCTGCAAATTAAATACCCCGCATAGGAAAATAAAGTCAAAGTCTTCGTCGAGGATATCTTTATCTATATCGAAAACCCTGAAATCAATATCGGGATATTTCTTCTTTGCCAGTCTGATAAGTTTCTCATTAATGTCGAACCCGGAGTATTTAGCTTTAATACCACTGTCTTCCAGAAAATTATAAAAATCGCCCTTGCCGCAGCCGAAATCGAGGATTTTGTTATTATTAATATCTCCGACATCAAGCATTGCCTGATGTCGTAAAATTTGTCCTTTTGAAGACCACCCCACAGCCTCCGGCCTGTCGCCATGCAGCAATAGTCTTTTGTCAAAAAAGGAAATTACGTATTCTTTTGAAATCTCATCCATGGTTGATCAAAGTAAAACCACCGTCACTGCTTCTCCGCCTTCGTCTTCACTTCCTTTTCTAAAACTTTCGACAAGAGGATGATCTCTCAGATACTCTCTTATAGCACCGGCAAGTATCCCTGTCCCTATTCCGTGAATTATCTTTATTTGTTTAAGTCCTGCAATTGACGCATCATTGAGGTAGCGTTCGATAAGGGAGAGGGCAGGGTCAACGCGCCGGCCTATAACGTTTAATTCGCCTGTCAGATCGATGTTTTCTGATGTAAGGGCGAACGGCCGTTCGCCCCTACGGGGTTCTGCCTGGTTCCCGGCGAAATCTGCTGAAGGTTCAGACAACTCGTCAAAGGGGACCTCAATCTCCTTGCCGTCAACAATGACTTTACACCTTCCGGTCTTCTCATTTACTGTATGGATTATGCTATGTTTCCCCAGGGCATGAACAAACACACGCTGTCCTTCTTTGATTTCCTTAAGCTGAACGATTTTCCCCGGTGCATACTGTTTACTGATTATTATCACTTCCTCGAGTTTCTTATCGAGTTCTTTTGCAACTTCTCTGGCATCTGTAAGACTGGCCCGTTTCAGAGTTTCAATAATATCCCGTGTCTCCCGTTTTGTCTTCCTCACAACATCTTCAGCCTCTCTCAAAGCCTTTGCCATTATCTCTTTTTCCGTTATCTTGAGCCGCGAAAGTTCTTCTTTCAATTGTAATCGCAGATGCTCAATCTCCTGTTTCATATTCTCCGTCTCTTTTATCCTGTTATCAAGTCCGGCGGTTTTCTGTTTTAGTTCCTTGATGAGTGATTCAATCCTGCCGCCTTCATCCTTTATAAAGTCCCTTGCCTCCCTTATGACATCTGCATCCAGACCCAGCGATTCCGCAATTTCAAATGCGTGCGACGTGCCGGGTTCTCCCATGACAAGTTTATAGGTGGGCCTGGCTGTTGACACACCATTGACTACAACCTCTTCCATCTCCATTGCGCTATTTATCATGCCTGGTTCAGAATGGGCAAATGCCTTAAGCATTCCAAGATGCGTAGATGCAAGCGTAAGCGCCCCGCATTTTTTCAGTTTCCTCAAAACGGCACATGAAAGCGCTCCACCCTGCTCCGGGTCTGTTCCTGTCCCAAGTTCGTCTATGATAACCAGCGTATGCTCATTCCCATGCCTGATAATTTCAGAAATGCGGGTAATGTGGGCGGAGAAGGTGGAGAGGTTTTGTTCGATGGATTGTTCATCGCCGATGTCGGCAAGGACCTTTTTCAAAAAAGGTATAGTAGTCCCTGATCCCGAGGGTATGTGCATACCGGAAAGCGCCATTAAATTTAATACCCCGACAGTCTTGAGAGAGACTGTTTTCCCGCCTGCATTTGAACCGGTAATTATCATGCATGAATCTACTCTGCCCATTTCCATATTAAGCGGTACAAGCTGGCCCTCACGGTTTTCCCTGCTCAGCGTTTTCCAGAGAAGCGGATGACGTCCCCTGATGATTTTCATATATCCATTCTCATTTATTTCAGGTGGAGACATGTCCATCAATTTTGAAAATCCTGCAATAGCCTGCAGTGCGTCAACACTTGCTACAATATGATAATCTTCCTCAATTTCATGAAGATGTTCTCTCAAAACAGATGTAAGTCTTTGCAGTATCCTGTACTCTTCAAGCTTCTCTTCCGCGCGAAATGACTCAAGCTCATTGCCAAGATGCTGAACGGCATAAGGCTCAACGTAAACCGTCTCGCCGGTGTTTGAGATGTCATGAACTATGCCGGGCACATTACCTTTGAAATCCCTTTTCACAGGAATGACCCAACGGTTATTCCGTTCGGCTAAATAAAAATCCTGAAGGTATTTTACGAGGTCTTTCTGATTCAATATCCCTTCGAGGATGCCCTTTATCCTGTCCTCGCAGGATTTGATACTTTTCCGTATGTAAGAGAGTTCAGGGGATGCATCGTCACGGATTTTCCCTTCATTGTCCAGGGCCTTCTCAATTGCTTTCCTGATGTCAGGATGAGTTGTAAGTTGTGATACAATTGTGCCGAGTCCTGTGTACGAAGAACTCTCACTCAAAATCTTCAGATTAAATGCAGAATAAAAGAGGGGGAGAAAGGACCTTAATGCCAAAGGTTCAAGTACGGCATCAACAGGTCTGATTTTCTGAAACAGCGGGGAGAGATCGTCAAAATGTTCTATGCCGAGACATAGACCCTCAGACAGTAAATTCCGGCACTCTGAAACAAGTGCAACCTGCCTCCTTATTTCTTCGACTTTCTTCAGGGGTCTTATCCTGCGAACGACATCTCTCCCCGGCGCCGTGACTGCAAATACAGCCGCCATTTCGAGGATCTTTTCGAATTCAAGTACACGGAAGGTATGCTGGTCCATGAGTTCATTATAAATGATTGAGGGGGTGCATTGAAAAGGGCAGCTTTTTTTATGTTTCAACTTAGACCTGACGAATATGAAGCTTTAAGGTCACAAATTGTGACCTTAAAGCTTGGTCGTGGACAACACAGAAGATATTTGCCCTTCGTCTTTACTGAACAAGGGGTTGCCATGCTGGCTACTGTTCTTAACAGCGAAACAGCCTTGCAAGGACCGCTCGCGCAATTCCTCAAGCAGCGGTCGAAATATTTACTGTATCAGTGAGAGGCGGTTTGAACGGATTGAACTGTTGGAACACTTTTTCCCTGTTACGTAAAAATCATTTATAGACATCCGGGAAAGCATTTGTAGACATGTTGTGATTCACTTACAAATGGACTTCCCAGATTTTCTTATTGTCTTTGTAGACCATGAACTTCACTGAAGGAATAAGACAAATCGTGAC
>JACRLN010000041.1 GCA_016215115.1 Nitrospirota bacterium
GATTCCTGCGTCTCAAAACAGGGAAAGTACAGGCTGAAAAACAACGTTTTTTGCAAAGAACAATGAAAATATTTTCTAAAATTTATATTTTGTACTTGACAACGTGGGAAGTAGTAAAGCTCAGTGAATCGAACCACTGAATGACTTCAAAGAGCAATAAAACTGATTTGCAAAACTCAAACTATCACCTGCCCAAAAAGCGCCGTGTGGTTCGATTTCACTGCAGCGCATGGTTAGACATTTTTATTCTTCAATAAAACTCTTCAAAGTAATAATTTCCGGCAACCCATCTGTATTTTCTAAATCATTATCCCAGCAAACAATGTAATCACAACCAGTCTTATCGTGCCCGTGAGATATAAAAGAACTTGCAACTACTTCAAACTCTATCTTTTTGGTATCTCTGTTTGAGTCCATTACGATAGCGTCTGGAAATTCATTTCGGATCTTTATGATATAAGGGAATCCCATGTCTCTATGAAAAAGAGAAAACAAGTAGACAACTTCTTGCTCATACTCAGGCTCAAATAAAATTCCTATCGAAGACAATGGCTTATTTAGCTTAAATTGAGACGAAGCAATTTTTTCTGGCGTTAAATTCTCATATAGAAATTTGGCAAATAATGCATTGTTCCATCTTCTTAAATCAGCCTGAGAATTCTTGAAAGACAGTAGAGCTTTTTGTAATACCTCAAATTGTTTCCCAACAGATAACATTTGAAATGATTTGCTAAATAATTCGTAGGACAGCTTCCCATAATCAACATTTAACTGATTACAGAATTGTTCAAGATGATTTGTGCTCAATATGGGTAGAAAATCATCAGGGTAATAACAATATACAATTTTCTTGGCTATATTTTTATCACCGCCGAACCATTTAATCTTTTCCCACTCAGCATCAATTTTATCAGAAACTGATAAATCATCTTTTACAACAGTCTTCAATAAGTTAATAAATTTATCAGGGTTATCTCTGGCATTCTCTGCATAGAAAGCATTACCAACACGAATTCTACCAAGGTCTTTCAATCCAAACTCGATATAATATAGAAAAGTTTTGTTATTGCCTTTCTGATATATAGCACTAGAAACTAATTTATCTATTTCTCCTGGTTTATCACGGAAAGGGAACAGTTCCACAAAATCGTCCAATTTCCGTAATGCGTCTACAACCGTACCTTTATTGTCAGTCTCATATTGTTTTATATCATAATCAGTTAAGTTGAACATAGTGTTATCGCCAAAATGCTGCGTAGGCAATCTCCTTTCATATGTCTAACAGATATTAGACGGAAAGATTGATATTGAATATGAAGCCATCCATATAGTATCAATATGCCGCTTTCCGTATAGCACAATATTGAAAAAAATTTATCTACAACTTATTGATTAATTTGGTTTTACAGAAAAGTCCGCCCCATAACAGGACAGCCCCCATGTACAACGAATTGGAAATCAAGAAGAGCGTGATTTAAGTTTACCGTATGTCAAAACAGAAAGGCAAGAAAAAAATGATGGTTGGAACGATTTAAAATTTATGGGTTTTTGGTATATAATTCTTGCAGGGAATAACGAATAGGGCATCTTTATAAGCCATCAGCAAACAGCGATGAAAAGGAGAGGATGTGGATATCGTTAATCATAACGATGCTCATAACTTTTTTCCCAAAAGCTGAACGCTGAGAGCTGACAGCTAAAATCAGGAGGGGACATTATGACGTTCAATTCAAAGGGCGATAGCCGCGTTTTTACTGTAAAAAAAGACCCGTGGGCTGAATATTTTCATTTCGCATTAAAAAAAGGCGTTACTGGGAAAGACGCAAGATTTTATGTGCACCGTGCAAAGCGGTTCTTCGAGTATATCAAAAAGCCGTTACGCAACTGCACCGCAAAAGATGTAAAAGCCTTCCTTGATAATCTTTCACATGACAGCGCTATCGAACCGTGGCAGGTAGAACAGGCGAGGGATGCGCTGAGATTATTGTACAGGGATTTTCTGAAAGTTTCGTGGGCTGTACAGAAGCCCGTTGGGGCAATTCATGAATTGCCCCAACAATCAGGATTGTCATCAGAAGAAACAGTGTCAGTCAACAGCGAAATATTCAAAAAGCTGCAGATTGAGATGCGCTTTCGTCATTATTCCATTCGCACAGAAGAGACATATATTCAGTGGGTGAGACGCTTTTTGTATTTCCACAGAACAAGATCAGCAGAAGACCTTTCTGCAGGAGATGTGAAAGTATTCCTTGAACATCTGGCGGTAAAAAAACAGGTTTCGGCTTCTACCCAAAATCAGGCGCTCAATGCAATCGTATTCTTTTTCGATCAGGTAATGAAAAAAGATTTGGGCGAGATTGGCGACTTTACAAGGGCAAAGCGTCCGTTGCGTTTGCCTGTTGTACTTGCAAAAGAAGAAGCGGACAGATTGCTCGGCGCTCTGACCGGAATATATTCATTGATGGCCGGACTGCTGTACGGAAGCGGATTGAGGATTATGGAGTGTGTGCGTTTGAGGGTAAAGGATATTGACTTTGCGCAAAATCAAATAATCGTCCGTGACGGAAAAGGACAGAAGGATCGTATAACTATCCTCCCGAAGCGTTTTCATCAGCCGCTCAAAGAGCGGTTGGATTTTGTAAAAAGCTTGCATGAAGAAGACCTTGCAAAAGGTTTTGGAGAAGTTTATCTATGGCTATCTATTGAACACAAGTACAAGAACGCCGCAAAAGAATTTATATGGCAGTATGTTTTCCCTGCCAATAATTTATCAGTGGATCCCCGAAGCGGTAAGGTTCGCCGTCATCATATAAATGAGAGCGCTCTGCAGAAAGAATTAAAGAAAACTGTTCAAACACTGGGTATCAATAAAAAAGTTAGCTGTCACACACTTCGTCATTCATTCGCCACGCATCTTCTTGAGAATGGCTACGACATTCGCACTGTGCAGGAATTACTTGGACATTCTGACGTATCTACAACTATGATCTATACGCACGTTTTAAACACGCCGGGGCTGGCAGTCAGGAGTCCGGTGGATTGAAAAAACAGCTTTCAGCTGTCAGCTATCAGCGAACAGCAAAGAATAAAAGCAGTCAGCGGTCAGCTCAAAAAGCAGGGACTAAGGATTATTAAACCTTTACCTCTATTCCGCTTCTCGTTATCTCATCGAGAATAGTTCCGCGCTCAATTTTCTTTAATTGAGACGGAGAAAAACCCAGTACCTCTATTGGATATGGGATTCCCCTGGCTGCCCTGCCAAGGTATCTTGCCCTTTCCCACAAATCCATCTTTTCAAAATCTTTGGATATAACAGCAATATCAATATCACTATCCTCATTAAAAGTCCCTTTAGCCTGAGAACCGAATATAATTACTTTTTGGACATCGATTCCAAGCGATTCAAGATTTCGAATATATCTCGAAACTACTGTTTTAATCTTCTGTCTTGTCTGAGCCATCTTAAAGTTTTCCTCGTCATACTATAAACTTCTTCCGCCTTATTAAGGTTAAAATCTTTTGATATCTTCTTTAAGTCTTCGGGATATCTCGTCACAATGCTAACATTATCAATCTTGTCAATGAAGTCCTGAATATCATCAGGAAATTGTATTGATATTTTTTGAGATAGATAAAGAAGACTGTGCGATTTTGGAGGAAGTTCCTTTATTTCCGTAGAAATAACAGCCTTAATCATTTTCTCAATTGCAAGGTGACACATAAAAACAACATAAATATACCTTTTGGATTTCAACATTGCTTCTGCAGTCTTCAAATCATAGTTAGACGTTGCCATCCAGTTTTTTGTAGCATTTGTCATAGATATATAAAATATCATAACCTGTATATTTAGACAATAATTGGGGCGAGGAGAGTAGCTCCCCTTCTTTGCTAAAGAGGAGGGCCGCCTTGACAACAAAAACACGCTGTGTTAATAAATAAACACCATGTGGGAATATACTGACAAGGTTAAAGAAACCTTCCTCCATCCTAAAAATGTCGGCGAGATTGAAAATCCTGATGCAGTCGGAGAGGTAGGCAGCATTGTCTGCGGCGACGCATTAAAACTCTACCTTAAAATCGACAAGGACACAAACAGGATAATTGATGCCAAATTTCAGACCTTCGGCTGTGCAAGCGCCATAGCGTCATCATCTGCATTAACAGAACTGATAAAAGGCAAAACCCCTGACGAAGCGTTAAAAGTAACAAATAACGACATTGCAAAATTTCTCGGCGGCCTGCCGCGTGAAAAAATGCACTGTTCGGTAATGGGATATGAAGCGCTTGAGGCCGCTATTGCAAATTACAGGGGGGAAAAGCCTCCCGAAGTTGAAGCAGGGGAAATAGTCTGTCAGTGTTTTGGGGTCACAGACCAGAAGATCAAGCGTGTGGTAAAGGAGAACAATCTGCATACCATTGAAGACGTCACAAATTTTACAAAGGCGGGAGGAGGTTGCGGGAGCTGCGTACCCGACATTGAGAAAATCCTGAATGAAGTCTGGGCCGGGAAGGTCCTCGCAGAAGCTGTTGCTCCAAAAAAGAAACTTACAAACATTCAGAAAATTGCTATGATACAGGAAATTATTGAGAGGGAAATAAGACCGCTTCTCCAGGCCGACGGCGGCGATGTGGAATTGGCAGACGTTGAAGGCAATAAAGTGATAGTCTCGCTGAGAGGGATGTGTACAGGATGTCTCATGGCAGACGTTACAATAAAGAACATTGAAAAGAAACTTAAAGAACTTGTGAGTGAAGAACTTATTGTGGAGGCTGAATGAGAGTTGTTTATCTGGATAACAATGCGACAACCCGCGTTGCCGATGAAGTAAGGGAAGCCATGCTCCCCTACCTCTCTGAACTCTATGGCAATCCGTCGAGTATGCACACCTTCGGCGGCCAGACACACAGGAAAATTGAGATTGCAAGAGAACAGGCTGCAGCGCTCATCAATGCGGATCCTGAAGAGATAATTTTCACAAGCTGCGGCACTGAAAGCGATAACACTGCTGTCATGAGCAGCCTTGAATCCGTACCGCATAAAAAACATATTATTACGACACGGGTAGAGCATCCTGCAGTTTTAAACTTCTGCAAGGCAATGGCAAGAAGAGGTTACAGGGCCACTTTTCTGCCTGTTGGCAAGTCGGGGAAGCTTAATCTTGATGAATTAAAAACATCAATAACAGATGACACGGCTGTTATCTCGATAATGCACGCAAATAACGAAAGCGGCGTAATATTCCCTGTAGATGAGATTGCTGCATTTGTCAGTTCCAAAGGTGTGCTTTTTCATACAGATGCAGTTCAGGCTGTCGGCAAGATAGCGGTTGATGTTAAAAAACTCCCTGTTGATATGATGTCCATATCGGGACACAAGATACATGCGCCAAAGGGAGTGGGCGCTCTTTATGTAAGGAGAGGTGTACGATTTTCCCCGTATATCATTGGAGGCCATCAGGAAAAAGGAAGAAGGGCCGGGACGGAGAATGTCGCATCTATTATCGGATTCGGGATGGCATGCGAACTCGCCGGGAAACATCTTCAGGAATATACGAAAGTTAAAGAACTGAGAGACAGGCTCGAAAAAGGGCTTCTGCAGACATGCCCGGACTCAAGGATAAACGGCGATATTGAAAACAGACTTCCCAACACGACAAATATAAGCTTTGAATACGTGGAGGGGGAAGCCATCCTTTTGAGGCTCAATGAATACAACATCTGCGCATCATCAGGCTCTGCGTGCACATCAGGCTCTCTTGAACCGTCGCATGTGCTGAGATCGATGGGAGTGCCTTTCACCGCCATTCACGGCTCTGTCAGATTTTCTCTGAGCGTATATAACACTAACGAAGACATTGATTTGGTCCTCAAAATAATGCCGGAGATTATAAAAGAATTGAGAGAATTGAGCCCGTATGGACGGGAAGTAAAAGAAGTTTAGTTACAAATACATCTCGGGTTTGATACCAAGCTTCTCCGGTGATTCGTAACTGACGATCCTGTCTTCGCCGCTTTTGCCTGAAGGCTGCGAAAGGTCCAGGTCATAAGGGAGCCTTAGAAAACTTCCATTTTTTGTGTTATAAACAATACGGACCACAGGATGTAACAGGCTTTTCTCACCATGTTGAATAACCACTCCAACCATACCGCTTTCCATCCGGACTAATGTGCCAACAGGATAAATCCCCATACAGCAGATAAATTGCTGAACCAAACTCCTGTCATAATGGTAACTGCTCCATTCGTAGAGCTTCTTTAATACATCGGTAGGCAGATATTTATTTTGATAACACCTTTTAGACGTCATTGCGTCATATACATCTACAATAGCCGTCGCCCTGGCGTAATAAGATATTTCTTCCCCTTTTAAACCGAGCGGATAACCGGTCCCGTCAATACGTTCATGATGCTGGGCCGCCAGAGTCAAAGCGCTGTCAGATATACCGTGAGTTTGTTCAAGCAGGGTCCGGCCGTACTCTGCATGTTTCCTCATCATCTCCAGTTCCTTTTCCGTTAACTTTTCTTCCTTGTTAAGGATCGCCTGAGGGACTATCATCTTCCCGACATCATGAAGCAGCGCCCCCATGCCGACCTCTTTTAACAGAGGGACCTCAAACCCGATATGTTTTCCAAAAGATATCATGAGCACTCCGACGCTCACAGAATGCATATATGTATATTCATCCTTTGTCTTTATCCTTCCAAGACTGATAAGGGCCTCCTGATTGCGGAAGATCGAATCAATCATTTTATCTACAACTTGTCCGGCTTCTTCCGTCTTGATCTGTTTTCCGAATCTTATGTCCTCCATTATGTTATGTATCGTTTTTTTCGCCTCGGTTTTAATCTCCTTTGCCTTAATAAATTCTTCCTGAAGGGAAACAGTATACCTGTGCGCCTTTTCCTGTCCAGCAATCCTGTTGATTTCAGTCTGAAGCTCCTGCCTGACTTCATCTTCTGTCGGCGCACCGCCAACATCATATCCCTTGTCAGTATCAATATAAATTTCCCGGATGCCGTAGTCGATAGCCTTTTTAATACTCTGCTCGTCATGGATTTTCATGCTGTTAGTCAAGAAAGGATGGTTCATCCAGCCGCAGTTAAAATCGTGGATAAACATTCCCTGCTTCAATTGTTCAACTTTAATTTTCTTAATCATGATACATTACGTCCGGAAAAGTTATGGTAAATACACTTCCCGCCCCTTCTTTGCTCTCAACCTCAATGACCCCGCCATGAGAGATTACAATCTTTTGTACAAGAGCAAGCCCAAAACCGATACCTTCAGGTTTTGTTGTATAAAAGGGAAGAAATATCTTTCGTTTTATGTCTTCAGGTATTCCGCAACCTGTGTCTTTAATGCTTATCTCCGCTTTATTTTGTATAACTCTTAATCCGATATTAATATTCCCTCCCTGCGGCATGGCCTCTACTGCATTGATAAAGAGATTTGACAGGGCCTGACGTAAAAGTACTGCGTCAGCCCTTATTGATACCATGCATCCAAATTCCATTGAAACATTAACCGCTTTTTTGTCACTCGCAACAACCTCAACTGTATCTTTTATCAATTTGTTTAAATCTACCTCCTCCATATTCAAAACAGTAGGTTTAGCAAATGCAAGAAGTTCGGATATAATCTTATCCATATTCTTTATCTCTTCCATGATTGCATTCACAGCAGGTTTGTTTGCCTGCTCTGTTTTTTTGCTGAGAAGTTTGGTATAACCGGAAACTACGGACATGGAATTTCTTAATTCGTGGGAAATGCCTGCCGACATCTCTCCAAGCTGGCTGAGCCTTTCTTTCAGCTCAATCTGCAACTGAAGCGCCTTTATATCGGTCAGATCTGTAAATACAAAAATAGAACCGATTATGTCTCCTGATGTATTTTTCAATTCTGAAGCAGTAATGCCAAGCCAGACGTTTCTCTTATCGCCTGTTACATATTGATACTCGCCCCTTGAAACAGTCTTATTCTCTTTCATAAGAGTTATCAAAGGTTCTTTAAATATATCCATGACGCTCTTATCAATTACATCTTTTGCATTTATGCCAAGTATATGACCGGCAGCCTGATTTATGCTTTTTATCTTCATATAATTATCGATACTTATAACACCACTCGGGACACTTTGAAGGATATTTTCATTGTAAACCTCGAAACTGACTGCCTTCTCCTCGGCAAACGACCTTAATCTTTCTAATTCTTTCTCCTTCTCTTTAAGCTTCCCGACAAGTTCATGAAACGTATCCACAACAAAACCAACTTCCGAATGCTCTTTTGCAGTTTCTGAGGTTTTGAGTGTTTTTCTTTGTTTAAAAACATAAATCATGACAGCAGGCAAAATCACTGCGGCGACAAAAGAAACACCAACGCCAAAAGTAAATTTTATACCGGCTTTTTCCAGGTGCGGCACAAGAAAAACTCCAAGCATCATTCCTAGAAATGCAAACAAAAAGAGCATTAGTGCCCTGAAAAAGTTATCCTGCATGAAGATACCTCAACCACATGTGGAAGACTTCCTGTCCCCAGAAGAGACTGACTATGGCTCCGGCGGTGAGATAGGGCCCGAAAGGTATTCTGGCCCCCCACTCCCTGCCTTTCAGTATGATAAGAGAAACTCCTATAACCGAGCCCAAAAAGCTTCCCATAAAGGTCGTAAGGATCACGCCCTTCCAGCCTAATAAGCCTCCGACCATTGCCATCATTTTTATATCTCCACCACCCATCGCTTCCTTCTTTAAAATTGCTTTACCCATAACAGCTATAAGGTAAAAAGAACCGCCTCCGGCCAGAAACCCGATGACAGACGATTTAATTCCAAGCAATTCATTTCGGGAAAATGGGTCAGGCAATATGGCAGAGCCCAGAACAACGGCAAGCGGAATGCCCGGCAACGTTATGCTGTCAGGGATTATCTGATGATCGAAATCAATGAAGAAGATTACTATAAGCGCTGAAATAAAAATAAAATAAATTAATAAAACTGCCGGGGAGCCAGCACCAAACCTGTTGAGCGCAACAACATATAAGACAGCATTCAACAATTCTATGACAGGATACCTGATAGACAGCTTTGACTTGCAGGCCCTGCACTTTCCCATGAGTATCATATAGCTTAATATCGGGATGTTGTCGTAAAACTTAATCGGGGCGCCGCATGAGGTGCATCGTGAAGAAGGGGTTACTATTGATAAGCCCTGCGGCAGACGGTAAATGCATACATTAAGGAAAGAGCCTATTAATGCGCCAAAAATAAAGATGGAGATATAAAGTATCATTCCGGAAGCTTGCTCAAATCTTTTGCCTGGTTTCTATATTCTTCCGCTGCCTCTTTCAGGTGTTTGATATCATCAAGCGCCTGCTGTATAACAAAATCTTTCCATATGACTTTTTCCCCCTTTTCCTTGATCTCCAGGACCCTTTTGCCGATGTCCCTGTAAAGGTCCTCAATCTTGCCCTCAATTTTGGTGCTCTCAAAAAGAAGCCTGGCAATCTCGGTCTCCGCCTTGGTCCTTTCCGCGAGAAACGTTGCAAACCATTTCACCTGATCAAGCCCCCTGTCTAAACTTTTTCGTATTTTGTCTATCATAAATCCTCCGATGTTAGTGAAGGGCGAGGCACCGCCTCGCCCCTACATAACTCATAACCCATAACTCCTAACTCTTAACTAACTCAAGCCTTCCCATCCATTTTTTTTGTAACGTCTCTTTGAGGAGCGGATAGCTTTTCAGGTCAGGCTCTGCATCAATAAAAGCAAACGCCTCTTTTCTCGCACTCTCAAGTACGTTAATATCTCTTATTATATTGGCAACTCTTAAATCAGGAATACCTGACTGGCGCGTGCCAAAGAAATCACCGGGGCCCCGTATTTCAAGGTCTTCTTCTGCAATCTTGAATCCATCGCCTGTGGACTCCATCGCCTTCAGGCGTCTCTTTGCCTCCTCGCTGAAAGGCGGATACGACATGAGAAGGCAGTAGGAATCATAACCGCCCCGCCCTATTCTTCCCCTGAGCTGGTGCAGTTGTGCAAGTCCGAATCTCTCGGCATGGACAATGAGCATAAGAGAGGCATTTGGCACGTCTATGCCCACTTCGATAACCGTAGTCGCCACCAGTATATCAATCTCTCCTGACTTAAATTGCGCCATAACAATTTCTCTTTCATCACGGAGCATTCTGCCATGTACCAGTCCAACCTTCCTGTCAGGGTAAATTTTCTTTAACGCCTCGGCGCCGTCAATTGCTGATTTCAGATCAAGTTTTTCAGATTCCTCAATGAGAGGATATACAATGTAAACCTGTCTTCCCTTTGACAGTTCATCTTTTATCAGGGAATAAATCCTATCCTTCTGCGCCGGGAAAAACACCTTTGTGATAATCGGCTTCCTCCCTGATGGAAGCTCGTCGATTATAGATATGTCAAGATCTCCATAAAGGGTTATCGCCAGGGTCCTCGGTATAGGTGTTGCCGTCATGATAAGTATATCCGGATTAAATCCCTTGCGTCTGATATTTGCTCTTTGAACAACGCCGAATTTATGTTGCTCGTCAATTATTGCCAGTCCGAGCTTATTGAACTTCACCTGTTCCTGTATGAGGGCATGAGTTCCTATGACAATCTGAGCGGTTCCCTGAGAAATATCATCAACAGGCTTTCCCTTGCTGCTTGACGTCAACAGCACTATTTTCAGTCCCAGCGTCTCGATCATCTTGTGTATATTGATAAAATGCTGCTCGGCAAGAAGTTCGGTTGGTGCCATCAGGCACGCCTGATATCCGTTTTCAACAGCGATAAGCATAGACACAAGTGCGATAACGGTCTTGCCGCAGCCGACATCACCGTGAATGAGCCTGTTCATCGGCACAGGGCGCTGCATGTCCGACATTATCTCGGCAATCACTCTCTTTTGCGCTCCGGTCAGTTGAAAGGGCAGGGACTTTAATAGTTTATCCACAAGATAATTTTCCACCTTAAAGCTTATCCCATGCTCTAAGACCTCTTTCTTCTTTAAAAGCGCAAGTCCGAGTTCCAGCAGAAAAAATTCATCGAATGCCAGACGTCTGTGCGCAGGGCTTGAACCTTTATTTAATGAGGCAACATCAGTAAATTCTTCAGGGAAATGCATTTCCTTCACAGCCCCCGGCAATGGTTTAAGGCCGTGTCTTTTCAGGACCTCTTCAGGTAAATAATCATCTATCAGGAATAAATAATTATTCACGGCATTAAACATAAGCGTTCTTATCTGCTTTGGGGATATCCCTTCAGTGGCTTTATAGACAGGCACTATCCTTGAGGTATGGATAAATTTATCTTCATCACCGACAAGCTCAAAATCAGGATTTTCCATTTCAAGTCCGGACCTGGAATAAGGATTGCCTTTTACAACTCCGCTCAAAATAACCTTCTGTCCCTTCCTGAAATACCTCTCCAGGTAAGGCTGGTTAAACCACTTTGACTTTAGAAAACCTGTTTGGTCAGTAACAGTTATTTCAAAGATTTTCATCTTCTTTCTTGGAGTGGTAATAACTTCTGCTGACAATACTTCACACATTGTTGTCTCGATATTCCCGTAACTCAGTTCATTTATCTTTTTCAGACTCTTCCTGTCTTCATAACGCCACGGGAAATAGAAAAGCAAGTCTTCAAGGATTTTAATGCCAAGACGTTCAAGGATTTTAGAGCGTGCAGGGCCGACTCCTTTCATATACTGGACGTGGGTGTCTTTTGTTATTTGAGGGGTGTAATTTGAATTTTTCTTATGGGTGAGGTTTTTAACCTTGTCCATCTGTTAATAATTAACAATGAGCAATGAATAATTATCAGTTAATGAATTACTCATTGTTCATTACTCATTCTGTAACCATTCAGTTACGGGTTGCAATAATTGTTTAAAGCGTGTCATCCCCGCAGTCCTTTGAGCGGGGATCCAGTTCTCTGGTTTCTGGATTCCCGCTTAACAGATCGCGGGAATGACAATCCAAATAGTTTTTTGTCACTTTCTTCCCCTGTATATCTTCAAGCTGCGCCTCGGCCTCTCCTTTTTTCATCTTGTTGTATTCTGTCTCGCTGAATATTTCAATGTCCCAGCCTGTCAGTTTCATTGCCAGTCTGACATTCTGTCCCCTTTTGCCGATAGCCAAAGAAAGCTGTTGATCATTCACAACAACTATTGCAGATTTTCCTTCTTCATTAATTCCGATGCTCTCAATAGATGCAGGACTTAAAGCCTTTGCAATAAGCACTCTCAAGTCCTCTGTCCAGGGGATAATGTCAATCCTTTCCCCTTTTAATTCCCTGACAATAGACTGCACACGTGTACCTTTCATCCCGACACACGCTCCGACAGGGTCTACCATTGGGTTTTTTGAATAAACCGTCAGCTTGGTGCGGTCCCCTGCTTCCCTTACAATATTCTTTATAACGACTAATCCTTCATAGATTTCAGGAATTTCCATCTTAAAGAGTTCCATTACATAGTTGGGATGTGTCCTCGAGAGAAGAATAAGAGGGCCCTTGGGAGTTATTTTTACCTCTTCTATATAGGACCTGACTGTTTCTCCTCTTTTAAGGTTCTCTGTAGGCAATGTAGACTTTATCGGGAGCGTCGCTTCAGCCCTTCCAAGAGCTACATAATAATTTCCTTTTTCCTTGCGTATTACAACACCGCTTACTATCTGTCCGGCCTTGTCTTTATATTCTTCAAAAATTGCCTCCTTTTCAGCCTCCCTGACACGCTGAAAAAGCACCTGCTTTGCAGTTTGAGCAGCTATTCTCCCGAAATTTTCAATAGCAATCGGTGATTCGACCATGTCGTCAATTACTTTTGACGGATCTATTGCCTGTGCATCCTTCAGAGATATCTCCTCTATCTGGTTAGTGGCCTTTTGAACGACTTTTTTCAATGCAGTTATTGAAATCTCACCTGTTTTGTTATCAATTTTTATTTTTATTTCTAATTGCATCCCGTATTTTTTTCGTACTGCGGATAAAAGGGCGGATTCAAGCGTTCCAACAATAGATTCCTTCGGAATACCTCTTTCTTTGCTCATCTGTTCAATAATGTGAATTAGTTCCCTGTTCATTTATACCTCCACCTCCAGTCTTGCCTTTGAAATGTTTTTATACGGTATAATGACTTTCCTGTCTTTCGGTAAAAGAAACGATATCTCATTGTCCCCGACATCAATAATCTTTCCAATAAAAAACGTCTGTTTATCTATTGGTTCATGAGTAATAACCCTGACTGTCTTCCCGGAATACCTTTTAAAATCATTTAGTTCCTTAAGCGGCCTGTCAAGGCCGGGCGATGATACCTCTATGATATAAGAAAAGGGAATGGGGTCTTCAACATCAAGCACAGCCTCTATTTCACGACTGACGCGTTCGCAATCATCAATTGTCACCCCATCCTGTTTCTCAATAAAAACTCTCAAAAGACCTTTACTTTTCATCTTACTGAATTCAACATCGTAAAGTTCAATCCCTATGGCATTGATTACAGGTGTTATAATTTCTGTTATCTTATTTTTTATTTCCTCAATATTCTTCATTTATTAAACCTACCAAAAACAAAAGAGTGGGAAGGCCCACTCTTTCAAATAAACTGCCAGGTATGAGAAAAACTATTAAAAGAATAACACTATTAATGTAAAAAAACAACCCCTTCTTCTGAGCTTAATATTTCGGAGTGCATTCGGGGCAGAGGGAGTATTATTCTCTCGCACCTTAAGCGCCTATGAAAACCTTAACTATTTGTTTTTACTGTATTAATATACCTCATTTCGAGATATTTTGCATCATGTCTAATAAGGTCGGACTTTCGGTTCTCCTGTATTCTTTAAACCGCTATCTCTAAGGCAATCCGGTCATATTTAATTACCGGCGCTGTTTTATTGTCCGTCTCTTTTTTCTCAATTAACTCTATTTGCTCAAGATATCTTACGTCATCTGCAACATTCTTGACGTCCCTTTTTGCTATCCGAGCAAGTTCATTGATAGATGAAGGCTTCCGGGTCTTGATTATGTGCAGAAGTTCAAGCCTCTTAGGTGTCAATACTTTTCTGAATGCCTCAAAACTGGTAAAGTAAACGCCGGTCTCCTTTTTCACCTTCTCGCCCCGCTCAATAGCCTCTGCCCTATCTGCAAATTCTGCCAGGGCCGTCTTAACGTCTTTAAAGCCTATTTTTATTTTTTTAATTCTCATAACTTGCCTCCCTTGAATTTCTCAATATCTCTGTAAAAGTCATGTATCAATTTTCTAACATTGTTAAACCTGTAAGGTTGTTCATTCCCTCTGATATGCCTATGGTCCCCCTTCCCCTCTGCATTGTCATAACCGATTACCCGGATGTCGTCAACAATATAAACCAGTGAGTATTTATAACCGTGTGGTCTGTCCTCTGTGACTTCCGGCAGTCTCCACAATTTTATTTCGATGGTGTTTCCCGAATCGTCAATAATCTTTGTATGTTCTATCAATTCAGCTCTCATATTGGTATATGATACCTATAATTTGTTTTATATGTCAATAAAACACAGGTATAAGAAAATTTGGCAGAAAATAATCGCAGTGTGGTTGATTTACAAACTATTACAAAACTCTACAGCACATCTAACTTACTGAAAACAAATTAAAGTAATAATCGGGGCGAGCCGATTCGAACGGCCGACCTCTCGCACCCCAAGCGAGTGCGCTAAACCAGGCTGCGCTACGCCCCGTATTTTGTTAAATGATAAAGGGTTCGAGGATTCAAGGATCCGAGGATTCAAGTGAAAAAAAACAATTCCTTTACTTGAACCCTTGTCCACTCGACCACTTGAATCCTATTTTAATATACTCAGTATCTCCTTAAGTTTCCGCCTGACCTCGTGAATCGTCTTTAAGGAAACAGTGTTTTTTCTGGTTGTACTTTCTCCAAACTTATTTCTGACACCTGCAATTGTATATTTTTCTTTATATAGAAGGTTCTTTATCTGAAGGATAATTTCAAGGTCCTTCCGTGTATAAACTCTCTGCCCTGTTTTATTTTTTCGGGGCTTAAGAAATGGAAACTCTGTCTCCCAGTATCTCAGGACATACGGTTCTAATTCTGCTATTTCACTGAGTTCCCCGATCTTATAGAAGAGTTTGTCTGAACTGACATTCTTTCGGGATGAAGCTCCCATGAGGAATTATACCTTTTCAACAAGATCTTTAAATTGCAAACTTGGTTTAAAAGTAACAACTCTTCTCTGCTCTATTTCAAGCTCTGTTCCTGTCTTCGGGTTTCTCCCCCTGCGGGAACCCTTTTTCCTGACAAGGAAGGTTCCGAATCCGGTTATCTTTATAGATTCGCCTTCTGAAAGGATACTTTTCATTGATTCAAAAAGCGTCTCAACGATTGCAGTTGCTTCTTTTTTGGGAAGACCGATTTTTTCATAAAGCCTGTCAGCTAAATCCGCCTTAGTCATAGTAACCCCCTGTTGATTTTTTATAAATTATAAAAGGACATATCCTCGTTGTCAAGACAATCTGGTTTAAATAAAATTATATTTTATTCCAACAATTTATGCAAATATTAAAGCTGACAGCTAATAGCTGACAGCTATCAGCCTCAAAAAACCAGCCATGGCTGTGGAAGGAAAAGCTTTTCATACATAATAAGCGCAAACCTGTCAGTCATTCCTGCTATAAAATCACAAACCATCCGTTCTTTACCATTAATTGTTTCTTTTGTAAATTCCTTAAATACTTCTTCCGTATGTTCCATATAGTAATTATATAAATCAAGAAGGATCTTGCGTGCCTTTTTAAATTCTTTCTTTGAAGATTCGCTTTCATATACATTTTTGTAGAGGAAATCTCTTAGGGAATGGGTGATTTCTTTCATTGACTCACTCATCTTAACTTCTTTGTATCCTGCTAATGAGGAATTGTCTATTACATCCCTGACCATAGCCCCTATTCTCTTTGCATGGGTCTCTCCTATTTTGAGAAAATCTGACGGGATACCGGAACGCTTAAGCACTCCTGCACGGATAGAATCATCAAGGTCGTGATTCACATATGCGATAACATCAGAAACCCTGACTATCTGCCCTTCAAGGGTTTCGCTTTTGTCACGGGGAGAAAATATTGCGCCCTTTCCTTTTGAGTGCTTTACTATCCCATCTCTTACCTCTTGCGTTAAATTCAGTCCCTGTCCGTTTCTTTCAAGGACATCAACAACACGAAGGCTCTGCTCGTAGTGTTTAAAACCGCCGGGATAGATTTCACGCAAGACATCTTCCCCCGCATGTCCAAAAGGCGTATGCCCCAGATCATGTCCGAGCGCAATTGCCTCTGTCAGGTCTTCATTGAGTCTGAGTGCCCGTGCAATGGTCCTGGCAATCTGAGACACCTCAAGCGTATGCGTAAGCCTTGTCCTGTAATGATCGCCTTTGGGCGCAAGGAAGACCTGTGTCTTATGCTTTAATCTCCTGAAGGCCTTTGAATGTATTATCCTGTCCCTGTCACGCTGAAAGCAGGTCCTGATGTCATCCTCTTTTTCCTTCCTCTGCCTGCCCTTACTCTGCGAACTAAGACACGCCTTTGGATGAAGGATTTGTTTTTCTATTTCCTCTGTCTGTTCACGGATGGTCATAGTCTATTTTGTACTGCTGATCAACACCGAATCATCAATTAACTTCTCTCTTATATCTTTCATCCCCATCTTTAAAAACCAACTCTTCATTTCATCCGGAGAATAACATCTGCCGCCTTCTGTATTGACAAGCATATTCACTGAAAATAGAGCGCTGTTTGGAGGCTGTGTCAGATCTGATGATATTTTAAATTCCTGAATAACTATCCTTCCGCTTTTATTCAGCGCCTTTTTGCATTTCTTCAAAAGCATGATATTATCTTTCTCAGAATTTGCGTGTAATATCTGACTGGCAAATATCAGGTCATAACCATTGCTGATATCGTCATGGATAAAATCGCCCTGAATAAAGTTGATGTTATATTTGTTAAATCCCCCCTCGCCCCTCTTTGAAAAAGAGGGGTTAGGGGAGATTTTGCATGAATGTAATTCTTCTTTCACAACTTTCTTTGCAATCTCAACTGTCTCCGGCCTGTCAAATAACGTTACTTCTATACCCTTCTTTGCCATCTCTATTGAATATGTTCCGGGGCCGCCACCGAGGTCCAGTGCCGTCTTTACCCCTTTCAAACCTATCGCCTTTAGTACTTTCTCAACTTTGAGGGATGCCAGATCATGCATGCCAAGAATGAATGCCTCATGGTCATGCGCTTTGCGACCGGGCTTTCCGGTCTTCATAATTTCATCAAGCACTGACCAGTTCTGCCACAATGTTTCTGCATGTCTGATAATATTGCCCTGATAGTATGGACTTTTTGAGACAAGATATTTGGATGCGAGACTTATGTTCTGATACCTGTCATTTTGTTTTTTTATAAAACCAAGCCCTGTCAGCGCATCAAGCAATATACTGGTTGCTCTTGAATCTGTATTGAGCTTTTTTGCAATTGTACCTGCTGATAGAGGTTTTTCCAGATAGTCAAATATCCTGTAGTTATTTGCTGTAAGAAGTACCCTCGCCTGCCTGAAGGCCCCCCATATCCTTCTTATTTTTATAGACTGTTTAAGAATGTTTGACATGATTGCATTCTATCCTTTCTTCAAAAGGGCGAGGCACCGCCTCGCCCCTACCAAATACCTTACAACCCCATCTTCTTTAACGCCTCATTGCCTACATCCTGTGTTTTCGGCGCCTCTTCAGGAAGATAAAGCATAACGCCTCCCTTGACAGGCCTGATTACAATCTTACCTTCCGCAGCAAGCTGGTTCGTCACCTTTATAGGGTCTTCGTTGTCAAAATATTTCTTAAACGCTGTATTAAAACCGGAATAAACTGTATGAATTCCCTTATACCCCTCTTTTCTCAGGCTTACAATAGCCTTTTTTATAAACTCCTCATGACTTAATTTTTCCGACATAGTAACCTCCTTCTTTTAGTGGTTAAAAGTTATTGTTTACTTTCTGAAAAAAATTGTTTTTACCGCATACTTTTATCTTTCTGGACTGCCCATGAAAAATTCGGCATCTCTCGGCGCCTGGTCTATCTGTTCCAGTACAGGTATTTCATTTGCTCCAGCAACACCAAGCTCTTTAAATTTTCTTACAGAAGGCAATATTCGCGACTCCATCGAACCGATGATCTTATTATATGCTGTAATTGTTTTTTCAATAGCAGACCCCATATCATCAAAATATTTTGCGAGAGTGCTGACCCTGTCATATAACTCTTTACCTAACTGGCTTATTTGCTGTGCGCTCTTTGTCACCTGCTCCTGCTGCCACCCATACGCAACTGCCTTCAGCAGGGCAATAAGGGTCGTCGGTGTCGCCGGTATTACCTTTTTGAGACTGCTGTCCTCAATAAGTTTATGGTCATGTTCTATAGCGGCACTGAAGAACGATTCGCCGGGCATAAACATCACCACCATTTCCGGTGATTTCGGAAACTGGTCCCAGTATGCTTTTGAGCCGAGGGCATTCATATGATTCCTCACCTGCGTTACATAGTGGGTCAGCGCCTTCTGCCTGCCTTCTTCAGATGCTTCCGCTATCGCCTTCAGATATGCGTCTACCGGCGCTTTTGCGTCAACAACGATCTCCCTGCCGTTGGGCAGTCTGACAATCATATCCGGTCTAAGCCTCCCGCTTTCAGTGTCCACTGAAACTTCCTCATAGAAATCGCAGTGTGCCGTCATGCCTGCAAGTTCTGCCGTCCTTTTTAATGTAAGCTGCCCCCACGACCCGCTGACCTGCGGCTTTCTCAGCGCAGTCACAAGGCTGCTTGTTTCTTTCTGTAATTGCTGATGGGTTGTCGAAAGTATCTTGATCTGCTCGTCCAGACTGGTATAATCCTGCCTGCGTTTAACCTCTAAAGAATGCAGATACTCCTCATACTTTTTTAAAGCCTCCTGAAGAGGCCTTACAAGACCGTCCATTGCAGCCTGATGCTCGCCGAGTTTCCCCTTTGTATCAGTCACTACATTGCCGAGATGTTCCTTTGCAAGCCTGATAAAGTCTTCACTGCTGCTTTTTAATGCTGCAGATGAAAGTGCATTGAAAGTATCCGTCATCTCTTTTTTCATAGTTTCAATTAACGATTTTTGTTCTTCAAGATTCTTTACAGATTCTTTCAACTCGGTTAAAGCTTTTACTTTCTCCTGTTGTTCCATAGTTAATTCATTCCGGATCTTCCCGATATCCAAGTCGTTCCGGGCGGTCTGCTGCCTGAGTTCTGTATTCACTGCCTCAAAGCTTTTTGCCTTGCTTTCAAGTTCCGTTATTTGGCCTGAAAAGCTTGTCTGAAGATCTGCAATCTGCTTTGTATAAATTGACTGTAAACGTGACTTTGTGAACAGCCAAACTATAATCCCAACAATTATGACAGCAGAAATTATGTATGCCGGTGTTGTCATTTAAACTCCATTCAGGATTAAATCTCTTCAAAACCTTCCTGTCTGAAATGTCCATCCAGTGAAAGGCATTTTAATAACTTCAACCTTTTCATTACAACAAAACTTGTGCAGTCAGTAAAACTGTAAGCTTTGTCTTTCCTTGACACAAAAAGCTCCCATGCCTGTTTCTCATCTGAAGAAGTAATCCATATCTTCTCTATCTGCGGAGATTTGTGCAGGATATTCCCCACATAAACCGCCTTATCATGACCCACACGTGCCAGGACCAGAGTCACGATTTCATCAAAGATGTAATTTGTAATATATATCTTCTCTTTAAAGCCGGTTAAATATTTTTTTATCCTCTGATGGTCAGGGTCCTTTATATTTATATAGGCATAAATCGCACTGGTATCAACAAAAATATGTTCCTTCATTTTTTCTTATAGAGCCACTTATCATGGTCTTTTCCATAAGCCTCAGCATCCTCAGCTATGCCTGCAATGGAGGAAAAGGAATAGATATTGGACTTTTTAGAATAGCTTTCAATGATTTCCCTCAGCACCTGAGAGATACTTTTCGCTTTTTCCCTGGACAGTTTTTTTAAAAATTCATACTGTTTTTCTTCAAGTAATATTTGTGTTCTATGCATTCTACATCACCTCTCGTTACATCATACGGCATTACATTATTAAAATCAATTAAAATATCCTTGTTTCAGCACAGTATTTGAGGCGTTTTTCTCCACTCCACCGCCCATTTATCGTCCCGGTACGAGTCGCTTCCGTCTTCAAACCTTCTCAAGCATACAACGCCGTCCATTTTAAAGTCTATTAAATTATTCTCTTTCAAAATGATATTTAAATAGAGTCTGTTTATAAACTCTGCCTGTCTGTCATTCCGGCAGTCCTTAAGCCGGGATCCAGTTTGTATTTTCTGGATTCCCGCTCAACATACTGCGGGAATGACGCTTCAGTGTTTGACTTTATGGACAGACTCTAAATAGACTTGTTTCTCAATCTTTGATAATAATGATTTTTTTCGCATGCCTTTTTCCAATCGCATTCAATGCAATATTTTCTGAACCACTGAGGGAAGATTTCCGGCATATTCCCTTTTATTTTATCCCAGCAAACTATTGAGTTTTTTCTAATTGCAAGCAGATTCAGCGCAGTATCATCCATTTCTTTTATTTCTTCATCTGCATGTTCATCGAACTGGCATTTATAATCTTTGAGATAAGGACATTTTTCACATATTTCATCTGCTTCATCGCAGATTTCAACATTTTCAGTTTCTGCTCTTTCTAAAACATCCTTGAGATTTTCTATAAAAATATCGTCATAACCTTCTCCGCTGAAAAAATTAAGACATATGAGATGATGTCCCCTGAGTCTCAGCATATATTCTTGACTCCTTTATTACACTGCCTCATTATATCTTTTTTCATCTTTTTTGTAGTAAGGGCGGGGTTCAACCCCGCTCCTGCCTGATTTTCAGGCACAGATTCAAAAAATTTCCTGACATCCTCAATGTCATGCACAATATCCATCTCCGGCAGGGAAGAAATAACGGCTCTGCCGTATGAACTATTCACAAGCCGTGTATCAAGGATAGCTACAACGCCATAGTCATCCGTGCTTCTTATAAGCCTTCCAACACCCTGTCGCAACTGTAATATTGCAGATGGAAGTGCAAGATCGTTGAACCACCTGTCTCCGAGCCTTCTGCACCGTTCATCGTATACCGGATCCCCCGGGGAACCGAACGGCATCTTTACGATAATCACGAGGCTCAAATCTTCGCCCTTGATATCAATCCCCTGCCAGAAAGTCGCGGTTGCAAGGAGAACTGAATTAGCAGTATCTTTGAACCACCGTATTAGTCTTGCGGGCGGTATATCTCCCTGGGATTTACAGGGATAGTCTGTTTTAATATTTTCAGACACAAACCGTAGATGACTGTATGAAGTAAAGAGCACAAGCGCCCTTCCCTTTGATGCATTGACAAGCCCCTCGATAACCTTGAGACCCTGCTGCTGAAAAATCTCATTTTTCTCCTTAACAGGACGCGGCAGTTCATTATCAAGATACAGAAGCGCCTGCCTTTTGTAATTAAACGGCGACCCAATCACCATATCTTCAAACCCTTTTTCTAAATCCGTAATGCCAAGCCTCTCTTTTATATAATTAAAATCTCCGGCTGCCGTCAATGTGGCAGACGTCATAACCACGCTCTCATAACCGCTCATCAAGTCACAAAACGGTTTCTTCGACTCGACAAGATTGCTTTTCAGTTCCAGAGCCTTTTTATTGACCGTCATGAAATAAACCTTTCCCACATCTTCCCGAGCTATAAAATCATCAATAGTATTTTCAAGAGACCTCACATAAATCATTGTCGTTTCTGCCCTGTCCCTCAACTCATCGCTCTCAGCCGCATCTTTATAAAGATTCAACCTGTGAATAACCTTATCAAGGGAAAGCTGATCCTTCAATTTCTCCAATCCTTCGATAATCGCAACAGGGATACTTTCACCCCCCTTTGACAAAGGGGGGATGGGGGGATTTTTAAAAAACCTCTCGACATCTTCAAACAAATGATCAACTGCAATCTTCAAACCTCTCAAACGATAAAGCAGCCATATTACATGTGGATAACTCAGTACGCTGCCAAAAACATGTGAAATAACATTCTCAATCTGGTGCGCCTCATCTATAATTAACTGTTCATGGAAAGGCAGGATATTGAATCCGGAAAGAAGGTCATACATAAGAAGGTGGTGGTTGACCACAACGATATCCTTCTTATAGAGACTCCTGAAATGCCTGTAGTAGAAACACTCGCTGTAAGACGGGCACTGAGTGGAGCTGCAGTCATTTGATTCACCACAAACCCTGGACCAAAAATCAGGGATAAACGATAGTTCATCCTTATCGCCTGTGTCTGTTTCGAACATCCACTCGCGAAACTTCATGTATGATTCAGTCAGCTCTGAAAACTCTCGTTCACGCTTCATGCAGAGATAATTGTTCTTCCCCTTAAGCATGGCAAAAGAAAACATCTGCGGCAACACCTTTTGCAGAAAAAATAAGTCCTTGTTTATCAGTTGATCCTGAAGGGCTATCGAGGCTGTTGAGACAATGGTCTTTTCATTTGACAGTATCGCGGGAATCAGATAAGCAAATGATTTCCCGACCCCTGTCCCAGCCTCAACAAGAAACCTATTGTTATTTTTCAAACAGTCAAAGACAGCCTCCGCCATCTCCACCTGCTGCGGCCGGTCTTCGTAGTCAGGGAAGCTTTTCTTTAGAATGTTGAATGCAGTTTTAAGGTTGTTCAAATGCGTCTCCATATATTTAACTGTCATTCCGGCTTGTCCGGAATCTTTCCGTCATTCCCGTGAAAACGGGAATCCAGTTTTTATTCATTTTTTAGCCTTTCAACTTCTTTCCTTATTTCACCAACAACTTCAGAATTCTGAATTACTTTCTTCTTATCTTCTTTTACTGAGATGATATAAAACACTTTACCGTCCAGAGGTATATGAGCAAAGTTTAGGCAACTCATATTTCTCTCTCCACTTCTTTTCTATATATTCTAAAAACAACTGCTCCGAGCCTCTTATAAAATAGACCACAAATTTGAAGTTTCTATGTTTTTTATCAGAAACGTTAATACCATTCCTGAAGAAGAAATCCGTTTCAACACTATTTGTAATATATTTTTTCTCTTCCCTCGACAAAAATAGAAAAGAAAGCAAATCTTTGGTTCTAATAGGCTCATTCTTTAAATCACAAGCAACAAATGGAACCTTTCCATTAGGTGACATTGCTTTTTTTCTATGTGATTGTGATTTAGATTGGTAAATATCCAAACTTATACCTGACCATCCAGCATCTATTTCACCTAATAAATGATGTTTAATTCTTAGCCTAACGTTATCTTTTGCAATACCGTTATATATAATTTCACCATTCTTAATTTTTGAAGGAATTAGTTTTTTATGTAATCTATGATTAACAGGTTCATTTGTCCAAATCCAATAGCAACCACCCCTATCGGGTATTTTTTTAAGGTCTGTTTCTTTTTTTATCAATACGAAATCAACGTTATCCAACTTCTCATTAGGTATTTTTATTTCTTTTTCAAGAACCTTAAATTTATCCTCTTGCTTCTTCCAATATACTGAATTTTTATTGGCTATTTTCATTTTTCCTAATACTTAAAAATTTCTTTTTGTAGCTATATTCAAAACCTTCATCAATAAGTGCCAATTTATTTTTTATCAAATGAGCATTGATGAATGTTTTGTTCTTCAGATAGAGATAGCACAAAAGATTGCCGCTATCGTCATACTTGACAGCATCATATTTGAGAAACACTTTCTCGCCATTCAGTTTTTCTTTTAAGAACTGAATCGCCCTCCCGTTTATTTCCTTTCTCTCTTTGATGCCAAGCAACCTGACTTTCAAATCATTATTCAGAATGACAATCTCAGGACTTATTATTTCTTTGACGGAATAATAAGTCTCTCTATGCTGATATGAACCGTTGTCTATCTTCGAACCGAATTTCAGTTTCTTCGGATCAATCTTTTTATCAAACCTGACAGGGTCCTTAAAGACATAGGGTAACTTGAGGATTTCTTCCTTAAAGTTTGTGACTTTCTTTTCCTGAGTAATTACTTCAAAGTTTTCGGGGTGTTTCTTTATATCAAGCTTCTCTTTGATTACAGGTAAAAAATCTTTGTTAATCTCATATCCAACAGAGTTTCGTCCAAGCTTCCTTGCAGCAAGACAGGTGGTACCGCTTCCTAAAAATGGATCAAGGACTGTATCACCGACAAAGCTGAACATCTTTATTAATCTCTTAGGCAACTCCTCAGGGAACATTGCAAGATGTTTATCCTGTCTCTCACCGGAGAAGTTCCAGTGACCGTAAAAATATTCATTCCATTCTTCAGTGGTAAGTTTGGATTTCTCTTTTATATCTCTGCTAACTTTTGGAGAGTCACCGAGCTTCTTGAATATCAGGATGAATTCATAGTCGAGTTTGATAATCCCGTTACGCGGATATGGAAAAGATCCCATAACCGTAGCCCCGCCTGTTGTATTGCATGTCGTAACCTTCTGCCAGATAATCGCGCCCATATAATCAAATCCAATCGTCTCACAGAACTTGATTATCTCTTCTCTTATGGGAATAATTTTATATCTCCCGTAATAGACAGAACGGGCAAACTGGTCTCCGATGTTGACGCACAAACGGCAACCTTTGTGTAAAACCCTGTAACATTCCTTCCAGACAAGGTTAAGGTTGTTAATGTAGTCTTCGTATGAATCATTGAACCCTATCTGACTACCATTGCCGTAGTCCTTCAATTGCCAGTATGGCGGAGATGTGATAGTGAGATGAACGCTCTCATCCTTCAGCTCATCCATCCTTCTGCTATCGCCGATGATTATGGTTGTGTTGGAATTCATAACAACTTTCCTTTAAAGCAATAATTTATTTTTCAACTCTTTATATTTGCACTAAATTAGTGCTGATTGATTTCAATGCACCCCATGCATCAAGTGCTGTTTTAAATCTATATTCATGATGACGTCTTAATAAGATTGCAATGAAATCTCCTAACGTTGTGCCGATTTCTTCTGCTTCTTTACGAGGGATCCCAGCTATTATCATTTCACTTATTTGTGTTACATCCATACTTTCATCAAAAGGCAATTTCCCTTTTAATGAATATAACAATACAAGTCCTAAGTGATATAAATCAGACTGTTCATTTGTATATCCATATTCAGGCAGTAATAGTTCAGGAGGTATAAAACAGGGATGTGCAATATTAGTGTTACAAATTTTTGATTTCCATAGATCGAAGAATTCCTTGCTGATACCAAAATCTGAAATTTTAAATAATGGCCCTCTACTTTGAGGCCCTTCAAATACGAGAGTATTATAAATAGTAATGTCTCGTTGTATCACACCTTCTTTATGAATAAAATATATAGCAAAAAGCAATTGTCTCGCGATTTCAATGACTATTGCATCTTGCAAAGGTTTAACAGCTTTAATCCAATCACATAGATTACCCCATGCACGTTCAAGCACAATATAAAAAAGATTATCACAAATAAACGCATCGTATATAGCAACAACATTTTGATGACGTAATTTTTTGAACAGTTGGGTTTCTTTAGCCCATTGTTCTTGCACTTCTTCAAAAGGGCGATTTGCTGGTTTAAAAATCTTTAAGGCGACAGAATTCTTAAAAAAATCTAAGCCCTCAAATACCAGTGCATATCCACCGGAATTGATAGGCTGTCCTATAGTATAAATCATACCTGCCTGAGTTGTAATCGTATTCCCTGCTATTGGCCAAATAACTTTTTTATCTTCTGCCACAACACCCTCTCATACCCCCACACCCTTCCGCCATCCCTTATTTCGCGTGTTATAATTCACTTTATCCTCCATTAAAACCATCTCTTGTTGTCTTCTCGTAATCTCAATCGTTTGTTCATAAGACAGAGCATTATTCCAAAATTCGCCAAGCTCATCGTTTGACATTTCGTCTAAGAACCGGAATGACGAGGCTAATAAGTAGTTTTTGTCTTTTTCAAAAGCGATCCAATATCTACCGGAATTTTCAGCCGCTGCCCCACTTGTATTTGACCCGGCAAAGATATCAAGAACAACATCCCCCGGTTCGGTAAGGAATTGAATAAAGAAAGCCGGGAGCTTCTCAGGAAATCTTGCTGGATGAGCTTTAATATTAATGGAGGTGCAGTAACGCAGGTATTGCGAATTACTTTCAGTATTAGGAATCTGCAAAAGATTTGGTGGTATCGCTCCCCCATTGTTTGATGAAAACTTACTGCTTATATCATGTCCTGAAGGTCGTTTCTTAGGGCGATAGAATCTTTCGCTATCTTTCAATAATTTTTTCATTCGTTCTGAATAAGGTGCGAGGATATTGCGCACGTCAGCTTTTGGAAAATCGGTTTTTGAAAGCCACCATACAGTGTTAACAGAATCCTTAACGCGTATTTTTCTCTTGTTTACCCATTCAATAGGTGATGGCAACTTAGCAGGATTGTGCCAGAAAAACTCCTCTGCCAGACGAAAACCATGTTCATCACACAATCTCAACAGAACTCTGAAATTATAAAGCGATCTTACTGGCCTCCCGCTTTCGTAAGCTCCTCCTAAGTCAAGTACAAAACTTCCCGTTGGCTTGAGGACACGCTTTATAGGCTCTGCAAAACTAAGTAGCCAATCCACATAATCATCCTGACTCTCATTTCCGTACTCCTTCTGCCGTTGCAGCGCAAACGGAGGCGAGGTAATTATCAGGTCTACAGATTCAGGCGCAAGTCCTTTTAGAAGCTCGATCGAATCTCCGACATAAGCCTTTCCAAACTGAGTTTTATAAAGCGATTCGGGAAGCATTTTAATATTCCTCCAGATTATAGACCCAACTATTTATGACTTTCCATAACACCGTGACAGCAAAATAAACTTCAGGGTTATGCATCCGCAATGTTTCGATTTCGTTGATATATTGTTCAGGGTTTTGCGTTCCTAAAATATATGCTGCCCACCTCCGAGCATCATCATCTACCATGATACGAATGAGGTCATCAATTTCAATCCTGCCGGACTTACTAACTGCCCAAGCAATTCCAGCTCTCTGGTCTTCCTTAGATGGCGGAAGCTTTGAGAGAACATCAACTGTGGCAATCCCGGAAATCTTGCGTAGAGCTCTCGCCGCTTCAATCCGTATCGGTTCAGACAATTCCATAAAAGATTGAATAAGAGCATCTATACTCTTCGGCTGTTTTAATTCGCCTAATGCCCATGCTGCTCCTGCGCGAATTTCAGGATGCTGCTCTTTATTTAAAAGGGCTGTGGTCAGTATCTTTTGCGATTCCGGCAAATGAATCTCCCCCAGAATAATAATACCTTCAAGACGGTGTTCCAAATATTCACCATGAAGAGTCTGCGTAATAAATTCCAGTCCACTGCTTTGCTTCAAGCGCGTAAGTCCGGCAGCCGATTCCAATCTAACATAAATATGTTCTCTCGCGTCATTCATTCGCTCTTTCAAAGCCTCTGAGATTGTACTATTTTCAAAATTAGAGAGAGCCTTTACAGCAGTATAACGGTCTGTCACTGATGGAGATGTAACCATTTCAAGAAATGTCTTTGCGTTAGAATTGGATTGACAAGTGAAAGATGAAAAAATGGGGATTACAGAAGCAACTATCTGTCCTGTGATTATAATATCATCTCTTTTAACCAATAGTTGTAGTGGAATAGTTTTTTTAGAGAGACTTAGTGAAATTGTTCGATTATCTGACCTTCGATTAAATTTCAACCGTGAAGTAGTTACTTCTTTAATTATGCCATCACTACTGGCAATTGCACTTGGCCATGTAACTCGAAGCTCAAATCCCTCTCCTGCTCCTTTTGGTTTTTCGATGACTACCCGTTTTTCATCAAAAGCCTTCCTTAGTTCTCGCACTGAAACATACTGAATCAGAGAATCAGCTTGCCAATCTATTGGTTCTTCCCCAACCTTCCTGCATATCGAAAGAGCAACAACATCATAATCGGTGAGCCCTTTATCCCAACCACGTTCAGGATCGGAAAGAGAATGGGACATGCTGATTTCCAATTTTGTTTTTGCACGTGCTTCAACCCTTGTTGCACAATTCAGACAGAGGATATCAGGAACACGTAGCCGCTTAATTTTAATGTTTTTCCATATCTTGTAATTCATCGAACCACGTTCCAACTCAATAGGCTTATGCCCTTGCTTCATAAGATCGGCAAACACCGCACGAGTGCCTATAGCTCCGATTGCAAGCTTTTCTAAGAAACTCTCGTCTGTCTTAAATGAACGGCGGTTAGGCATTCACGTTCTTCCTGTTCTTATTTTTCATTTTTCCGTCTTAATCCTGGAGAAAGTAATCCTACTGCTTTATTATTGGGAGAAATAGCATAATTAGTGGATAAAGCAGGAAGTTCACTTAACGCCGGAGCATTACTTAATAATCCCTTAAAAGGATTAGATGCTCGTTTCTTTTTTTCTATTTCCATTTCATACGTAACCAATTCAAACCCGATATCAGATAACTGACATCCTCCATAAGTTTGTAGATGTGTTATAAGCACTTTTTTTCTGAGACTTCTTATTGTAAGATTTATATCCCTCTGTCTCATTCTATATTTAGTTTGTAACAAATTATCTAAATCAATATAAGTTATAAAACCGTTTTTCTTATCGCTTAGGTCTAAACAGATCTTTTTAAGTTTTTCATCAAGTGATTCTGAATACTTTGCGATGTCTTTCATAGGTATATCTTTTTGTTCTATGTTCTTTTTACCAAACCAACCTGCATGTTTTAAGTCTTTGATAAACAGTGTGATAGCCTTTACAATTGATCTGATATTATTACGCTCAAAAAGGATGTACGGTTTCTGATCAATTGCTGGAAGACTACAGTTATTATCTACCAAATAAATTACTTTTTCTGGACTATTCTCGAATTTTGCCTTTGCCATTGCCATTTCGGCAGATAGACTTGGAGACGGATAAAATTTCCTCATTCTTTCTGACCCGGGAGTAATTAAAAAGATTGCACCATCAGCAGATTTAAAATAGCGGTCTTCTTTGTCCTGAAGAGTTTTTTCAGCATCAGGCAAGAGAGGTATCATTTTTATCTTAATATCAAATTCCTCAAGCATGTCTTTAAAATCGCGAGCTAAATCCTCTTCTTGTGTGTCATATAACAATAAAATATTATTCATATTTCCTCCTTTTTACCTTTCTTTCCTCACTCCCTTGAACGAATCCTTATCCGCCGTCTGGTCAAGGAATCTCATCTAAAATCCACTCAAAGAAAGACACACCCCTTAATCCCCTCTTGATAGAGGGGAAAATCCCTTCACACCTTCTCGTACACCCACACTCTTGCGCCGTTTCGCATTTCATCTGTTTTCTTAACCAATCTTTTTTTGTGAAGGTTCAGTAAACGAGTACCGCTTGTATTGGCCTCGATTTTTTTGATCTCTGAAAGTTCTTTCGCGGTTATCTTTCCTTTTTTCTGAATTACATCAAGCGTATTTATCAAATAATTGTTCAAAGCACCGAGAAGAATCCTCATCCCGTCTCTCATCTCCGCCGCTACAGCCAGATCTTTTCTCTCAAGCGCAACCTCGATGTTTTCTTTCTGATTATCGTTAAGCCCTGTGAGAAGAATATATTTATCTCCATACTCGTTACTCAATAAACGTGAAATTAGTTTTGCCACGATCTCATCAGCACATGAGTAATCAATAACCCCTATCTTTGAGAAATCGAGGGCAATGACCTCCCCGTTGTCTTCTTCAGTGATATCACGCTCAATCCGTTCCCGTATCACCCGTCCTGACCACCTGGTAACAAGATCGGATGAGCCGTTTTTGAGTTCTTCCTTGAGAAGTTTATAGATGTTGTAAGTAATCATAATCTTTCAATGTTAAATTGTTTTCAAACAAATCATTCTCAATCTTTCCACTTCGCCCGTTTCTCAATATTTCAGCAACGAATTGTGATCTTGTCTCACCAATATTTTTAAGATTATTTTCACTGCAATATGCCAATAGTTCGTAAATATCAATATTCACTGTAACAGGTTCAATCCCTTCTGCCCTCATATTCGAAATTAGTCTTGTAATCCCTTTCAGCCATTTCTCGTATACTTTTTCCATCATATCGATATCATCAGCCGTTTCAAGCAGTAATGGCCATTGATCCTTTTGATAAAAACCAATACCGATAAGTTTGTCCATTTAATGGTTACCTATGGCTATCGCCGATGATTATGATTTAAAAACCCTATGTATAAAATCCCTCCCACTCATCTTTTAACTCTTCATATGCCTCGCAGATAAACATCTGCCCGCAATCAGGGCAGAAGCCGTCGCAGCAACTATGATCAACATAATCAAACCCATATTCAGTTAGAATTGCCTGTAATTTTTCCATGTCATGAGAGCATTTCTCATATCTCTCATACTTATTGAAAATGCCTCTTATGTACGCCTTCTGTACTTCCCTGTTAAAGTTGTTCATAGGCTCTCCTGTTTCAAGGGTAGTATCTCTAAGTCCCCGTTTGCATGGGAAAGACTTATGATTCAATTGAATCAATTGAATCATAAGTTACAGCTTTTGTCAAGAGGTTTTAACTTATAGACTTGGGTATTTCTGGACTTCCATACTTCCGTCCTAAACCTCCGGCAGCATGATGTTAATCTGCGCTCCGGGGAAATAAGTAAGATTCGATTCTATTTCTTTTCCCCAGGCCCATTCCGGTATTATTGACAGTTTTGCCGTTCCCGAGCGGATCGAAAGTTTCCCGTTCCATTGATTGACAAATCTTCTGACTGCCGCCAGCCCATGTCCCCTTCCTATGTCTTCATATCTGGACATTCCTTGAAGCAACGCCTTTTCTATAGCATCAATATCATTCTTGATTGAAACCCTTTCTGAAAGAGATCCTTTGAAACCTATCCCCAAATCCATAACCGCAATCTTCACAACATTCCTGTTTATCTTTTGAAAATGATATTTCTGAATGCCGACATAACCTGTATTTCCGCTGTGTTCAATTATGTTCTGGCACACCTCTGAAAGCGCAACGATAAAACCATTTATGGCCCGTTCATCATAGTGGAGATGTTTTTCAAGGATTTTATGTGCTCTTTTTTTAGCCCTGCCGACAATAAAGTGGATATCGTCTGATTTCTCTATCGGTGTAATTTCGAGAAGAACATCAGTAAAAGAACTCCTCATATATTTGTCGGATGCGGCCGGCGTTTCAGAAACAATGTTGAAATAACGGTCTGCAAATCTGAAGAAATCCATCCGTTCAAGGTATTTAAGCACATCTCCCGATTCAGGAAGAATCATGGTTCTTCTTTTATTATTAGAAACAAGATATCTTCCAGCTTCAAGCAAGCCAACCATTCCGTAGGGGTCCATGAAGGTCATCTTCTGCAAGTTGATTGTATCCTGGCTTAACAGAACTGCAAGAAATGTCTCAAAGGTATCGTCGGACAGATGAGTCATAAAAATAAGTGATGAAGTCAAGAAGTGAGAAAGTGGAGAAGTGAAGAAGTAATAATCTCCCTGACCTCATCACTTCCTCGCTCCATCACTCTATTATTCTTCCGTCTTTCATCCGGAGGACTCTTCCACACCTTGATGCAAGACTTTCGTTATGTGTTACGATAATAAATGTCATTTCCAGCTTATTTAATTCCATCAGGAGTTTGAATAATTCTTCACCCGTCTGCGTATCAAGATTCCCTGTTGGTTCATCAGCCAATACGACTTTTGGATCAAGCATGAGAGCCCTTGCAACAGCAACCCTCTGCTGCTCACCGCCTGAAAGCTCACCCGGCTTGTGCAGCAATCTTCCGGAAAGGCCGACATCTGTCAATATTCTTTTCGCCTTTTCACTTGATTCTTTATGTTCTAAACCTCCAATAAGAGCCGGCATCATGGTGTTCTCAATCATGTTAAACTCCGGCAAGAGGTGGTGAAACTGGAATACAAATCCAATGGCCCTGCTTCTGAAGTATGCCAGTGCATCATCTCCAAGTTCAAACACGTCTCTCCCCTCATACGAAACACTTCCTGACGTAGGCCTGTCGAGTGCGCCGAGTATATGAAGCAAGGTGCTCTTGCCGACGCCAGACGGCCCCATAAGTGCAATCATTTCCCCTTTATACACATCAAATGCGATGTCTTTCAATACATGAAGACTGCTGCCTGGTGTTATAAATGTTTTACTTAAATTTTTTACGCTTATTAACGGTTGCATCATTTAGTATTTTATTCCAATTGCATTAATGTCATTCCCGTGGAAACGGGAATCCAGTTCATTGCCTGGATTCCTGCCTTCGCAGGAATGACACAAAGTACCTTTACCGTAAACTCTATTTACTTTTTCTGTTATCTTCATGCTTTTCAGGAGAAACCGTGTCTTTAATTTCCTCATATGTCTTCTTTATTTTATGACTACCTGCCTTTACATCATCAATATAATCACCAAGCCTTTGTATAATCTTCCCTGTAGTAACTGTCTTTTCCCCTAACCATCTGAAAGGCTCCCCTCCTTTCCATACAGCAATCCCTATTGATATGAATATTACAAAAACAATTATAAATATTGTCCTGAAAATCAACTTAAACATGTTTCTCTCTTAATGTATAACCCATCACCTATTACCTCTTACTCCATAATCCTTAACCCATAACTCATTCATATCTCAACGGTTCCACAGGATCCAGTTTTGCTGCCTGCCAGGACGGATAAACAGTTGCAAGAAAACTGATGAGAATTGCAGCAGCAGGAACAATGATGAAATCAAAGAGACTGATCTTTACAGGGAGATAACTCAGATAATATACGTCTGCCGGAAGGGTAATGAATTTATATGTTTTCAGGAGTTCACAGAGTATATATCCTCCGAAAACACCTATTGCGGTGCCGGTAATCCCTATGATGAGCCCATGTATCATGAAAATCGACATAACTCCCCTGCTGGTTGCACCCATTGCCTTCAAAATGGCTATCTCCCTCGCTTTCTCAATGACAATCATAATTAGATTGCTCACTATATTAAAGGAAGCCACGAGGATTATAAGTGTAAGGATTATGAACATCACTATCTTTTCGAGTTTAAGAGCGGAGAAGAGATTTCTGTTCATCTGCATCCAGTCCCGTGCTGCATATGGCAGAGAGAGAATATTTTCAATTTTTGAAGCTACGTTAGCAGCGTTATATGGATTATCTATCTTAACTTCAACTGCCGTGATTTCATCACGCAATCCAATAAATTTCTGGGCAGTGTGTATGTTTATAAAGGCAAGTGTTGAATCATATTCATACATGCCTGCCTCAAAATAACCAACAACTTTAAATTTCTTCATTTTGGGAATCATACCTAAGGGCCCAAGTTCGCCAATTGGTGATATCATCTCAATCTCATCACCAACAAACAGCCCCAGGTTTCTTAATAGTTCCCTGCCGATTATTATCCCGGGTATTTCTCCTTCTTCTTCATTCAGGCTGTTGATATTGCCTGCCTTGAGTTTATTGAGAAGGTCCGTCGTATCCCTCTCAATTCCAGGGTCAATACCCCTGATAACAACTCCGGCAGCCCTGTTGCCAAAACGCAGCATGACCTGTCCATAAACAACGGGAGAAGAACCGATAACACCTCCAATCCTGTTTATTTTCTCTCTTACTGACTGATAATTTTTTATCCTGCCCTCGTAATTCTGCACGATAACATGTGCATTGGCGCCAAGAATTTTTCCCTGCAGGTCTTCATGAAAACCGCTCATTACTGAAAGTACTGTTAAAAGGGTCATTACGCCAAGAGCGACACCGGCAATGGAAATGAATGTGTTGATAGAGATCCCGCCGTGCTTCTTTTTTGATTTGAAATAACGGAAAGCTATGAAGAATTGATAGGGGAATTTCATTGTTTATCAGGATTCGAGGATTCGAGGGTTCGAGGGTTCGAGTGAATGGGAGCTTAACTTTAATCTTATCACTTGAATCCTTGACACCCTTAACCCTTTTTATTATGTTATTGTTCCGGTTTCAACTGGGGAAACAGTATCACATCTCTTATCGAAGATGTATTTGTCAAAAGCATGAACAGCCTGTCAATACCTATTCCCTCACCTGCAGCAGGAGGCATGCCGTATTCAAGCGCCCTGACAAAATCTTCATCCATAAATCCTGCCTCTTCATCTCCCTGTTGTCTTGCATCAACCTGTTCAAGCAACCGTTCTCTCTGATCAGCAGGGTCATTCAGCTCTGAAAATGCATTTGCAACTTCTCTTCCGCCAATAAACAGTTCAAATCTCTCGACAAGTTCCGGTTTATCCTTTCTCCTTTTTGCCAGGGGAGAAAGCTCTACGGGATAGTCAGTGATAAAGGCAGGCTGAATAAGTTTAGGCTCCACTTTTTTCTTGAATATTTCGTCAAGAATCTTTCCATGAGTGGTTTTTCTGTCAACATCAATCCTGTTATCAAGGGCAAACTGCCTCGCTTCTTCCACATCTTTGAAGACAACAGGGTCCACGCCTTCTCTTGCCATGGAATCAATCATGCTTAACCGGGGCCATGGAGGAGTAAAGTCAATAACTACCCCGCTGTCACCTTCAGAATCGCCAAAAGGGACACTCAAGCTGCCATTGATTTCCTTGCAGAGAAAAGGGATAAGCTCTTCGGTAAAATTCATCAGATAGTTATAATCCTCATAGGCGACATAGAACTCGACCATGGTAAATTCAGGATTGTGTTTTGAAGATATACCTTCATTTCTGAAATTTTTGTTAATCTCATATACCTTTTCATACCCGCCCACAAGGAGTTTTTTCAGATAAATCTCGGGGGCTATTCTCAGGTAAAGATCCAGCCCTAATGCATTATGGTGTGTCTTGAAAGGACGTGCGGTTGCGCCTCCGGGAATCAGGTGCATCATTGGAGTTTCAACTTCTATAAATCCCCTGTCGTCAAAGTAGTTCCTTATTGCCTTTATCAGCCTGCTTCTTTTGCTGAAAAGATCCCTTACATGAGGATTCACAATAAGGTCAACATACCGTTGTCTGCAGCGGGTTTCAATATCTTTCAGGCCGTGCCATTTCTCCGGCAGGGGTCTGAGAGATTTACAAAGCATTGTGATATTGGTGACCTGAATGGTGAGTTCATTTGTCTTGGTCCTGAATAATTTTCCGCTTACCCCGATAATGTCTCCTATGTCAAGGTTTTTAAAAACATCCTGATTGCCGGTAATTATATCTTTTGAAAAATAAACCTGTATCTTGCCGGTAGCGTCCTGAATATGCGCAAAGGCTGTCTTGCCGAAATCCCTGAATGAAATCATCCGGCCCGCAATAGTGCATTGCTCACCTCTTGGTTCAAGATCTTCCTTGGACAATCCGCCAAATTTATCTGTAATGTCTTGAGCTTTATCTTTAACGGCAAAAGGGATACCGTAAGGCTCAATTCCGGCGTCTTTGAGTTTGTTAAGTTTTTTTATTCTTTCCTGTATAAGTTCGTTAGTTTCTTCCATGAATTACCTTTGTAAAAAAATAAAAACTGAGAACTGAGAACTAAAAACCGGGAACGAGGAATATTTCATCTTCTGTTTTTTTCAGTTCTCAGTTTTGAGTTCTGAGTTCTCAGTTATATTACTCAAGAAAACCCGATAGAATCCTGGTCTTCTCCTCAATCAGCCTGTCTATATGCTGCAACTCTGTCCTAAGCTTGAAAAGTTCATCGGCTATGCCAAAGGCAGTCATTACCATGGCCCTTGACTGATTTATATTGGGTGCAACGCTGTATATCTCTTTCAATTTTTCATCAATATATTTTGCCAGAGATTTGATATACTTCTCATCTTCATCAGTCCTTATCGAATAACTCTGGCCCAGTATCTGAACTTCAATAGAATGCATAGAATCACAACTCCACTGACTCAAGCTCCTGAATCAAACTTTCCAGTTGAGACTTTACAGTCTCGCGTTCGCTGTTAAGCCTTTCTATATCTGTCTTGAGTGTATCAGCGTTTTTAATTTCACGCTTAAGTGCTGCTATTTCTTCATCCTTGTCAACCAACTCATCCTGAAGTTTATTTGTTTTGGCGTTTAATTTATCATTTTCCTCTGCAAGTACTTTAATCTTCTCGATGACCTTTGCTATTTTTTCTTCAAGCATCTGTATTTTTTCCACAGATGTTCCCTCCTTAAAATTATTAAACAGACCTTGTTGCATGAGCAATGTAACTTATCAAAATCAGGGTAAAAAGTAAACCCCGCAGGAAGTTAAGAGTTCAGTGTTATGAGTTATGAGTTAAGTGAAAATTGCTATCAGCAATCAGGGTCTTCCCTGTGCGACCACTTGAGACGTTTCCACTGGCAGGCCGTTCATCGTGCGGTAGCGCCAGTAACTTCTTAATACTTTTTTTACATACAATCTTGTTTCTTTATATGGTATGTTTTCTATAAATTCTATTATATCGTTTTTGTTGTATTTCGCCATCCATCTTTTCAGGGCATTTTCTCCTGCGTTATAGGCTGCAATAGCGAAAGGAAGCTCCTTGAATTCCTTTATAAGTCCTGATAAATAGTGCGTTCCCAGAAATATATTTTTTTTAACATCGTGAATTTCCGAACTGTCTTTAAGACGCAGTTTTATATCTTTCTTCACCCTGTAAGCAGTAGCCGGCATGAGCTGCATCAGCCCCATGGCGCCGGCCCATGAAACTGCGTCAGGGTCAAAGCGGCTCTCTTCCCTGATTACAGCGGCTACAAGATATTTATCCACACCCCTTGAATCAACAGCCTCTTCAATGATATCCCCAAAGCCAAAAGGGAATGAATAGGGTAAGAACTCCCTGTCAGTTTCTTTTTCGGCAAACGCAATTATTTTCCTGTACTCACCTAACTGCATTGCTTTATAGCCAAGATACAGGAAGTCATTTTTGTTCTTATTCCGTTTTAATAAATCAATTATCTCATTTACCGCCTCATCCCTCATACCAAGCAGAGCCAACACTTCTATTCTCTCGTATACTTCTCCCTCCGGTTTTACCGGCTTTGAAACTTCAATCCTGTCAGTCAGTACATGTGATGACGAACGCATTTTTATAAGATACCCATAAAAACTTCTGTCTGAAGGAAGTCCGCTGAAAAAGTTATTACCTTCACCGTCGCATACTCCCTTATCATTGAATTGCAGCGATACTTTCTGCTGCCGGCACTTTTCAGTGGCCTTTTCATTACTCCTCGCATTCCAGTAAAGATACTTGTAATAGTTTTCGCTTTTTTCGTAAGTCGCAAGTTGTGAAAAATAATACGATGAGTTTTTGTAATTGCCTGATACATAGTTCATCCACCCCAGTCCCCATAAGGCATCTTCTGCCCTGGCAGGAAAACTGTTTAGAACTTCCTTAAAGCTTTTCTCCGCATCATTAAAGTTGTCCTGTATCCTGAAATCTTCAGCCTCCATAAACAACAAAAGGGCCAGCCTTTCATCATTCGGATAATTACTTTCAAATTCCTTCTTGATCTTTATAAATCCATCTCTCTTATCGATTCTGTAAAATGAATAAGCCTGCCAGTACAGAGCCTCAGGCGTATTAATCAAGCTGAAACTCTTAGCTGCCTTATCATATTGTTTCAATCTGAACCGGCACATGGCAATTGCCAATCCGACCTTGTCCTTCTCGTACTCATTTACAAGCGTCAGTGCCTTCTGATATTCGATCTCCGCCCTCTGGAAATTATTTTTCTCAAAAAGATTATCGGCCCTTTTTAGTATTTCATCTTTTGTAAAAATATCCGCCTTCAGTATCTTTAGCTCTGTTAATGCGCCGTTAGATAAAGGCACGGCATTTATATATACCTCTTTCAGAAGAAGGACTGCCAGATCAATTTTGCCATCGTTTTTCAGAAGCGCGGCAAGGGTCAACTTATAATCCCATTCAGAGGGATAATTTTGAACGTATTGGGATAGCGCCTCTACAGCCTCTTTTTCTCTCTTTAAAGAAAGTAACGCTTTTATCTCAGACTGTCTTGAATATTGCAGCAAGAGGCTGTTTTTAATCTGCCGTGCAGTACCGATAGCTTTTTCATATTTTCCGGCAGTCATATAAATTTCAGTCAGAACTTTCAGGGCATAATCTTTGAGTAATGGATAAGCACCAGCAGCTTTTATTAAATAGTTTTCAGCCTTTTCAAATGAACCCTCTTCCCTGTAAAGCCTGCCGAGCAGAAAATACGCCTTTTGCTTTTCAGGGAGACCATCACCTTCAATATCAAGCAAAATGTGCTCTGCATCTTTATAAGATCGTTTACTTATAAGTTCCACTGCTTTCTTAAGACGGTTTTCAGTTGCACCTGTTACGTCTGATGCAGGACCAGAAGCTGTACAAAGGCCGGCTAACACGAAAAGCATAACAAATGAAAGCAGGGAAATAGTCTTTATTTTCATAACGAGGCACATAACTTATATTAATCCAAATGTCTTTTCTAAACAATAGCCACGCTTAAATGCAGAGGAAGTAAGAAGTAGACAGTAGACAGTAGGCAGTAAGCACTATAAAAGGTACTGCTTACTGCTTATTGCTTACCCCTTACTCCTTACTACTTATCACTGTATTCGGCAACACGATATAAAATATTCTTTTAAAGTAATTGAGAACAAATGAAAGATAGAAATTCAGGAGGTGATAAATGGAGGCGGCGAGCGGATTCGAACCGCTGAATAAAGGTTTTGCAGACCTCCCCCTTGCCACTTGGGTACGCCGCCGGTTTTAGTTAAGAGCTAAGAGGTTAGAGTTAGGAGTTAAGAGTTAAGTGGCTGATAGCTTTTTACTATTACTTCCCATCATTCAGCTCTAAACTCATAACTCAAAACTCTTAACTCTAAAATTGGAGCGGGCGAGGGGGCTCGAACCCCCGACCCCAACCTTGGCAAGGTTGTGCTCTACCACTGAGCTACACCCGCTTGATTAAGCAGTGGCGTATGGCAATACGCCCCTACAATCGTCTATAATAGACTTTTATAGTAAAGAAAAAAAACGGATTTTGTCAATGATATACCCTGATCTCAACGAATTCAAAAAGAAAGCAGCTGAAGGGAATCTTATCCCTGTCTACAGGGAAATCCTTGCAGACCTTGAAACCCCTTTATCTGCATTCCTTAAATTGAAGGGGAAAACAGGTTTTCTGCTTGAGAGTCTTGAAGGCGGGGAGAAATGGGCCAGATATTCCTTTATCGGAAGCAATCCGTCTTTGATAATCGAAGGCAAAGGGAAAAACCTGATAATCAAAAAAGGAGCTCGGAAAGAAAAGGCTGGTTTCGTCAAAGACCCCTTTGAAGTAATATCAGCGGAATTGAAAAAGTATAAGCCTGTTATTATGCCCGGACTGCCAAGATTCTTCGGAGGTTTTGTAGGTTATATCGGATACGATTCAGTGCGTCACTTTGAAAAACTGCCGGACAAACGTCATACCGGGCTTAATCTCCCGGATATATTCCTGATGTTCACTGACACGCTGCTGGTTTTTGACAATCTGACGCATAAAATTAAAGTAATTTCAAATGCACACATTGAAAACAGCCCTGATGAAGCATATGAAAAAGCGCTGGCAAAGATCGATTCCATAGTCGGAAAGCTTAAAGCAAAAGCTGTTATACCGAAGATCTTATCATCTCACAATAAACCGGCAGCGAAAGCAACAACCTTCACATCAAATTACTCAAAAGATGATTTCACTAAGGCTGTGGAAAGAACTAAAGAATACATAATGGCTGGAGACATTATTCAGGCTGTAATATCTCAAAATTTCGAAAGAGATACAGATATCCAGCCGATAAATGCATACAGGGCGCTTCGCGTTATAAATCCTTCACCATACATGTATTATATTGAGACAGGAAAATGCACACTCGTCGGATCTTCACCTGAAATACTGGTCAGACTCGAAGGAGATACCATTGAATTAAGACCCATTGCGGGAACCAGGAGAAGGGGTTATACAAAAGAAGAAGACCTGTCAATGGAAGAAGAACTCAAGGCAGACCCAAAAGAAAAAGCAGAACATATTATGCTTGTTGATCTGGGAAGAAACGATGTAGGAAGGGTTGCAGTTACCGGCAGCGTAAAGGTTACGGAATTGATGACAGTAGAAAGGTATTCCCACGTCATGCATCTTGTATCAAACGTGGTTGGGAAATTGAGAGACGGTTATGACGCCTTTGATGTCATCAGGGCATCATTCCCTGCCGGTACAGTAACAGGCGCTCCAAAGATAAGGGCTATGGAAATTATCGAAGAGCTTGAGCCCACAAAGCGCGGACCTTACGCCGGATCTGTTGGATACTTTGATTTCTCAGGTAATATGGACATGTGTATTACGATAAGGACGATTATTTTTAAAGACAAGAGAGCATATATCCAGGCAGGGGCGGGAATAGTTGCAGACTCTGATCCTGAAAAAGAATACCAGGAAACAGTCAACAAGGCTAAAGGCATGTTCAAAGCCATAGAAATGGCGGAGAGGGAGTTGAGTTAAGAGTTTTGAATTTTGAGTTTTGAGTTTTGAGTTAGGAGTTTAAGATTATGTTATTAATGATAGACAATTATGATTCCTTTACATATAACCTTGTTCAGTATCTTGGTGAACTCGGTGAGGATATACGAGTATTCAGAAACGACAAGATTACAATCCCGGAGATAGAAAAATTAAACCCTGACAAAATTGTTATTTCTCCCGGACCCTGCACTCCGAAAGAAGCCGGCATATCCATAAAAGCAATACAGCATTTCACCGGGAAAATTCCAATCCTCGGCGTATGTCTCGGTCATCAATCAATCGGCGCAGCCTATGGAGCCGAGATAGTTAACGCACCGAGATTAATGCACGGTAAAACATCCATGATACATCATGACGGAAAGACAATATTCAAAAACCTTGCCAATCCGTTCGAAGCAACACGTTACCATTCTTTAATTATCAAGAAAGAAACGCTGTCAACCGATTTCGAGATCAGCGCATGGACGGATCAGGATGAAATTATGGGGATCAGGCACAAAAGATTTATCCTGGAAGGCGTGCAATTTCATCCAGAGTCAATACTTACAAATGCAGGAAAAGACCTGTTGAGGAATTTTTTAAAGCTGAAGGTATACTGAATATGCTGCCTAATTATACATAGCGTCATAAATAATTGCGCATAAATCGTCTTTCCCGCAGTCCTTAAGCGGGAATCCAGAAACAGTTGACTTGAAAGAATACTGGATTCGTCCCCGAAGGTCTTTATCGGGGATAAAAAACTTCGGGAATGACAACTAAATCAGGTTTATAAACTGACTCTAATTGTTCATGCAACAAAGCGCTTTGTTCTAAAGTTTATTGAAATTAATCCGATAAAAGAAAAGCTACTTTAAGGATAAATCAGTTACAATTATAATATGAAACCAGGTTATCACATAGCATTTTCAACAATACTTTCAGGCATTTTGTACATGGTGTCAAAATCGTGGGGAATGACTGCAGCCTGTTTAATTTCAGGAATATTAATTGATTTGGACCATGTACTGGATTTTTTTATAATATATGGATGGACTTTCACCTTGAAGAGATTTTTTCAGGTCTTTTATCATGAGCTGCAATTTAAGCAAATATACCTTTTCTTTCATGCATGGGAATGGATGATACTCTTGTTTGTATCGGCCTGGATGACAGGCTGGAACCCATGGTTTATCGGAATGTTCATTGGGATCGGTCACCATATGATCCTTGATTACATTAACAACGGCGGTTATCTGTGGAGCTATTCCCTGATATATCGATGGAAAAACAACTTTGACTTTGAAACAACCTTCCCCGGACTGCTCAAATACAGGGGAAAAGTGAAGAACCAATGATAAAAGAAGCAATAAATCTGCTTGTACATGGCAAAAATCTTTCTGAGGAGGAAATGATTAATTCCATGAGAGATATTATGGAGGGGCAAGCGACCAACTCCCAGATTGCTTCTTTTCTGACGGCCCTCAGAATAAAAGGAGAGACCGTAGAGGAAATCACAGGGGCAGCAAAAGTAATGAGAGAGAAAGTTACGAGAATTAAAGCCCCTGTCCGTACAGTCGATACCTGCGGCACAGGCGGAGATATGTCCCACACTTTCAATATTTCTACCACTGCTGCAATTGTTGCCGCAGCATGCGGCGTGCCTGTTGCAAAACACGGAAACAGGTCAGTGTCAAGCAGTTGCGGGAGCGCTGATGTGCTTGAAGCGCTGGGGATAAAGATAGACCTTGAGCCGGGAAAGGTTGAAAAATGCCTCGATTCGACCGGTTTTGGTTTTATGTTTGCGCCCCTGTTTCATCCAGCGATGAAATATGCAATAGAACCAAGAAGGGAAATGGGAATAAGAACCATATTTAATATGTTGGGCCCGCTAACAAATCCAGCCGGTGCAGAAAGGCAGGTAATGGGGGTTTTTCATAATGCGCTTACGGAAAAACTTGCGCAAGTGCTTGCCAATGTCGGCGTCAAACATGCTTTTGTAGTTTATGGTGAAGACGGTCTTGATGAAATTACGAACACGGATAAAACAAAAATTTCAGAACTAAAAGACGGTAAGATTGATACCTATTTCATAACCCCCGAAGAAATTGGCATTAAAAGAGCTGAAAAATCAGATCTTATCGGGGGAAATGCGCAAGACAATGCAAATATAACAATTGATATACTGAAAGGTAAGAAAGGCCCGAAGAGAGATATTGTAATTATGAATGCGGCAGCAGCTCTTATCACCGGGGACAAGGCAACGACTTTTCCGGAAACAATAAAAATTGTGACTGAGGCAATAGATTCAGGTGCGGCTCTAAAGAAATTGGAAGAGATAAAAGTTGTTAGTAATAATCTGTAGCCTGACACTTTTCATTTCTCATTTTTTGACATTTCTAACGTGGCTTGACAAAAGCGTAACCATTCAGTGACGGGGGGTAATTGTAACCATTCCATTAAATAAATAGCCGCAAAGTTTGCTTATCTCTGCTTAAATTCCATTTAATCTTCCGAATCAATTAGTTGTTTTCATTTATCGTGTTTTTTATC
>JACRLN010000037.1:0-5749 GCA_016215115.1 Nitrospirota bacterium
CAGCGCGGTGAATGTCAAGTCAAAGGCTCAGGTGCGTGACGATATAACAACGGTTACGGATCTTAACGAGAACTGGAGCAGGACAGTGGGTTACAAGGCAGCAGGCGCATATGACAATGCCAATAACGCCCTTAATTCAGGCACGATGTTTAACAGCGCGACAAAGACATGCTCTACCGTTGCCTGTCACAACGGCAACTCGGTGAAGTGGGGCGTTGCAATAAGCTGTAATAACTGTCACACAGGCATGCCAAAATAAAGGTGATATGGTAATGAAACGCAAAATAATAACAGACCATGAGGGAAACAGTAATAAGATGAAGACGAAAAGATTCAATACTATTGAGTCGGCGCTGATCATAGCTTGCTCAATGCTTATAGCTGTTTTCATGACAGGTGCGGCTATGGCTGCGGCTCCGAATGTCCCTTCAGGGTTTGACCAGTACAAGAGTGACGGAATAACCGCTATAGCGCAGGGCGGGACAACTGACGAGACCTCTGTTAGGATAATATCTACTGTGAGCGATCCTGACCTCGATAATGTTCAGATAGAGGTTGAGATCATTGATAATGCAGGCGCTTTTACGAATACACCAAACTGCATGAGCAGTTTTGAACTGAGCGGTGACGTTGCAATCGCCTCCTGCACAGGCCTTTCTGTAGGAACGGCATACAAGTGGCAGATAAGGACAAATGACGGCACAGGGGTAAGCGCCTGGCTGCAGTATGGAGGCACAAACCCTGACGTAACCGTTACATCCGACAAACTGATGCATAACAGTCTTACTACCGGTAATGCAACCTACGGTGCATGGGGTGTAACCGGTGGTAAATACGGTAAGTTTGTATGCGCAACATGCCATACATCATCAGGCACAACAAACATCAAGATGATAAAGCAAACGATTAGCGCTCCTAACGGCACGGATACATGGCCTAACGGAAGCACGACTACCGGCTCGATCATCTTTACGCAGGCAGATGGCATAAACTCAGACATGGGAGACGCGAGCGCAACAGGCGGATGGACAGGCATCTGCAACGTCTGCCATGACAATGCAAACCATTCCCACTATTCCTATAATTCCTCTGACAGTCATAATGCAGGCATGGATTGCAGCGAATGTCACCGCCATTCAAAGGCATTCAGCGCTAATTGTACTAACTGCCATGGACAGCCTCCGGTTGACTTGGCCACGCTTGTAGATACGCCGGGGACAACCGGTTCAACCACTGCCGGGGCACATGACAGGCATGTAAATACCAAATCTTATGCTTGCGACACCTGCCATTATAGCAATATTCCTTCCGGCGCGCATAATAACGGCGGGTCGAGGGATATATCAATCGGGTTCTATCTGTTTGGAGGAGGAGTGCAGGGCGGAGACTATGACGGTCAGGCAGGAGTAGTATACGACGCATTAACAACGAGCCCTGTAACTACTGTAAGCGCAACCGGAACCAAGACATGCAGCACAGTTTACTGTCACAGCACAGGTCAGTCAACAACAGATGGGAGCATTGCAACACCGACCTATGCGTCGCCTATATGGGACGGCACAGCGGCCTGCGGCACCTGCCATAAAGTGACAGAGGCTTCAGGGCTGACCAGCGGATCGCATGGCGAGCATCTCGGCACAGCCGGAGTAAGCGGCTGTGCAGACTGTCATACAGGAGCAGCTAATGACGCCTCATCATACAACTCTGCAAATCACGTTAACGCATCAATAGATGTAGCAAACACTTACAGCGCTGGCGGCGCTCCCGGCAATGGTTACGGAAACTGCACAACAGCAGTCTGCCACGATAATGGAACAGGCACATCTGTTCCGTCGCCTACATGGGGCACTTTTGTTCCACAATGCGGCGCGTGTCATGCGGTAGCGCCGGCAACAGGCAGCCACACTGTGCACCTTGCCGATACAGTTAACGGTAGCAGTATTGCCTGCGCCAACTGTCATAACGATGCGGTTCAGGGAACAACACCACCGACAGGCGACCACCTTGATGGCAATATAGACGTAAAGGACACAGTAAACGGTGACTTAGGCTATCCCGCTGACAAGGCAAAAGGTTCGGCTTACACAACCTGTTCAACTGCCGGACTCTGTCATGTAAGTGCATACGGCACCAGCAATGTAGTAACTCCGGTATGGGGATCACCAGCAACAGCAAAATGCGGAACGTGCCATGTGATAGACGCTACCGGCGCGCCTGCAACCGGCAGCCATAACAAACATCTCTCAACTGTCGCAAACTGCGTTGATTGCCACACTGGAACAGTGAAGGATGTCAGTGGAGGCACGCAGCATCTTGACGGCAACATAGATGTCACAAACGGCTATCCACCAAATGTGCCAAAACATGCTGCAGGTTCAGGGTATTCTACCTGTTCCACAACAGTCTGCCACAGCAATGTGCAGGCTCCTGGCGGGGCGTCAGGCGCGACTATTTTTGCTACACCGACCTGGGGCGGCTCCGTCAACTGCGGAAGCTGTCATACAAACATGTCAACTACAACAGACCTTACTCTCGGCACTCACATGAGGCACACTAATACACCGGGGGTTGCGCAATATTCATGTTCAATGTGTCACGGAACCGGATATTCGCCGACTACTGTAACTTATCCTCCTCATGTTAATGGGAATATAGATTTGAACTTCACAGGCCAGGCTGCCGGAACAACATACTCACAGGCGGGATCCAACCCTCCGGGCAATGGTTACGGCAACTGTTCAACGAGCAATTGTCATGGCAGAGGCATCAGGAACTGGGGAACATACACAACATTACCAACATGCGAGAAATGCCATGGTTCAGCCGAGACAGCACAGGCAGGACAGGGCTTCAAAGATACATCAGGCAGTACAGGCAGCGCATATGTGGGAACACATGTTTCCCATCTTGCAGGCAGTCACAATTATTCCAGTCCGATAACATGCAATCAGTGTCATATAGTACCTGTGAATGTGTCTGATGCGGGCCATAATGATACCCCGCCGCCGGCTGAAATCACATTTGGCAGTCTTGCGACAAGTCAGAGATGGCTCGGCATAACGCCGGGTCCACCTATGACGCCGTATTATACAGGTGCCACACGGCAGTGCTCAAGTACTTACTGTCATTCCGGAGTTCGCAATGAGGATGATACGGCTTCCGGCTCAGGACCGGCGCCGGTATGGGGTGACCCTGCATATCTTGGAGGCTCGGGATGCGGCAAGTGCCACGGGAATCCTCCTACGTATCCGCATGAGAATTACTCATCAAACTGTTCAGCCTGTCATACACATGTTGCAGGGGATAATATCAGTTTCATAGACAAAACCAAGCATTTGAACTCTGCTATAGACTGGTCTGTGGATGCGTGTTTGGATTGCCATTCATTTGAAAGCAGCAAGCCGCTTATCGGCGCGCACATAATGCACACTGACCCGGACTATATGCTTTCAACTTTAGAATCCTTAGGAACCGCTACAGGCGGAACCGTGGCTACACTTACAGACACCACCAAGGATTGGTCGCCTGTTAATAGTCTGGCAGGCAAGTATCTCAGGATAACAAGCGGTTCGAATAATTACGCGCAGCATAAAATACTATCAAATACAATTGATACCATAACAGTAGCAGCTTACGACTTCGGTATCGCGAATGGCGTCACTTATGAAATCCGCACAGCCAAGCTGCTGAGCGCGGGAGACTATGGTGATCCGTCATGGATATATAACATATCGTATAAGAATGGTTTCCCAAAGTATGCCTGCGCAACATGCCATCTCATGGATAATCCTGCACTACGTAATGACGGCATAGTTCAGCTTGATCTGGATCCGGCGCACAGCCAGGCAGGCACAGTCAAGAATAAGAACTCCGCAACCGGCCCGTACAGCGGTGAATGGGTACAACGGACTACCGGGGTAAGCGTTACATGTAACGGTATCTATTGCCACAGCAACGGCTTTGTATCTGAAGCCACAAGCGCTTACACCTATAAGCCTACGCCTGACTGGTATTCAGTATCATACGGAAGAGCTACGGAAGCAACATCAGTCACGATTAAAGACTCAACTCAAGCCTGGCCGGTAAACAAATGGGCCGGTTATTCTGTGCGGATGATGAGCGGCTTAAATCGCGACCAATTAAGGGTGGTCACCAGCAACACTGCGAATACCTTAACATTGGAAACTTCTTTTGCCTCCGCTGTTTCAGTAGGGGATGAATTTATATTAGACGCATGGGAAAATGTTGACAGATGTGCTCAGTGCCACGGTAACTCTCCGAACACCGGAGGAACAGAGGGTTCAACCGCCCACGTGAAGCATGTTGTCGGGATACATTATAAGGATCTATTCTCAGGAACCTCAGGTTTGATGAGCCAATCCGGAGCATCAGGCGCGGCACATGGCAATGCGAACAGTTCGACGACTATAAATTGTAATATATGCCATAACGGCACGGTTAAGGTATCTTATAATGACAGCAACAACATCTGTTCGACCTGTCACGGCAGCACAGCGCCGTTAAAGGGAAAGATGATAACTGATCTGGCTAACACTACACATATAAACGGGACGCCTAATGTGGCATTTGCCTCTCCGATCAATTTAAATTCAAGGGCGCAGCTGCGCAACTATATTACAACGGTTACCGAATTGGATAACAACTGGACAAGGACAAACGGGTATAAGGCATCTGATTCACATGACGCCTCCAAGACAACCCCGACTTACAGCGGAGGCGCCTGCCTGTCAACAGCATGCCATAACGGCACGCCTATGCAGTGGGGTCAGGCCGGTCCTCTATCCTGTAATGTCTGCCATAAGGGTCTGGCGCAGTAGGAGGACATGAATATGCTGAAAATAAGAATAGAAAATAGAATGCAAGGTGAGGTGAGATCAGTATGGGAAGGATAATAGCTAAAAAGGTCAGGGGCATGAACTGGATGGCAAAGATCAGCCTCGTTCTGGTCTTCACCATGGTCTTCAGTATATTTATGTATCAGGGTCTTTATAACCCGACGCCGGCGCATGCGGCCAATGTGGTTTACCATGTGCGCGGCCTTGCGGCCCAGAGCGTCGGGACCCACGGGTCAACTAACATTATCTCCGAAGCTGCTGCCAGCTATAGCCCCACTTTAACCGGCACCAACCAGTTCCGAGCGATTACGAACAATACGGCGCCGACAGGAACGAGCAGGAACAGGCTTCGGCTTTCCGCAGTGGGTACAGGAAACAACATAGAGTTTTTCCGTGCTTACACCCCGGCCTATACTGGGGCTATGAACATCGCGGCTAGCGCAACAACACATATTACTGCATACTTAGCTACAACGGGCACGAGCGCCGCCGTTTATGCTGTAATGTACGAATACAATAACACGACTGGTATCGTGGGGGCTGCAAAAGGGACGACGCCAACCCAGGCTCTGAACGCAACCATTACCACCGGCCAGCAGTTTGATTTAATCTTCAACAATTCTGCCTTTACTGTGGCATCCGGAAACCGCATAGTTGTGTACTATTATATGAATGCTGTCAGTATTCGGCCGTGCTATCTCTACGGTGCGACATGGAATTCCGCCACACCAGCCGGATCCACATATTTCACGGTAAATGAAACCGCAGGCGCCGATGCTGTGAAGCCGACGGTCAGCACATTTACTGCAACGACACCCTCTACAAGCCGGAACATCCAGATCACTGACTTTACCGCAACGGACAACGTGGCGGTCACAGGCTACATGATAACA
>JACRLN010000037.1:5771-108410 GCA_016215115.1 Nitrospirota bacterium
AAGCCGACGGTCAGCACATTTACTGCAACGACACCCTCTACAAGCCGGAACATCCAGATCACTGACTTTACCGCAACGGACAACGTGGCGGTCACAGGCTACATGATAACAGCATCAGCAACACCGCCTTTGGCAGGGGATGCAGGATGGACAGGGACAGCGCCGGCAACCTATACGGTAGTCTCGGACGGGACATATACCCTTTATCCATGGGCCAAGGACGCATTAGGGAACGTCTCAAATGTATTCGGTTCACCGCGTACAGTGGTGGTTGACACAGCGCCGCCCACAGGGCTTGCAGCTTCAACTCCTGCTGATGAGGCAGCAGATCTGCCGATTAATACAACGGTCAATTCAACGACTGCAACGGACCCTAACGGACCGGTGCAGTATTACTTTGAGGTTAGTGATGATGTGGCCTTCCTTACAAACGTGCAGACCGGCGGCTGGCAGGCTGGCACGAGTTATGCCCCGACTCTCGCGAACGGCGTAACCTATTATTGGCAGGTAAAGGCAAGGGACGCTGCAGGGAATCAAACAGCTTTTACCATAGCACGGTTTTTCTCAACTGTCGGACCTTGCGTAAGGAACGACCCTACATTAACACTGAATCCTACTCAACAAACAATCGTTACCAATGGTGGGACAAAGGATTACACGCTGACTATCAGGAACAATGATTACGGAGACTGCGGAAATACAACATTCAATTTTTCGGTCTCTGATATTGACACAGAGAATAATTTTGACGCGCCGATTTTAAGCTCGTCTACTGCATTGCTTGCGCCGGGAGCCCAGACCACCAGGACTGTGACGGTGACCGCGACAGCAGGCAAGTTAGTCGGGCAGAGCCTGACGAAAGTAACATCTGCAGCAGACGCATTTCATGCTCAGGTGTTATCCAATAATGGTGGTTATGTTACAACCTACTTAAACGTGGTTGAGTGTAATGCAAATACACCTAATCTGGTAATAGGCCCTGACGCGGCAAATGTCGCTGTCGGCGGCAGCCATGATTATACTGTTACCGTGCAGAATAACGACACCGGTGCGGGATGCTCGGCTGTAACATACAACATAGCCATATTCAGTGAATCGAATGTCCCGTCAGCGCACTTTAATACCTCAACGCTCAGCCTTTCGAGCAAAGACCTGACACAGGGGCAGAAAGGGAGTGTGACACTTACCGTATCTGCAAAGGCAGGGGCGACGCTCGGCCAGGTTAATATCACGACAATAAGAGTGACTGCAACAGGACATACATCTCCTGCAGATAAGACTGCTACAACAACAGTCGGCAACAGCATTCTTCATAACTCTACAAACACAGGCTCAACGAGGTGGTCATCAGCCGGCGGATGGGGAATTGTGGGTGGCAAGTATGGGGAGTTTGACTGTACAACATGTCATACAACTTCAGATACAACGAATATTAAGAAAATTAGGACTTCCATTACGACTCCTGACGCATCACAGGGAGCATTGCCCGGTGACGGCCAGCCCATCGTATTTGACAGGCCGGCCGGTACAAAGGATCAGGGGGTATTTGGCTTCGATTCCGGCGGCGCAACACCGAGGACGACTTCATCGAAGATATGCGAAATATGTCATACATATGATGCTGGATTGACAAACGGCGTGAAAGCGCACCCTTATAATTCAGCAGGCAATACACTTTCAAACCATCAGAACGCTGATGGTACGGATTGCACATTTTGTCACAAACATAACAAGGGCTTTATGCCGCCAGCCTGCGATAGTTGTCACGGTAATCCGCCGGGAGCATTGGCATCCAGTCCGTTTATTACCGGATCAGCGACTGCCGGCAAGCACACTACTCATGTTACTACACTCAGCTATACATGTGTAATGTGCCACGGTTCTTCTTATCAAATGCCTGAAGAGAGTACAGCCTTGCCGGGCCAAGGCGATATAGATATAAGTTTCGCAGCATTTGGCAGTACAACCGGCTCATACAGCGGTCAGACAGGCGTAAGCTACAACAATGTTGCAGGCACGGGAGGATTAACCTGTTCAACTGTATATTGCCACGGTTCAACCCTTGACGGCACTGCCACAACGCCGGCATGGACTGGGACAGTTGCATGCGGGAACTGTCATAAGGCAACCGCGGCCAATCCGCCGAGTCTCGGCAACCATCCGAGACATTCCGGAAGCGGGGCAGCGCAGTTGAACATCGCGTGCACGGACTGCCATGGAACAAACGGCAATGGCGGCACAGGTCATGTAACCGGAAAAATCGAATGGAACCTGAACATTGCAAATGGCAAGTTTGGGACAAGTGCAAAGTATAATTCATTAGCATCTGGCACTATAAATAATTTAGCGCCAAGTTCGTCATATCAGGGCTGCGCTACTATTTACTGTCACAGCAACGCACAGAACAGCACAGGCACAGCAGGCCCCACAAGCTACGGAACTCCGACATGGGGCGGCTCAGCGCTTACCTGTACAGAGGCGTCAGGATGTCATAATAACCCTCCGGCAACAGGCAATCACGTGACCCATGTCACGACGAAATCATTCACCTGTTCTGTATGTCATAACGGAGCCGGAGATGAAACTGCGAGTCATGCCAACAATATTATAAATATGAGTATTGATACGACCTATGGCGGGACATACAGTCAGGGCGATCATGCACCCGGAAGCGGCGGGTTCGGCACATGTAATACGGTTTATTGTCACAGCCAAGGCACGAGTACGACCAGTCCTTTTGGCGGAGCGCCTAACACAACCGCTACCTGGAATGGAGCAGTGATGACCTGCGAAGGCTGTCATAATTTCAACGCAGCGGCAACAAACAAGATGGCCACGGGCAAGCATACCGAACACATGAACAACAGCGCGGTACTCGGTACGAACTACGGCTGCCAGGAGTGCCATAACACCACAACAACAGATGGGACGTCTATCACGAATCAGGCAAACCACGTTAATAGGACGAGGGATGTCTCGATGGTCAAGGGCGGCACATGGACGTCACCGAACTGCACGACGACCTATTGTCACAGCACCGGCCAGGCCACACCGACATCAGTGAACCCGGGAACATGGACTGCTGGCGCGGCGCTTGGATGCGATAGCTGCCACGGCACAGAAGGCGGAACAGCTTTTGGCGAGCCTGCTTATGCAAACGGGTCTCAGCCGACAGTGGTTGAGAACAACGATAACAGCCACAGCGCACACGTGACAGTAGCAGCAGACTGCGCACGGTGCCATACAGATACAGTAGATACAGCGGGTACGGCGATCAAGACCGGCTCGTTGCTGCATACTAACCAGACAAGGAACCTGAACTTTGCGGCAGCCTATGACACAAACGGCGGCACGAACTCAGATAACTATAATGGAGCTACAAAGACCTGCTCAGCGATCAGTTGTCATGGAGCGGGAACGCCTATGTGGGGCGGCGCAGCGCTTTTATGCGACCAGTGCCACCTTGCCAACAACACACTGGCAGGCAAGCACGGGAAGCATTATGGTGTAGCAACAATTGCGGTGACTGCGGACAAGACGCCGTCCAACACATCATCAGGCACAGTATATGAATTCAGCTGCGGAGTCTGTCACTATAATACACCTCATTCCGATGGCAACGTCAGCGCAAACCAGGCAGCACAGGTGGCGTTTGACAGCACCATAGCTGTAGGCGGCAGCTATGCAGCAGGGGCTCTTGCCGGGACTGACACGGGCGGGCGTAATTGGACGAACGGAACCTGTTCGACGACATACTGTCACAGTCAGGGGACGAGCACAACCACCCCGTTTGGCGGAGCGCCTAACACAGCGGCCACATGGAATGGAGCAGCGATGACCTGCGAGGGCTGTCATAACTTCAACGCAGCGGCAACTAACAAGATGGCCACTGGCAAGCATACTGCGCATATGAATGACGGCACTATTATGCCGAATGTGGCATGCAGCGCCTGCCATACATCTACAACCAGCGACAGCACCACGATAACGAACGAAGCGAGCCACGTGAACAATGTAAAGGATGTTACTATAGCAGCAACCTACGATAGTGATGCGACGCCTGGCAACAACTGGGCAAGCAACCAGTGTTCAAATGTATATTGTCACAGCACGGGCGAAGCAACGCCGACTTATAAGACTGTTCTATGGTCAGCAACGATATCTGACTGTAAGAGCTGTCATAATTACGATGTGGCGAGTGGCACCATTATGGCCACGGGTAAGCATACTGAACACATCAACAATAGCGCAGTGCTCGGGACGAACTACGGCTGCCAGGAGTGCCATAACAGCACCACCACTAACGGCACCTCAATCACGACCCCGGCAAATCACGTCAATAAGACGAGGGATGTCTCGATGGTCAAGGGCGGCACATGGACGTCACCGAACTGCACGGCTGTTTATTGCCACAGTTCTGGACAGGCCACACCGGCATATGTGAACCCGGGGACATGGACTGCTGGCGCAGCGCTCGGATGCGACAACTGCCACGGCACAGAGGGCGGAACATCCTTTGGCGAGCCTGCCTATGCAAGCGGCGGCTCAGGGACGGCCACTGCGAACAGCCACAGCGCGCACGTAACATCGGCGGCTGACTGTACGAGTTGCCATACAGACACGGTAACTACAGCAGGCACGGCGATCAAAGCCGCCTCTATATTGCATACGAACCAGACAAGGAACCTGAATTTTGCGGCGGCCTATGACACAAACGGCGGCACGAACTCAGATAACTATAACACAGGAACAAAGACCTGCTCCGCGATCATTTGTCACGGGACAGGCATACAGAAGGTGTGGGGCGCTGTCACCACAAACAACTCATGTACCAAGTGTCACGGCACCGGCACCATAGGTACAGTTGACGGCACAAACAGATACGTTGTTGCGCCTCCAGTGAGCGTTGCGGGCAACACAGGCATATTGACCGGCACGGGTCAGGTAAGCGATGACGCAAAAGTCGGAGCTCATCAGACACACCTAAGGCTGCTGAATGGCCTGCAGTCATCTGCAGTCGAATCGCTTGATACTCGCTGTCAGAATTGTCACGGTACGATTCCGGGTACGGGCGATATTACACACGCAAACGGCACTTCATCACCGGCATTCCAGGGACTTGCTACAAAGAGCGGAGCAATGTTGCCAACCTATGTCGGCACAACATGTAATAATACTTATTGTCATAACCCTGCGGGAACAGGCGGAACTCTTAATACTGCAAATACAGGCACAGGCACAGCGCCGGTCTGGACTAATGCAGCTTATGTTGCAGATGGAACTCTCAAGACAATAGCGAACTGCGGAGTTTGCCATAAGAGTCCGTGGGATGCCGGGTTTACAGCATCATACAGCCATGGCGCTCTGACAACGGCAGATGACTGTGCAGGCTGTCACGGCCATAACGGTGAAACGTCAGGCATCGCCGGTCAGAGGCACATGGACGGCGTTAAATACGGGGCAGGCGGAAGCTGTAATTCATGCCATGGCTACGGACCTTCGGCTACTGACGGCAAGCCTGAACGTTCAGGCGTGCCTGAAGGCAAGGGCGCGCATGAAAAGCATGTTACTTATCTCGTTACGAAATGGGGCGGCACGCTTAACCCTGCGACTGACGCATTCGGAAGCGGCGCTTCATGGACGAATGTCTGCGGTGTGTGTCATAACGGCGCATCCCACAATATGAGTGAGTCCATCCCCGGCACAGGCAGGACAATCTCTGTTCCGACAACCTACCAGTTCGGACTGAGCGCGCCGGTTTATAACGGCACAGTTGGCGTCTCTTCGGGCACTACTCCGAAGACCTGCTCCAACATAAGCTGTCACTTCAGCACGACGCCTGTATGGTCAGCTTATTAGAGCGGGGAATATTGAAAATTAATGAATATAATTTATAATGAAAATATCAAAAGTGAGGTGAGGTCAGTATGGGAAGGAATATAACGAATGAGGACAGAGGCATGAACTTGAAGAAGCCCAAGATCAGTCTCATTCTGATCTTCACTATAATAGTAAGCATCTTTATCGGATACAGCCCGAAGCAGGTGCAGGCTGCGGCAGCCTTCCAAGCCGCTGGGACAGCTGCGGAAGGCACTACGAGTATTTCTCCTGTATGGCCTGCGCATGCGGTCGGCGACATTGCGCTGCTGTTTGTTGAGACAGCAGGCGGCAGCACCATCTCTCTTACGACTCCAAACGGATTTATTCAGGCGCCGAACTCGCCGCAGACAACAGGCTCCGGGACTGCCGGAACGAAGATATATGTTTACTGGGCAAGGGCTACATCCACATCCATGGCTGCTCCGACTGTCGCAACTACAGCCGACCATATATACGCAGTTATCCTGACATACAGGGGAGTTACCGGAAGCGGCAACCCGTTTGACATCACGGGGGGCGGCGTGAAAGCTACGGCATCTACCTCTGTCACTGCCACCGGCGTCACGACGACAGTACCTGACACGCTCATTGTTGTCGCGGTAGCCAATGACCTCGATTCAGCCGCGGCGGTTGCCTCCGGATGGACCAATGCAAACCTTACGGGCATCACTGAGCGGAGAGACGCCGGGACTATACAGGGTTTGGGCGGCGGAATCGCTGTTATGGACGGCACCAAGGCAACAGCAGGAGCTACAGGCAACACCACGCTAACTGTTACCAGCAGTATCAACGCATTTCTTACGATTTCATTAATACCAAATTACGAAATAGGCACTTGCGCCGGCTGTCACGGCTTCGGCGCAACATATACAGATGGAACAGCGCGCAATACACCGGCAGGACGTTACCCCGGTTCTCATAGCAAACATGTGGTAAATTACGGCAAAGTATGCTCTGTCTGTCACGTTGCTCCGGCGACCGAGACGAGCGCGGATTATAAACACCAGAATGCTACCATTACTATGGCAAATCCTATAAACGGCAACCCCACCGCCGCATATACAAAAGGCACAAGCTGGGCGCAGACAAACTCGCCTACCGCCTTTACGGGGTGCACAAACACTTACTGCCACAGCAACGGGACATCCGTCATAAGCGGAACCATTCCTGCAAATACTTCCGCAACGTGGGCCGGAACAACCACCTGCCAGAGCTGTCATGGTGCGGGTGGAAATGATGACGGCAGACCTAATTATGCAAACAATACCCCCAAACGCAATACGCACGGCGATGGCGCAAGCTATGGCGTTACACATAAAGCTACTGCATGCCCGACCTGCCACACAAACGTATCAGGTTCAGCAGGCGCATATACGGTTGACCCTGCGACACACGCGAACGGCTCATATAACATAGCGGCTACATTAGGCTATACGCAGGCTACAGGCGTGTGCTCAACACCGGGCTGCCACGGTTCAGCGACCTGGGGCGGCAATCTCAGCTGTACTGAATGCCATGCCGCGGCAATCAACTCACCGGTTGCTCAGGCTCTTGACGGTACTGTAACTCAGCGCCGTGCAATTACCACTGAATTTGCACAGGCATCAAGCCATGTGCGTTCACGCGGCAGTGCTGTAACCAATAACGACTGCGGCGTCTGCCACATGGAGGGGACCGCATCAACCGGCGCGATTAACGCAACATATCACAAGAACGGATATGTTGATCTGCGCGATCCGGACACCGGCAATCAGATTCAAACAGCGACATGGGGCGGGACAGGCGCGGGCAGTTATACGACTGCGGCTCCGAACGTCTCGTTTGTAAGATTCAGCCGCAACCTGTCCAGCGCAACGCTTGAGACCCCTGCTGTATCCGTCATGATCAACCAGTGCCTTAAGTGTCATGACTCAGGCGGCGCTGTAAGCACATCTGCACAGGTGCCGAGCGGAACAGCGCTCAAGCCTTTCAATACAACAGTGTCAGGCAATCCGAGCGGAAACGTGCTTGACCTTTACTCGCAGTTCTTAACTACAAACAGTTCATACCATCCGATCCTCGGCAAGCAGAACAACAGCTATGCTGATATAGACAGAATGGCAGCTCCATGGAACGGGGTCACCAAGACTTCCGCCACAACCACCGGATGGGGTCCTCTGATAACCTGCTGGGATTGCCATGCGCCAAACAGCGCAACTGGCACCATTACAAGCACGGTGACGGCTCACGGCTCAGCGATAACATCAGCAACAGGCACGACAAACGCGGTCGAACTGCGCGGATATGTATGGCGCACAGGTACAGTAAGCGCGACCAATAATACGACGCTTTGCATTGTCTGCCATTCAGGGTATGACACAAGCACCGTGACCCATCATGGCACGACCTCTGCATTATCAGCAAATACAAACAACGGCATGACACTTTACCTGAGATATGCCTGCTACTACTGTCATTCGAGCGGTACAACCAAGCCGGCCAGACCGCTGCCGTCTGATAATGTTCACGGCACAAATGCTCTGCCTACAGGCGGTGGTACTCTTACTGTCCGTTGGTTAGGAACCAGCACCGGTTCTCCGGCCCGGGTTGATACAAAACCGTATGCGTTCATTCGCAATACAACCCAGCTGTCAGATCACTCGCCTGCGAGCATTGCCGGATCCACTTACAGCGCTAACTGTAATATGCGTTCAACCGACACATACTGCAACCAGGGTCTGAAAACCTATACAGTTGGCGGTACGTATTAAAGTTAGTAAAAGATGAGTTGTAATCTAAGCCCCGTCCGTAAAAGGCGGGGCTTTTTATTGACCATATACCAGCGTTAATCTATAATGTTATGTTATGAAATTCCTTTTCTGTCACCCTGAGCCTGCCCTATGACAGTCAGGCTCAGGGTGTGACCTTTAACAATTATTGAGAAGCGGGAGAGACAAGTGTATGAAATATCTATCGAAAGTTTTCTATCTTCAGCTATGTGTTTGTATCCTCTTTTTTCTCTCTGGTGCCGGTTGCAGTAAAAAAGAAAAGGCACACGAGATGAAGCCTTCATCATCCGGTAACGAGGTTGTGGCGGAAACGACTCTTCTGGCAACTATCGCAAATGACGAGAATCCGCCCGGGGCAAATGCCTCCCGGAACCAGCCTGCCTATTTCCAGGTGTTATTCAATGAACGGGGGCGGGGTGTTGCATACATTGCGGAAAAATCCGGTAAATCCTATGTGGTATATAACGGCAAGGCAGGCAGGCCATATCAGAGTATCGGCTCAATGGTTATCAGTCCTGACGGTCTGCGTATAGCCTACGGGGCGCAGGTTAACGACAAGTGGCGTATGGTAGCAGACGGCAAAGAAGAGGTGGTCTTTGATGAGGTCGGCGAACCGGTCTTCAGCGCCGATAGCAGGCACATCGCCTATGGGGCAAGGTCAGGCGATAAGTGGCAGATCGTTCTGGACAACAAGATGAGCGCGGCGTGCCCGTCGTATTACGACAAGCCGGTCTTCAACAATGACTCGACAAAAATCTTATATATAGAAAACACAGAGGAATCTGGCAAGGTTCGTCTCATTGTAAGTGATCTGTTATTTCAAAAACAGAGTGTCAAGACACTGCGCGGGGGGCTTATTGTTACAAATGGAGATAATAGAAGGATAGCGGCTAATGATGAAAAGAATGGAAAGCAGAGGGTGATCGAATTCAGCTTTGCAGAGCCTGACGCGGTCAAGGAAGGGCTGTTGTATGATACTATCAGCAATCTCACATTCGGACCGGACAATGTTTCAATAGCGTATGCTGCGGTAAAGGGAGAAGATCTCTTTGTTATTCTGAACGGCAGGGAGGAACTTCTTACTGACGGCGGCATGGCGGCGCAGCCCGTAGTGCGCCAGGATCTGAAGGGAGTTGCGACTGTTATGATAAAGAGCAGGGTTTGGGTGCACAAGGCTTTTTATAGTGACGGCATTAAGGAAAAAGAGTATGATGAAGCGGAGTTCCTCTCTTATAGCGGCGACAGCAGGCTGTACGCATATGCCGCAAGGAGCGGTGAGAATTGGTTTTTAGTTGTTAATGGAAAGGAAGGGCCGGCATTTGACAGGGTGGTCACGCCGCTCTTCAGCCCTGACAGTAAATATATTATCTACCGTGCGCGGAAAGACGGCAAGCGGTTTGTCGTAGTTGCGGATGCAAACGGCAAGGTGGTCAGTCAGCATCCTGCTTATGAGCAGGTCTTTCAGCCGGTCTTTACCTCTGACGGAAAATCAATAGCCTATGGCGTGAAAGACGGGCAGAAGCTTATCTGGAAGGTGGAGAAGCTGTAAATGTCCGAATTTAATAATATTGCTGACCTTGATAATAGTAAATTCCCTATTGAACCAGGAAATCCGATTGTCGCAATCTGGCGAAAAATACATGCGTTCCTGACTTCCGCAAAGCTTGCCATGTTTTTGCTGGTCACTATTCTTACCTGCTGCGTAATCGGTGTCACAATATTCCGTGATAAGCGGGCGTGGGATATGATATTTTCAACGCTCTGGTTTAACGGGCTGCTGGTATTGCTGGTAGTGAATGTGGCTTTCTGCTTTTTCAGCAGGATATGGGGCAGGAAACTGACGCTCGTCTCACTCGGCATGATACTCTTTCATCTGAGTTTTGTTGCGATATTGGGTGGCATCATCTATAACAGTCTCTTTTACTTCAGGGGACTGATCAGGCTTACCGAAGGGGAGACTCTCCCCAACGGAGAGCTTCAGAGCTATGACTCTTCGGATCGGGGACGTTTTTTTAACCTTTCCAAGCTGAAAGGCGAGACAACTCTCATAAAGATGCACACCATGTACAAAGTAGACGGGGATGACAAGAGAGCGGCATATGAGATCGCAGTCGGTGAGGGCAGTTTAAAGAAGCAGGGAATTATTTACATCACCAAAAACCTCGACTACAGGGGCTTCAGGTACTATAACGACAAGGAAGGCTATTCCCTACTGATCATGCTCTATGACAAGCTTGGGAGGGAACTCTACGGCGCGTATGTTCCGCTCCAGAGTCTCAAGCAGAAGGACGATACCTACCTCTACACGACCGGAACAAAGGACGGGCCCGGAGATTTTCCGTTTCCGCAGGACTCGTCAAAACCTCTTTTCACTCTACAGGCGGCCTATGTTCCAACGCCGATAAAGGAGCTGTCAGGGGATGCTTTTTTTAAGGTATGGCCGCTTGTAGATGCACGACATGAAGAGAAGGCTATTGCAGAGGGCAAGGCGGCAATAGGAGAGATGTTTGACGCTGGAGACTATTATCTTTCAGTCAGGGAAGTTCGATATTGGGTCGGCATGAATGTGCGTTACGACCCGGGACTGCCTATTGTGCTTGCGAGCCTATGGGTGGGGCTGTCTGGCGTGGTCATCACTTTTATTGGCAGGATACTGAAGCGCAAGAAGTGAGCTATCAGCAATCAGTCATCAGCAAATACTAAAAGATATGAAATGACATGATACGGGGAGTTATGATAATATAAAATAATTTTCCGGAGGTGAGAATATGAAATTTGAATACATATTTTTCTGGATTGCCGCAGGACTGTACGGCGTAAGCGCCTGCAGTTATATTTTTGGCCTTATTTCAAAGCAGGAGAAGCTCTTTACTTTCGGCCTCTACAGCGCGCTTGCAGGTTTTGTGCCCCATCTCGCTTCCATAGGCCGCCGCTGGATGGAGACAGGGATCGAACCGTTTATTACGATCTCCGAGTCGATCACCTTCGGCATTTTTATGGCTGTCCTTATCTACCTCATATTCCAGTTTGCTACAGAAAAGGTGCGGCCTCTTGGCGTGCTGATTATGCCGGTTGCCTTTGTCCTTATGGGGTGGGCCGGAACGCTCATCAAGGACGCAGCGACCCAGATTGCGCCTGCGCTTCAGAGCTGGTGGATATGGGTACATATCATAGGCGCGGCAACAGGTTTTGGTTCGGTCCTGGCTGCGGCGGGCCTGGGTTTGATGTATCTCCTCAAAGAAAAATATTCTGCCGGCATATACGAAAAATTACCTGAGCCGCAGGCTCTCGATAACCTCGCTTACCGGTTTGTTGCCGGAGGCTTTATAATGTACGGGCTCATGATAGTATCCGGCGCCTTCTGGTCTAATCAGGTGAAGGGCAATTACTGGAACTGGGACCCCGTAGAGGTCTGGTCTCTTATTTCATGGCTTACGTATGGGATATACCTGCATTTGAGGGCAACCTTTGGCTGGCGCGGCAGGAAGTTGGCATGGTACGCGTTGATCGCCCTCGCAGCGATGATTATCAGTTACTGGGGCATTCCTTTTACGGTAGAAACATTCCATGCCGGGTTCCGCATACAGCACTGAGGAGAGGTAGCTATCAGCAATGAACTAACATGAAACTCTGTATCATCTTCCCACCCTTGCCTTTCGGCTGGACGCCAGTGGCGCCGCCAAGCCTTGAATATCTTGCAGCGCTTACCCGAAGAGCTGATCCTGATATTGAGATTGAACTTATCAGCGCAAGCGCAGACCCTGAGGCGATTGACCGCTTAGAGTGCGACCTGGCAGCTATCAGTATTCTGACTCCTACAGCCGTGCCGGGCTATCGGATTGCCGAAAAACTGCGAACGCGCGGAATTAAAGTGGTATTTGGCAATATGCACGCATCAGCCATGCCCGAGGAAGCGAAGACCTACGGTGATGCTGTGGTGATAGGCGAGGCAGAATCGGTCTGGCCCCAGGTCCTGCGCGATTTCCGTTCCGGCGCATTAAAACCTTATTACTATGGCGAACAGATCCCTCTTGATGACCTTCCGACTCCTCTTTACGGTATGCTTAAGGGTGGTAGAAAACATCAATTCAGGATCGTGAATACGTCAAGAGGATGCCCTTATAACTGCACCTTCTGTTCTGTCAAGCCTTTTTATGGACCAAAGATCCGGTTCCGTCCCATTGACCATGTAGTGCGAGATGTGGCTGCAGTACCGGGAAAAATGTATATAAACGGAGATGAAAACATCTGGTGGACCGGGAAGGTCCAGCGCGCAATAGACCTGTTCAGCGCCCTCAGGGGAAGCGGGAAGAGATGGATGGGGTTCGGCAGTCTCAGGCCGGTGCTTGAGCCCGAAGGTCTCCGTATGCTGAAAGCTGCGCGAGAGTGCGGATTGCTCTCTCTCTGGGTCGGCTGGGAGTCAATATCTGACGAGGGGTTGAGGGAGTTTTCCGCCAGCGGAAAGATCGGTGTTGATCGCGAGCGGGCAGTGAAGACTCTCCGGGACAACGGCATTGATGTATCGCTCTTCTATATGCTCGGCAGCCGCCATGATTCGATTGATGATTTCAGACGCTCTATTGATGTTGCGGACAGGCTGCGGGTGAGCATGCATCCGTCATTGGTTGTCCCGTATCCCGGGACAAAGCTTCGTGAGCAGTATGAACCGTATATTTATAAGGAATTGGGCTGGGAGTATTATACCGGAGCATACGCTCTCTTTGAGCATCCTGACCCTGCTATGACACCTGAAATACGGGAAGAAAAGTTTTATGAAAGTTCGCTTGAGCTTCTGAGCCTGAGCAGGGTCTTGCGTCATATGGTGAATGTTCCCATGGCAGGTTTCCCTCATGCTCATATCCTTTCACTTATGTCCCAGATACCGGTTCGAAGCGGTATGAAGATCGCTTTTGAAAAATGGAAGGCTGAGAAAAAGTCAGTGAATGAAAAAAGGTTCATCAAGTAACTGAATAGATCAATGTATAATTATTATTCAACAACTCGACAATCAGTTGATTCTTAAGGAGGTCTTATGTCCACGATTGAAAGCGAAAGTCATCGCTTAACTGAAGAGATCCTCGGCTTTATTGAGGCAGGAGTTGATGCCGAGATTCCTGACTTTAACGATTACTGCATGAGAATGTTCGTCATGCACTATGAGAACAACAAGATATTCCGTGAATTTTGCGATGCAAAGAAGGTGAGGCCTGGCGATATAAATAGATGGGAAGACGTTCCGATGGTCTACAATGACGTCTTTAAGACTCACCTTGTGGCGTCTTTCCCGCTTGAGAAGTCCGTGATGTCCTGTCTTACGGGCGGTACAACCAGTCTGACGCAGAGGGGACGCATATTCCGCGACGAAGACGGCAAACGACTCGTGTTTGCTGCAAACCGTACGATGACAGGATCGTATCTTTTCCCTGACTTCGAAGAAGGGAAGCGCTGTCGTATCCTGATCCTCGCACCCAGCCCCGAGCTTGCGCCTTCCATGGGTATGGCTATCGGGATGGAACAGACGCGCCAGGCCTTCGGGACCACAGACAGCAGGTTTCTGCTCGGCAAGTCAGGCATTCATATCAATGATCTTCTGAAGGCGTTACGTGAGTCTGAGGCGGGTGGCGTGCCAGTGGCGCTTATAGGCGCGACATCGGCGTATGTCTATTTCTTTCAGGCGTGCCGCCGCAAAAAGATGAAGTTCTGCCTGCCCCCCGGAAGCCGTATATGCGACGGGGGTGGCTATCGCGGCAGGTTCGGGCCTGTAAGCCGTGAGGATTATTACGGAATGGTGCAGGAGATACTCGGGATACCGGAGTCGCACTGCGTTAATGTTCTTGGAGAGGCTGAGACAGCCACAAACCTTTTTGACGACTCTCTGCGCCGCTACGCAAAGGGATTGCCGCCCCGCAAGCGCACGAGGCCTGTGCCGCCGTGGTCGCGTGTGAAGGCGATGAGCATTGACGACCTGAGCCCTCTGCCTGACGGTGAGGTCGGGCTGCTTGCGCACTGGGACCTTGCAAATGTTCCTACCGTACTCGCAGTAATCACAGATAACCTTGGATATACTACTGACGATGGACGTGGCTGCGAGATGGTGGGCCGCGCCAAGATCGAAGGAGGCAAAGTATCGCCCCTTCCTGATGAGGAAGCTGCAAGCCCGATGGGAGATTCGGCCATATTCCGCATGCTTGAGAAATATGTGCATTTTACGATTGACCTGAAGATGCAGATGGCAAAGGACCCGAAGCTGGAGCCGAGTGTGCGTGAGGAGATAGAGGCGAGGCCCGGTTCTGTAGCATCATGCCCGCAGGTTGTGGACGAGATACTCGTTGCTCAGGCTGATGCCGAGGCCGCAGAACTCAGGGACAAATCTCTGGGCGCATTCAAGGAGCAGACCGAGCGTCCTCTGGACTGGTATGCTGAAGAGGAGAAGAAGCAGACGCTTAAGGACCACCCCGCTGGTTTAAAGTCAGAGAAGAAGACGAAGAAGGTAAAGTAGGGGATAGAGTTGAACATATCTGATTATAGCGCCGGCAGGGTTTTCAGTATCACCGGAGGAGTAAAAAGAGAACAATATTTCGGTCTGCTGGTTATGGCCATTGCATTTATCGTTTACGCGAATTCTCTCGGCAATGGTTTTGTCTCGGACGACAATAGCGTTATCCTCAACAACCCCGTGCTTAGAGGCACGCCTCTTTCACTCTTTAGCACCATTGATACAACCAGCGATACTCAACTCTTACCATACTACCGTCCTCTGACATATCTTACGTTCCTTATCGAGCAGCGGCTGCATGGTTTTAACCCATACCTGATGCACCTCTTCAATGTTTTGCTTCATGCCGCCAATTCATTCTTTGTCTATCATCTTGCCCGCTTTCTCTTTAACGACCCAAAAGCAGCGCTTTTGACCGGACTCCTCTTTGCAGTTCATCCGCTCCATACAGAGGGCGTAAATTTCATTTCAGGGGGCCGTAACACGATGTTAGCCTGTTTCTTCAGTCTTACTGCCTATCTGTTGCATGGCATAGCCGTAATTCGAAAGAATATCTCCGGAGCCTTTGCAGGAGCGGTCTTATTTATGGCAGGTCTTTTTTCAAAAGAGAGCGCAATGATGGTCTTGCCTTTTATCTTAGCGCAAGAGGTCGCTGCGTTGCGTGAAAATGTGAAGGGTTCAAGATCACAGGCGGCTATAAGATTGCTTCCATATGCCGCATCTGCAATCATCTATCTTTTCATGCGCTGGCAGACGCTCTCTATACTCGGCATCCAGACAGGTATCATACCGGGATTCGGGGAGCAGATGCTGCAAAGTATGTATGTCATGCCCAGTCTTGGGGACCGGCTCATAGACAATCTATACATCATTCCCAGGTATGTGTTGACGGTGATTTGGCCTGTGTCGCTCAGTCCGCGCTATGCTATTCCCGATGACCTTCATCTGCTGTCCTTGCCGCTCGCTGTTGCATGGCTTTGCATCATAGGGATTCTTGCATGGCTACTGACTCGTGGCCGCAGCCGCGCTGCGCTCTTCGGGCTTTCCTGGCTCGCGGCATTTTGGCTGCCGGTTAGCGGGATTTTTTACTTTTCGAGTGTCACCCTGGCAGACCGTTTTCTATATATCCCAGCAATAGGTCTCTGGATCATTATTGCCGATCAAATGGCTCGGCTGCTTCAATGCGGCAGCGCTCAACGCAGATACGCCGCAGTTGCCATAGCGCTTATATTACTGCTTATATCAGCTCTTACAATAAAGCGCAATCCGGACTGGAAAAACGACATGACTCTTTTTACTCAGTTAGTAAAGCAGTACCCTGAAAATCCTTACGGCCATTCCAATCTGGGAAGCGCCTACATTCAGAGACGGGGCGAACACGACCTGGAACTGGCTGAAAAAGAATTTGAAAAGGCGCTTGCTCTGGAACCCACCATACAATCGGTGCACACTCCATTGGGGTACATCAAGCTGGAACGGGGAGATTTCGAGGGGGCGGTCTATTACTATTCAGAGGCCCTTGCAATTTTCCCTTTTGACAGAGAAGCGCGGATAAACCGGGGAATCGCGTATGAAAAGCTCGGCAGATATAAAGAAGCGCTGGCAGATTACCAATTTTATCTGACTATCCCCACTCATAATAACATCCCAGGGTCTAAACAATATGCCGAAGAGCGGGTGCGCGAGCTTTCGCGTTATTAAGAATGGGCGCTTGTATAGTGCGGAAAGATTTTTCACTTATCGGCGTTCCTCATCTGGATTTATACGACTTATATTCGGGATACAAGCCGGAGATGCTAATGGTTAATTCTCACGATGCACATCCAAACGAATATGCTCATATGCTTGCGGCTCAGAAGATATTTACTTTTTTAAAGACCGAGTTTCCTTAATATATGACCGAAGAGAGAAGAAAGAATGCGATCGCGGGGCTGCTCATAGCAGGTATTGCTTTCCTCGTCTATGCAAACTCTCTCGGCAATGGGTTTGTCTGGGATGATGCCAGTGTTATCTTAAGCAATCCGGCGCTTCATGACACGCCCTTATCTCTCTTCAGCGGAATTGACACTGTCAGCGACATCGAACTGACTCCGTATTACCGTCCTCTGACCCTTTTAATCTTTCTCATTGAGGAGCGCCTGCATGGTCATACTTCCTTCCTGATGCACTTGCTCAGTGTTCTGATCCATACGGCTAACGCGTTTCTTGTGTATCGCCTTGCGCGATTGCTTATTAATGACACTAAGGCGGCACTTCTCGCCGGGCTCCTTTTTGCGGTTCACCCGATAAACACGGAAGGGGTTGATTTCCTTTCGGGTGGTCGCAACACCATGCTTTCCGGGTTTTTCATCATTATCTCGTACCTTGTTCACGAGTGGAGCGCCAGACGGGACAACACTGCCGGAAGCATTGCCGGCGCGATGTTCTGTTTGGCCGGACTCTTTTCAAAAGAGACCGCCTTGGCCATTCTGCCGGTCATCGGCTTTGTTGAAATACCTATTATTACTGGTGCGGATCCTGTTCGCAGGCGTAACTCCGTTGGCAGGCTGATTCCCTATGCAGTTTGTACGGCTGTTTATCTGGCATTACGCAACAATGCTTTATCTAACGCCGGTGTTCGAATGGAAGCGCTTCCAGGCCTCGCGGCCCGGCTTCTGGATAATCTGTATATCATTCCCAAGTATATTATTACGATAATTTGTCCAACGGCTCTCAGTCCGATATATTACGTTCCCGAAGATCTTAACCTGCTGGCTCTGCCGCTCGCCGCGGCATGGCTCTGCATCATAGGCATTCTTGTATGGCTTCTGACCCGTGGACGCAGCCGTGCGGCGTTCTTTGGGCTTTTCTGGTTCACTGCTTTCTGGTTGCCTGTCAGCGGGATCATACCGATCCCGAGCGCTCCATTAGCTGATCGGTTTATGTATGTTCCGGCGATCGGCATTTGGCTGGTCATCGCAGATCAGGTTTTTCGGCTGCTTTCTGCCGGCAGCAAGAGACGCTGGTACGGTGTGGTTGCCGTGGCGATCGTGATCTTTTTGCTGGCAGCATTGACTGTAAGGCGCAATCTGGACTGGAAGAAAGAAATAACCCTTTTCGCACGGGCCGTGGAGCAGTATCCGGACAATGCCGGTGCTCATGCCGAACTGGGACGCGCATACTATCACGAAAATAGACAAGACGATAAATATCTCAACATGGCTGAACAGGAATTTAAGAAGGCGCTGGCTCTGGATCCAACCTTGCACAGGGTACATACACCGATAGGATCCATTCGGTTTGAAAAGGGAGATTACGAAGCAGCTCTGTATCACTATACTGAAGCACTGACCTTCTATCCCTTCGAAGAAGAAGCGCGAATATACCGCGGGATGGTTCTCGAAAAACTCGGTAGGGACAAGGAAGCGGTTGCAGATTACCAGCTATTTTTGGCTACGCCAGGTAGAAAACTTGGTCTGTTGCGTCCCTATGCAGAAGAGCGAGTGCGGGATCTTACAAACTGGCATGTCCCAAGCGAAAATTAATATGGAAATCCGCTTTGTTGTATATGGGATGTTATTGCTTATATTGAGGTGACTTTGATTACATCATTTCTTCATCAGTGTTATTGCTTAGTGTGTAATGAGAAGAGGAAAGGGTTGTTTACAGGACTGCTCATATCAGGCATCGCGTTTCTCGTTTACGCAAACTCTCTTGAAAACGGTTTTGTATGGGACGACACAAATGTTATCGTCACCAATCCTGCGCTGCTCAGTTCGTCTCTCTCTCTTTTTAAGGGCATCGACATAGGACGTGACTATGAACTGCTGCCGTACTATCGTCCGCTGACGATACTTACATTTCTAATCGAAGAACGTCTTCATGGTCTTAACCCTTCCTTGATGCATCTTGTCAATATACTTCTTCATGCTGCCAATGCATTTTTAGTCTATCGTCTGTCCATGTTGCTAATTAAGAACCAGTATGCGGCACTGTTGGCAGGGTTCCTCTTTGCTCTTCACCCGATTAACACGGAAGCGGTAGATTTTATTTCAGGAGGCCGCAACACGATGTTGGCCTGCTTTTTTATCCTTACAGCATATCTACTCCATTACAGAAGCGTCATCCGGGAGGGTATCTTTTATGCAATTGCAGGAGCATTATGCTTTCTTGGAGGGATGTTTTCAAAAGAGTCAGCGATAGTTGTATTGCCATTCATCATAGCGCAGGAGATCTCTCTTCTGCGCTATGATGTGCCGGGTTCAAAATTGCGGTCAGTCACAAGATTGTTCCCGTATGTCGCAGCAGCTTCATGTTATCTTATTATGCGCTGGATAACGCTCTCGAACCTCGGTATTCAAAAATACATTATTCCGGGATTAGGCTCAGGAAAATTGGAGGGCTTTTACAAGATTCCTGAACTCTATGCGCGGCTTATCGACAATCTGTACATTATTCCGAGATATCTATTGACTGTGATCCGTCCAACGGCGCTGAGCCTCCGATACATAGTGCCTGAATATCTTCAGTCTGTAATCGTGCCTGTCGTTGCAGCGTGGCTATGCATTATCGGGATTCTTGTCTGGCTCTTAACGCGGGGACGAAGCCGAACAACTCTTTTTGGCATTGCATGGCTTGCGATATTTTACCTTCCTGTAAGCGGCATAGTCTGGTTTCCAAGCGCCCCTATGGCTGACCGGTATATTTATATTTCTTCAATCGGACTTTGGCTTATCGTTGCGGATCAGGCTGTCAGGCTATTTCCGTCTAAAGAGACTGCGCGGAAAATCAGTGTTGCTTTAGGAGCAGTTCTCCTTATAGTTCTGGCAGCATTAACGGTCAGGCGAAATATGGATTGGAAAAGCAATGTTGCCCTTTTCTCAAGATTTGTTGAGCAGTACCCTGAGAATCTATTTGCTCATGCCGGCTTAGGAGAGGCCTATTTTAACCGAAACAGAGAGGATGAGAATGATCTCAGATTGGCAGAGCAGGAATTCGAAAAAGTTTTGGCACTTAAGCCTGAACTTCCGCCTGGTATCCATACGAGGTTAGGTTATATTCGTCTGGCTCTTGGGGATTCCGAAGGAGCTGTGCATTACTATACAATTGCATTGGGCATTTATCCTTTAGACAAAGAGGCGCTGTTGAATCGGGCAATAGCGCTTGAGAATCTCGGACGGCAGGATGAAGCTCTAAGCGATTTTAAGCTTTTTCTGAACACGCCTGGTTATGAACTTGCCGAGGCGCGTCCTTATGCCGAGGCGAGAATACGCGCGCTCACACGATGAGGCTTTTATAAATATTTGTTAGATAATGATATAACCTCTGATAGTCTGATACTTGAGAAAAGAGGAGCTATAATACAAGGAAAGAATCTCATTGGTCCAGCCGATTGTCTTCCTTTCGTGTTATAATTAAACGACATTTGCGGTGTTTCAAAGTATGAAAAAGGCTCTGACGATAGTTATCGGATTTATCCATGATTTTGCCGCAGGCTGCTGGGCAGCTACGGTCCTCGGGGTATATTGGCTCAGCATACAGACTGTCCCGATCGAAATCAGAGGCATCATGCTCGGTCTGAAAAAACAGCTTTTCTATGCCGGCATAGGTTGTGTTATTCTTGTCTTTGCGATGGGGGCAGGGAGGTCGTTCACCTATGTGACCGATGTGTACGGTCCTGATGCTGAGAGGATCCGGCGGAAAATGCTGATTATGAAACACGTTTTACTCATCGTCATATTCGGGTTAGGCACATACTGGCAATATACAATAGTCTTCAAGTGACAATAAAACGGTTTGTCTGGTATCGCGCTGGCTTGCCTTCTTTAATCGCGTTTCGATGGTTCCAATCCTGAAAATCTCGGGGAGTGAAAACCCGGAGAATTCGGCTTCGCGATATAACGCTCGATAGCGTAAAGATAATTAAAGCTATAACAGCAGGATTTTTGCTATAATACAACAATGAAATTCATAATGGAAAAACGTAAAAAGGTACTATTGATAACCCCTCCTTATCACTCAGGAGTGGTCGAGTCTGCCGGAGTTTGGCTAAATGTGGGTTTTGTTTATATCGCAGGAAGCCTTCGCGCTGCGGGATACGAACCGATCATATATGACGCAATGAGCTGCTGGCATGGATATGACGAGATAGAGAAGAGGATAACTGATATAAGGCCTGATGTAATTGCGACCACGGCTTTTACAGCAGGGATAGTGGATGGGTTAAAGGTGTTGAAGCTTGCCAAGGATATAAATCCTGAAACCATAACGGTAATAGGCAATGTCCATCCTACATTCTGCTATGAAGAAATATTCAGGGAACATTATGAGTATGTGGATTATATAGTGCGCGGCGAGGGCGAGGAGGCGATGGTTGATTTGATGGATGCGCTTTCAGAAAAAGGTGACGTGTCCAGGGTTAAGAATATTGTTTACATGAAAGAAGGGAAAACAGTTGTAACCCCGCTGCGGGGACATATTAAGGATTTGGACACCCTTCCCATGGCATGGGATTTAATAGACTGGCCGCTCTATACCTACAAACCGATGAAGGATTCAGTTCTGGCTATTGTGAGCTCTTCGAGGGGATGCAACCAGCAGTGCAGCTTTTGCTCCCAGCAGATGTTCTGGAAGCGCAACTGGAGGGGCAGGAGCGCTGAGAACTTTGTTGCTGAGTTGGAGCATCTGAGGGACGCTTACGGCGTAAATGTCGTAATGCTTGCTGATGAGACTCCCACGCTTTCAAGAAAGCGGTGGGAGAAGATACTTGACCTGCTTATAGAGAGAAATGTCGGCACTAAACTACTCCTTGAGACGCGCGTTGACGACATTATTCGCGATGAAGAGATAATGTGGAAGTACAGGGAAGCTCAAGTTGACCATATTTACTTAGGAGTTGAATCAACCTCACAGGCGTCGCTCGATAAATTCAAAAAGAATATCAAGGTTGAAGAATCAAAGCGCGCGCTTAATATGATAAACGCTCAGGATATAGTGACTGAGACCTCATTTGTGCTCGGTATGCCGGATGATACTGTAGAGAGTATTAGAGAGACGGTTGAGCTTGCCAAATATTATAATCCTGACCTTGCATTCTTCCTTGCTATAGCGCCCTGGCCTTATTCGGAAATATATCCCGAACTGAAAGACTTTATTGTTACAAAAGACTACAGCAGATATAATCTTGTCGAGCCGGTTGTCAAGCCCAAGAATATGACAATCCAGCAAGTGACGGATGAATTAGGGAGGGCTGCGAGAGAATATTATATGTATAAGCTTGAGACGCTTGACTCAATGACAGAGAAAAAACGCGAGTTCATGATCAAGGTTATTCACATAATTGCAACAAGCTCCTACCTCGCGAAGACTATGAAGGGCACCTCAATGCCTGAGGAGATAAAGAAACTTCTCGATAAGGCAATAATTGTTGACAGTCATTGAACTAAAGGTATTATAAGGTATTATAGAGTTGCGCGTAGGGGGCATGCAATACTGCTGTCAGCTGCAATGACTGTAGACATCGTTATAAACTTCCCGTGATATCTTCTGGATAATGCCGCCGAGCTCGTCGAACTGCTTTCCCGTGGTCATTACACAGAGCAGATAAGGGTGTTGCGGGTAGTACACGATGCCGCAGTCGCTTAGATATTTTGTTTGCGGGTTGTGCTCATCGGTCTTCTCTCCGAATTTATGGGCTACTTTGGTTCCGGACGGGACCCCGGCAACTATGCCATCGCTGAATGTTGAACGCGTCAGGTAATTAAGGGCCCTTTCGGACATTTCCCTGTTTAGATATGATGAATTATAGAGTATGCGGAAGAAGGAGGCGTATCTTGCGGCCGACACATAAACCGTCTTGTCAGGGTTTTTGTACGGACTGTCAACGTTTATATCGGCAAAGACCTCTTCCCGGAATTCCGGATTCACCACATCCTCGAGGAGATATGTGGCATTGTTGTCTGAATAGGCGATCATACGGAACAGAAGGTCGTCTACTGTGTAGGACTTCCCGGCATCCATTAGCTCCGGCGGCATGATCCGTTGAAGGTTGTATAGGTTTTCCGGCACGGAAAATTTTACCTTGCGTAAAAGAATACCCGGGTCATTTTCCGCTGCCCTGAGAACGGAGATCATAATAGGCACCTTCAAGAGGCTTGCCGGCTCAAACTGCTCAGAGGAGCCCAATGAGAACCATCGTCCGCAGTCGAGATCGCGGAAATAGACGCTCGCCGAGAGGATACGCTTTGACCCTATGTCCTGATTTATTGTGTTCTCCACTTTCTTTTTGAGGACCGTTATCTTGTCGTTATCAGGGGCGTTGGAGGGGATATCGCACTCCACGAGATGATTGGTCAGGCTGTAACCGAAGGTCTTCCGCACTTCTGATATCCCGGGGGCCGCAGACGACCTGGACGAGTGGGCAAACTTAAGAAAAAAATATTCTATGGCCATTCCAGAGAGAAAGGCAAGAAACAGGTAGAATATAAACTGCCTGGAGAATGCTATATTTTTAACCAGATATTTCTTAGCAAAATCGAACATATTATTCAAAACAACTTATTAGATTATAACAAAAGCTTATAAAAATATCCTACCCGAACAGCATGTGCGGGATTTCAAAATTATTTACAAAATTATTTACTTTCTGTTTTATTGCAAAAATTGCTAAAATATACTTTACCCTTTTTCGGGTTGCTATGTTCATTTGAGATAACAGTGGAGGTTTCTATGAAACGAATGAGTATGATGCTGGTGTTTTTGTTATTTGTGACCGTTGGCTGCACCAGGAGCGCGATAACGGTGGATGATGAAAGGGTATCGAAAGAGCTCTTCAACCTTGTCCTTAAAGAGAGACTCGAATCCCATAAGGCGCTGAATGCCAAGATTGATGAGAAGGCGGTAAAGAAAGCCGTCTCCGAAGAACTTGTTGCGCAGACGTTACTGGTCAAAGAGGCAGTGGCAAAGAAGATTGGCGCAACTGGCGAAGAAGTACAGAAAACGATCGACAGTATGCGCGGCAGCGCGAGCGAAAAGGATTTCAGAGAAAAACTTAAAACGAAAGATATATCCTATAACATCCTGCTGGAGAAGGTGAGAAACGACATTCTCGTCTCAAAATTGCTGGATTCTCTCGTCAAGGAAGACGAGGTGACCGAAGATGCGATGAAAGAATTCTATACCAAAAGACAGCTCCCTTTTATAAAGCCGGAAAAGGAATTTGTGTCAATCCTTCAGATAAATACAGCGGCTGATGCAGAGAAGGCGGTGGACGAACTGAAGAAGGGCGCTGATTTTGATACTGTTGCGAAAAATATGGCTAAATCGGGAAACTCCGCTGCTACTGATTACGGTTGGATCGATCCCGATACTTTTCCTTCAAAAGAACTCGCAATGGCCATGAAGACAGCTAAGCTCAACGTCTTCAGAGGACCCTATAAGGGCAGGGACGGGTCGTACTATATTTTCAAAATAAAGGAGAGGCAGATCGCCCAGGTGCTCCCCTATGAGGAGGTAAAATTACAGATCAGGAACATGATCCTGAACCAAAGGAGACAGGAGCTTGCAAGGCATATAATTGAGACCGGACGAAAGACGGCAAAGATAAAAATTAACATATGAAAAGAGTCGGGAAACTATAGAACTCTTTGCTTTCATGGAAATTTTTCTCAACTTCATGTTAATATAACAATAGCGTATCAATAATATTTATCAGACTCTGTAGATTTAAAATCGAAATTTTCCAGCAGCCATGTTTCTGTACCCAAACGGAAGAAAATGGCTTATTATGAATTCAAGTAAAAGCAACTTTGTTTAACTATGAGCAATGTTTTTGAGAACGTAGTGATTTGATATATGTTTTAATGTTGACATATATTCTTTAAGGATTCAGAAACATGAAAAGAAATTTTATACTCGGCTTCGGCCTGATAGCTTTTATATTTATTGTGTCCGGTCTTTTTATTTATAGTAACCTCTCCTCAATTGCCAAGAATCATACGATCACTCGCGACCATCAAGATATCATAAATTTGTATCTTGACATAGAGAACGAGGTAAAGGATATACAGATCGAACTTCACGAGCGCTGGGTAGGGCACACTAAAGACAACGCTATCCTTGGGGTGTATGTGCTTAAAAGCGAAGACTTACTTTCCAGGATAAGAAATACCTACGGCATCCACAAGCATGAGGCCATTTGCAATAATTGCCATCATGTTGCTCAAAAACTTAACGCTCCGGACAAGGATCTTGCACGTCATCTCTCCAAACTCAAGGAGAAAATAAACCTGATCATGGCAAATAATGCAACGTCGACGTTCGCCCTTGAAAAGGAGACCGAAATAGAAGTATCGGGAATAGTAGATATTATTAACAGTTTGAGTCTGGAGACGCGCAGTATGCACGGAATGATGAATAAGTATATGGAGGCGTCAAATGCCAGTTCACGGCATTTAGTCGTAATCGCCATTATCTCGAGTTTTATACTTTCGTTGATCATTATGACATTTACGATTAGGTCTATTATGAATCCGATCAACAGACTGATTGCAGAGATAGAGAAGACATCCGACGGGGATTACACTTCAAAAGTGGATGTCGTTATGAATGATGAAATAAGCTCTATCGCAAGGTCTTTTAACGCCATGAAAGACAACCTCAAAGAATCGGACTCACAAAAAAAAGAGCTTATTGAGAAGCTGCAGGATTTTAACAACAAACTTGAAAAGAGAGTGCATGCGGCGACTGAGAAATTGAGAATAGCGCATGAAAATTTGGTGCGCACAGAAGGCCTCGCCATCGCAGGGACACTTGCGTCCGGTGTGGCCCACGAATTATCGAGTCCTCTTTCGACACTTATGGGCTATAGTCAGTTGATAAATAACAAGGTGCCCGAAGAGTTCGGAGTAGCACCGTACTGTAATCTGATGGAAAAGGAAATTAAGAGATGCGAGCATATCCTGAAAGGAATACTCGACTCTGTAAGGACTCCTAACGAGGAGAAGTCTCTGATCGATATCAATGCCATGATAATTGAGTCGGTACTTTTTATAAGTTTGCGGGCCGGTTGCAAGAATGTTTTTGTAAAAGATGATTTGGACCCCCAAATCCCTCATGTAATGGCAAATCCTATAGGACTCCGTCAGGTCTTACTGAATATTATTATCAATGCCATACAGGCAATGCCCGACGGTGGTGAACTCCGAATTTCAACGTCTTTTGCGGAAAAAGACAAGAAAGTTGTAGTGAGCATAAGCGATACAGGCCACGGCATAGCCAAAAATGATATTGGCAAGATATTTAAAACTTTTTATACAACCAAAAAAACCGGGACGGGACTCGGCCTGTCGATAAGTTATGGGATTATCAAGGAGCATGGCGGCGACATTACGATTAAGAGCGAGATTGGAAAGGGATCTACTTTTGAAATCTCTCTCCCCGTGTCGGTAGACTCGGCCGCGTCAGTTACAAGAGGAGACGCCGGTCTGACAAATAACACTCTGGAGCAACGCCTTTAAGGAGACAGGAAATTGAAAGCTAAGTTATTGATTATTGATGACGATGAGTCATTGTCCAGCTTCCTGGGAGAAATGTTTAAGGAAGATTACGATATTGCGAACTTCTCTGACCCATCGGTCGCGATACAGTATTTAAGGGAAAACCATGTAGATGTGGTCTTAACTGATATGATTATGCCTAAAATAAGCGGTATGGAGATACTGCAGATCGTCAAGTCAGAGTCTTTTGATGTGGATGTGATAGTTATGACCGCATTTTCAAATGTCGAAAACGCAGTTGAAATGATGAAGAAGGGCGCTGTTGATTATATAGTCAAGCCTTTCAAGCCCGATGAACTCTCTTTGCGGCTCAAGAATATCTTCTCTAAGAGGAAACTTATTGAAGATAATGTCTTCTTGCACAAGGTCGTCGATACCTTGTACCGACCCGAGAACATGATCGGCGAAAGCGCATCTATGAGAGAGGTCTACCGTCTGATCGAAGTCTTTTCTCAGAATGACCTCCCGGTGCTTATTACGGGTGAAACCGGAGTAGGCAAAGAGCTTACAGCAAAGGCTTTGCATTTTTCAGGCAAGAGAAAAGGGAAGAGGTTCGTCTCAATCAATTGTTCAGCCATACCCGATAATCTTCTTGAGTCCGAACTTTTCGGACATATGAAGGGGTCATTCTCGGGCGCGGGGGCCAATAAGAAGGGGCTTTTCGAACTTGCAGAAGGAGGCACTATATTTCTCGACGAAATAGGAGACCTGCCGTTATCTTTACAGCCGAAGCTCCTGAGAACGCTACAGGAGAGAGAGGTAAGACCGCTCGGAGGCACCCACGATATCATCGTTGATGTGAGAGTGATCTGTGCGACAAACAAAGACCTTATGAAGATGATACAGGAGAAAGAATTCAGAATAGACTTATATTACAGGATCAATGCTGCCTCAATCCATCTTTCGCCTCTGAGGGAACGCAAGGAGGATATCGCTCTTTATGTCAGCCATTTTTTTGCAGGGAAGAAAAAGGTCCATCCTAAGGCTCTCAGGTTGCTTTACCAATACCCCTGGCCGGGCAATGTCAGGGAACTGAAGCACGTAGTTGAACGACTGATGATCTTGACAGACGGGAAAGTCATAACACCTTTCGATATCCCGCCTTTATTAATCAAGCATCCCCCCAGCTTTGATTGCGAGCAGTCATATACTGACTCCAAGAGGAAGCTTGTGGATGAGTTTGACCTTAAGATCATCACAGGGGCGTTACTGAAATGTTACGGCAATGTCACAAAAGCAGCTAAGGAAGTCGGCCTTGACAGGCGGAATTTCCAAAAACTAATGAGGAAATGCAAAATTACTCACGATTCGTTTATAGAAAACCGCAAATCTGATGCCTCTAACTGATGTAATCGTGTCCGGTGATTCCCCTCGCAGATTTATCCAAGCTTCAGCTTTTGCGACTATAGAAGTCCCTTTATCCGCTTGTATAAACCACTGCAATAAGATAAACCTTGACTCTCTGTCCATTAACGTCAATTGTCTCTGTGACGGCATCCCAGTCAACGTCCTCTATTGCCTTCCCAAGGGTATAAGAGTGGAGTAAATCATCCCCCTGCTTCTGGCCGTAGCCGGGCACTGATGAGGTGGTGATATAGTCCCCGGCATTAATATTGCCGTTTATATTTGTGACCCATACCCTTCCTTCGCCGAGGGCATTTATTATCCCGAACCTTTCCCCTTCTTTCTTCACGTACCAGTGCTTCTCAGGAAGAGTGGCTTCTTTTACAAAGGCGCCGAAGACCGCTTTGTCATTCGGATTGTCTGACAGCCTTACCGATGGAAGGGTTGAGGAGATAGATATATCTTCCTTGTCATTTCTTCTTATCTTCGCATCGCCGGTAACTGACACTATCATCCCGGGCTTTATGCTGACTGGAAATTCAGGCGATAAAATTACCTCGTGGGCGCCTGTAAAAGGCCCATAATTTGTGCCGTCGCCTGAGGCATAAAAATCGTAGGTTATACCTTTACCCTCAACTCCTATTCCACTTAAACTATTAAACACTCCAGCGGACGACACATCCGCAACTACCTCCAGTTTGGCGGCAGGAGTTGTAGTACCGATGCCGACATTGCCGGAAACATAATTGTCTCCTTCAAAATATCCGGCCCAGAACTTATAACTGCTGTCAGCGTAACCCAACATTCCTCGATATGATCCGTCTTGCTTTGCTCCTACCACTGCAGCACTGTCTGCAAAATCTAAATAATTATACCCTGCTACACCAGCGCTAAATTGATTCCCATAAAAACTGTATCCCTTGACAGCGGCATCTACCCCGTCTACACTCCAATCAGTCCCACCACCCCCTGTTGGAGCATTAGACCCGTCGCGGTATCCATAAATAGTGGATTTCCCGGGACCTATGTCGCCAAATGCCCTACTAACTTGAAATTTAGCTACCGGGGCCCCTCCCCCAATGCTAACATAAGTGCCATTATCAAAAATCAATCCTGTTACAAGCGCTGAGCCATCCCATCTGGGAACATAACTGGCAGTATTAGCCCCGACCGGCGAGTTAGATGTGCAAATAACTACTGAGCCGTTAGATGTGCACCATTTACCGTTTGTAAGTGTGCCTACCTGAGGGTCTGTTTCGCTTGTGACAGGCGCGTTAGATGTGCAATTAACTGCTGTGCCGTCGGATGTGCACCATTTACCGTTTGTAAGTGTGCCTACCTGAGGGTCTGTCTCTGATGTAATCCCATCGTCAGTCTCACAAATCACAGTGCCGTCGGAATTAATAGTTCTTATGCTGCTCCCTGCAGCGCAGGTCCCAGATACCCTCTGTTGAATTATTGTCGTGTTAACACTTAATGTCACATCACCGCTTGTCCCGCCTCCACTTAACCCTGTGCCTGCCGTCACACCTGTAATGTCTCCCATTACAGGACCGAGTATGGAGCCGTCTACCGTGAGATTGCCTGTCACCCTCGCATTGCCCTGAAAAAATCCGGCCCATCCGGCTGAGCTATTGCCATACACTCCATAAGTGTCATAACCCAATATGCCGTAATTGTTGTTCGTAGTATTAATTCCATATACACCGAAAGCGCCAGTGCCATTAGCCGACCCCACTACGCCGCTCCTTCCAGATGGCCCGGTTACCTCAAAATGTGCGTTTGTGTTTATGACTCCTGTTGATGTATTGCCGCTGCTGTCAATAGACACGTCATCGCCAAAACCATTTGAGACTAACATCAGAAATACCCCCATAATGATAACGAGTTTTTTCATGATGCGCTCCTCCGTCGAAAATATATATAGGGAGCCGCCTCAACATGCAAGTAATTATTATGATGATTAAGATGATTAAGAAGGTTGGTATCGAACAATGCTGAGTAACCTCTTTTTTTATTTATGAATTTGATATTGCAAGGATCATGCCAGAATATGGCAAGCATTCTATGGAGGTTGCCGCGTAAATCCGGAATGTTATGTAGCAGTGGTCTGCAGCAGCTAACTACTTGTTTCTTAAAAGCTTGCTTAATTGTCATTCCAATGGAAAAGAACTTTTGCAACCAATTATAACGTCCATGATATATACTCGTTTTTTTCGAAACTGGTTAAAACCCTAATTGTTCTGCGGCTATTCTAATGCAGCATGTAAAGTCGATAGTTATATTTATTTATCAGAGTGTTATAATATTTAAAGCGATGTGTTGGACGGGCTTTCTTGGTCAATTCACCAAATTTAAATCAAAGCAGTAGCGATAAATTACCTATTAACACCACGTTCCTGTCATCATTGACCCGTAGTAACCCGTTAGTTACGGGTGGATTGAATGATACCCCTCTTTGAAAAAGAGGGGTTAGGGGAGATTTTCTAATCCCTTACCTAATGATACCCCGTCCGCTTGCGGCGGGGAGTCTTTATTTCTACCTGCGGATTACTGTGGAAGACTTCTCTTCACGGAATTGACGCATTCCAGAGAATTTAAAGTGAACAAGAAACTGTACTTATTGAAAAGACTGGATTCCCGTTTTCACGGGAATGACGACTTTTTAGCCGCACAGTAATTTATGGACAGACACTAATTAACTATCTGACCAAATAAACATGAGATAAGGCGACTATAAGATCAGGGTATATACAAACTTTTTTTAGATTAAGTAAAATAATAAACCTTGCAAGAATAAAGTTAACACAAAAATACAATGAATAAGATTGCATTAATTATTGGTGGAAGCCGGGGAATAGGGCGTTCAATAGCCTTACGGTTAGCTCAGGCAAAATTTAATATCTGGTTAACATATAAAAGTAACCATGAGGCTGCAAAAAAAGTAAAATCAGAGATAGAATCTCTTGGAACGGCGTGCGATTTAATCCCTTTTGACGTCTCGGATTTTAAAGAAACAGAAACCGCGCTGTCACCGAGGCTGGAGGATACGGCCCCTGATGTGCTGGTCTACAATTCAGGAATAACTCGTGACAACCTAATGGTATGGATGACAAAAGAAGAGTGGGACTCGGTCCTCTCCACAAACCTTGACGGGTTTTACAATGTGACCCGCACGGTATTGTTTTCGATGTTAAGGGCCAAAAGGGGGCGCATTATAATTATTTCGTCAGCCTCGGGCCAGATAGGTCAGGCGGGTCAGGTAAATTACTCTGCTTCCAAGGCAGGCCTGATCGGCGCTGCCAGGGCCTTAGCACGGGAAGTGGGGAGGAAAAATATTCTTGTCAACGTTGTTGCGCCGGGTTTTATAGAAACTGAAATGACCGAGAAGTTCCCGAAAAAGGATATCCTGCCATTAATTCCATTTAACCGTCTCGGCAGTCCCGATGATGTAGCGTCAGTAGTCAGCTTTCTGTGCACTGAAGAACATATGTACATTCACGGACAGGTTATCGGAGTTAACGGCGGACTTGTGATGTAGTTTCTTAATCATGTTTTTAACCACAGAGCACACAGAGGAAAATTAAGCAGCCGCAGAAATTAGTCGTCATGCCCGAAGTTCTTAATCGGGCATCCAGTTCTTTAACTGTCTGGATTCCCGCTTACTGACTGCCAACAGTAGGTGCTTTAGGCACGGGAATGACAACTAATGTGGCTTTATTTATGAAGTCCTTAGCAATCTGTGAAATCTGTGGATGAAAAGGTTCAAATGAAAAAATACGATGACATTGTTGTTGGAAGCGGTATCAGCGGTTTGACAATGGCCCTCATTCTGGGAATGAACGGCCGGAAGGTATTACTGCTCGAAAAAAGCCCCCGGATAGGCGGATCTGTATCAAGGTTTTATAAAAGGGGTATCCCTTTTGATACCGGCTTCCATTTTACAGGGGGGCTTGATCGGAGCGGCATTCTGCATGACATATTATTAGTTCTCGGGATACGGGATTTAATCCAGCCGATATTCCTTTCTGAAGACAAGGCCCATTGCTTTTTCTTTGAATCGGAAAACAGGCTCTATGAAATCCCCTATGGAATTGAAAATATTAAAAAGAAATTTAAAGGTTATTTCCCGGGGGAAGGATCAAGCATTGACAGATATTTTGACAAAGTCCGGCAGGTCTGCGCTCACACGCCGTCAATGAACCTGCGTGCACTCGATTCTTCTCTTCAACTGCATCTGGAGGAAGACTTTTTGAGCCTGGAAGATGTATTAAACGGATTAACCGGCAATAACGTATTAAAAGCGCTGCTGTCCGGTTTTGCGATGTGCTACGGTGTAATGCCGAAGGAGATTTCTTTTGCCAATCACAGCAGGATGTGCCTTAATCTTTACGAATCGGTTGCACGCATTAAAGACGGCGGCGATGCTTTAATAAGGGCGTATGAGACAAAATTCAAGAACTTCGATATTGAAATACAATGCAATAAATATATTGCAAATCTTGAGGACATTCAGAACAAAAGGGTCGGCAGATTTATATTGAATACGGGTGAAGAAATTTCGGCTGTAAACTGCATATTCACGATACATCCCAGGGAAATTTTAAAAATCCTGCCTGAGCAGCACCTGAGCAAAGCCTTTATATCCCGGGTTTCATCGTTTGAATCTTCAGCGGGATTTTTCTCTGTTTTTGCGGTGTTGGATAAAAAATATAATGACTCTGACTTCGATTCAACGATAGTCTCAATTTTTCCGCACACTGACGTAAACCTGCTGTTAGACCCGGCAAACACAGGGGCGTCAGCTTTGGTAATTATGAAATCAATTGAGGAAGAGAGAGGAAAAACCTATAGGACCATCAATACGTTTGAGCCGTCTTTTTTCGAGCATGTTGAAGCATGGAAGGATACAAAAACAGGCCATAGACCGCAATCTTACATGGATTACAAAAAAGAGAGGGTCGAAAAGATAATAGGACGCATTGTTAATACATTTCCGAAATATAAAGACCGGATAAAGGCCGTTGATTCTGCGTCTGTGCTTACATTCAGGGATTATCTGAATAGTCCCGACGGCTCTGCATATGGAGTGAAACAGAAAATAAGTCAGTTTAACCTTCTCGGGAAGCTGCCCCTGCGCAACTTACATGCTGCGGGGCAGAGCTCCGTTTTACCGGGGATAATCGGCGCGATGATGTCTTCGTTCATTGTTGGACGGACAATTTTAGAAAAAGAAAAGTATAATAAATTTTTAAACCAGAACCTATGCAATTAAAAAGAGTGGTAATTACAGGTATCGGGGTGGTCTCCCCGCTGGGAAACAGTGTTGCTTCTTTTATTGACGGGCTTGAGACAGGGAAAAGCTCGGTCCGTTTTATGGAAGAATGGACCCATTATAACGGCATGAGAAGTTTTGTGGCGGCTCCTGCTGAGCTGAAAGATGAAAAAAAAATTCCGCGCCAGAACAGACGGACGATGGGGCGTATGAGCATATTTGCTGCGCAGGCTTCTGAGCAGGCGGTTGCGGATTCAGGGATAACTCCTGCTGAGATATCTTCAGGAAGGACCGGCTGCATCATCGGGTCCACAATGGGAAGCGCAAAGAGCATTAATGACGCATTTGAAATAATGCTCCCCGAAAGAGATTTGACACGGCTCTCATCCTCTATGTTTTTTCAGTGCATGTCTCATACCGCTACCGTGAATGTTGCACAATATCTGGGATTGACCGGATATTTAATGACCTCGGCAGCGGCATGCGCCTCATCTTTGCAGGCGGTCGGCATAGCTTATGATTTAATCAGGCTGGGAAGGCAGGATCTCTTCTTATGCGGAGGGACCGAGGAACTTCACCCGACTGTTACAGGTTCTTTTGATATCCTTTTTGCGACCTCGGTTAAATACAATCAAGCGCCTCAAAAAACGCCCCGGCCTTTTGACAAAGACCGTGACGGACTGGTCTGTGGAGAGGGCAGCGGGATAATGGTGTTGGAAGAATATGAACACGCGGTACGCAGAAATGCAAAAATTTATGCTGAAATTGCCGGTTACAGCACATTTGGAAGCGGCTCTCACATGAGTCAGTCAGACAAAAAATCCATGATTCATTGCATGAGCGAGGCCCTTCATTCTGCGGATATCAAGCCGGGACAGATAGATTATATAAATGCACATGCCACGGGAACGCCGCAGGGAGACAAAGAGGAAGCCGAAGCGATAAAGGAAATATTCGGCGCTTCCGTGCCTGTCAGCAGCCTGAAAGGTTACATCGGACATACTCTCGGCGCTTCAGGCGCTATTGAATTGATTGCCTCATTAATTATGATGGAAAAGGGCATTATATACCCGACTCTGAACCTGAAAGAAATCGATCCTGATTGCGGAGGGATCGCCCATATTACAGGGCCGGTCCGGAAGGAGATAAACACGGTCCTGAAAAACTGTTTCGCCTTTGGCGGGATCAATGCCTCGCTGGTTTGCAGAAAAAATATATACTAAGGGGGTCGTAAGTAAAGCCATATTGTTTGTCATTCCCGTGCCTAAAGCACCTACTGTTGGCAGTCAGTAAGCGGGAATCCAGACAGTTAAGAGGAACTGGATGCCCGATTAAGAACTTCGGGCATGACGGATGAAGTTATACGTGGCTTTACTAATGAACTCATTAGTATATGACATAACAGACCCTATGACGGAAGGAGACGACTGAATGACCGAACAGGAAATTATCGAGATAACAAACAGGGTGTTTGAAGAATCGTTTGAGATTGAAAAAGAGAAATTGCATCCGCAGGCGCATATATTTCAGGATCTCGGGATTGACAGTCTTGATGTTGTTGATCTGGTAGTTGCGCTTCAGAAGAGTTTCGGGGTCAATATACGGAATGAGGAAAAGGTAAGGAACATCCGCACCCTGCAGGATATTTATGATTTTATTGCAGAAATAAAAAACGAAAAAGAAAGGCAAAGTTACTAAGGAGTTCATAAGTATGAAGACACGTTTGTCATGCCCGCAGGTAGTAAGCGGGCATCCAGTGCCTTTCTGGACTCCCGCTCAACAGACTGCGGGAATGACGCATATGTATTCTTACTTATGAACTACTTAGCAAATCGAAAACATTCGCAAATCTCCATGAATTGTTTTATACTATTTTTTCTGAATTTATATTTTTATTTCGTTTTTATAATATTTTCCATGATAGGAATTCCTGTTTTAATAATATTTGTCGCTTTTATATCGCTGTTTGCTCCAAAACGTTTTGTGATGAAACGTTTCCGCCGTTCTATAAGCTGGTACGGCAAAGGGGTGACTCTGGTTTTTTTCCCGTTTATACGGCTCCGTTATGAGGACCACTCAAAAAACGACTCGCAGGAACCATATATCTTTGTCAGCAACCACAGGGCCGCGTCGGATGCGTTTTTGATGTGCGTATTGCCGCATGAAGCTGTGCAGGTTGTAAATGTCTGGCCGTTCCGTATCCCGGTTCTCGGTTTTTTTGCCCGGCTTGCCGGCTATTTAAATATCAGAATGATAAGCCACGAACTGTTTCTTGAGAAGGCCCTGAAATTACTGGAGGAGAAAGTCTCCATCATATTTTTTCCGGAAGGAACACGTTCAGGCGGCAAACAGGTAGGCAATTTTCACGGATCTGCATTCCGTCTTGCGCTGGCGTCAAAAGCTTCTATCGTTCCACTCTGCATCACGGGGAATGAGAATATGCCGCCGAAGGGTTCATGGCTTATGAGACCCGGCACCATCATTGTGCGCAGGCTGCCTGCGATTGAATGGCAGGATTACAGAGACATGAATGTGTTTTCATTAAAGAACATGGTACGGGAGATTATAAGCAGGGAATTGTCATTGATGGAGAAAGCGGCATGATGGATTTTTATCAATACAGGAATATTGAATTCTCCAGACCGGATGAAATCAAAAATGTGCAGGAGAGGCTTTTGAAAAACCATCTCGATTACATTTTTGATCATTCTCAGTACTACCGCAGGGTTTTAAACGGTATTGCTTTAAATAGAATAACCCTCGATGAAATTTCCAGACTGCCGTTTACGGATAAAGCGGTATTTGAAAATCATAATGACGAATTGCTTTCAGTCCCCGTTTCTAAAATAGTCGACATAGTCCTGTCTTCAGGGACTACAGGCAAACCCACCAGGATAATGTATACAGAAAATGATTTGCAGAGACTGGCATACAATGAAGAAATTTCTTTTGCCGGATGCGGTATTACCTCTGATGATGTTGTTTTGCTTACATGCACGATAGACAGGTGTTTTGTTGCCGGGCTTGCATATTTCCTGGGGATAAGAGCGCTTGGAGCCGCTGCTGTCAGAAACGGTCTCAATAGCTTTGAAAGCCACATGGAAATGATACGGCGCATGAAACCTACCGTGATTGTCGGAGTGCCGTCGTTCATGCACAAACTGGGACTGTTCCTGCGGTCAAAGGGCCTTGAGCCCCGCGATAGCAATGTAACGAAACTTGTATGTATCGGTGAGCCCTTGAGGGACCGGGACCTTTCTTTGACGAAGATAGGCGGGTATCTTGAAGAAATATGGGGTGCAAAGGTATTCTCAACATATGCATCTTCCGAGACGATTACGTCATTCTGCGAATGCTCTGCGCAGAAGGGCGGGCACCTTCATCCCGAACTGGCAATAGTTGAAATTGTTGATGACGATGGAGAAGTCCTGCCTTACGGAGAAACCGGAGAAGTGGTCGTAACAACATTTTTTGTAGAGGGAATGCCCTTATTGAGATTCAGGACGGGTGATGTGAGTTTTTTAATAAACGAACCGTGCAGTTGCGGCAGGTTTTCGCCAAGACTCGGACCGATACTGGGAAGAAAAAAACAGATGATAAAATACCGGGGCACCACCCTGTATCCGCAGGCTGTTTATTCAGTGCTTGACGGGATACCGGAGGTTACTGAATACTATGTTACCGTTTCCAGCGATTTCGAACTGTCCGATGCGTTGAAGGTATATGTTTCTGTAGAAAACAATGCCTGTTCTGCTGAAAGGATTATGGACAAACTCCAGGCGCACTTAAGGGTGAGACCGGAAGTTGTAATATCAGGCAAAGATGAGATTCAAAGTCAGCTTTTTTCCGGAAATTCACGGAAGGCAATTCGCTTTATAGACAGGAGAATAAACCAATGACGAGATGTCAGCCACGAATATACGGTGCGGAATTTTCCCGGGAAGAGATAGAAGACGCCGCAAGCAGGGGCAGCCTTCTGTCCATGGAAATAGAATTTAACCGTGATTGCAATTTCAACTGTATCTACTGTTACGCGCGAAATGGTGTAAGTGGTAAACAGGAGTTGACTGCAGAAGAAATCAGGGATGTAATCAGTCAGGCGAAAAAAATAGGGGTAAAAAAGATCATCATCCTCGGGGGAGAGCCTATGCTGTATCCCCGGGTTATGGAGATGATAGAGTTCATAAAAGGGCTTGAGATAGAGATTGAACTCTTCACAAACGGGACCAATATAACGGAAACCCTCGCAAAGAAATTATCCGAAAAAGGCGTTATAGTTGTTCTGAAATTGAATACATCCGATGAAAAGCTCCAGGATATACTTGCCGGGAGAAAGGGGGCCTACAGGCAGATTCATACTGCACTTGATAATCTGAAAAAGGCAGGGTATCCTGACGCCACTCCCATGGGAATAAGCACGGTTATATGCCGCCAGAATTTTAACGAGCTTGTTCAGATGTGGGAATGGCTGAGAGAACAGAGAATTTCCCCGTATTTCGAGATGATAACCCCGCAGGGTAAGGCCAGGGAGAATGACGGTCTGTCGGTTGAATCAGATAAAATCAGGGATCTTTTCTTCAAGCTTTCCGAGATTGATCGTGAAAAATACGGATACAACTGGTTGCCTCAGCCGCCGCTGGTAGGCGGACAATGCCTTAGACATCAGTTTTCATGCGCCGTTAATGTTTATGGAGACGTCAATCCATGTGTCGGGGTCACTATCCCGGTAGGCAATATAAGGGAGAAAAAACTTGCCGACATTATTAAGGACAGTGAAGTTATAGAGGACATCAGGAATTATAAAAAATTGATAAAAGGACCTTGCAGTAAATGTGCAAAAAATGACGAATGCTACGGGTGCCGCGGTGCGGCATATCAAATGACAGGAGATTATCTGGCCTCAGACCCGCTTTGCTGGGAAAATATAAACAGGCAGGAGGATATTCTTCACCTTCCCGTTGAAACCTCCGGACTTGTTCCACACAAAAAACCTATACTTATCGTGAACAAACTTATTGAGGTCCTGGAAAAGTCGTCTGTTGCAGAGGCGGAAATTACGGAAGACATGATTTTTACAGGTGAAAACGGGAAACTTGATGATACGTCTTATCCTGAAATAATCTCGCAGGCAATAGCCGCTCAAAACGGACTCAAACACGCAGGAAACGGAGGTTCAGGGTCGCAGGGACTATTAATCGGGATAAAGAAATTTGAGATTTTAGGCAGCGCCGGAGCCGGTGACAGTCTGAAAGTATTTGTTTACAAGGTAGCCAGATACAGCGAGTTCGGGATTATCAGAGGAGAAATTTTCAAAGGGCAGGACTTGATTGCCAAAGGCGAGATAACGGTCTGGCACAATGACGATAAATAGTGCCCTGTCATAAGCTGTCGTCATTCCCGCGCAAGTGAGAATCCATTGATGAAAATAAACAAAATATTTTTTATATCCTGTCTCGTTACTTGTTTTTTGTTCCTGTTTATCGCTTCAGCATTGACAGCGGGAGATGAAACCGCTGACATCACAGAAATGCTGAGCAGGCTCGGAGAAAATGTTTCAGCCTTCAGGAGCTTAAAAACGAATTTTGTTCAAGAGAAGGATCTGGCAATATTTCAAAACAGGATTATCATGAAGGGCAGGATTTATCTGCAAAAGCCGAACAGGATGGCCTGGCATGTTGACGAGCCTGTTAAATATTCGGTAGTAATTACAGATAAATCCATTCGTCAATGGGATGAAGATACAAACCGGGTTCAGGAGATCGGTTTATCCGGTAATCCCGTTTTTCAAAATGTACTGAATCAGTTGACAGTATGGTTCTCAGGAGATTATGTTTCACTGCTGAAAGACTATAATGTGCGCATCCTGAAGAAGTCACCTCTTGTATTTGAGTTTACGCCAAAAGGGAATAATGTTGCAGGAAAGATCATCAAAAACATAACTATCGGTCTCAGGGAAGATGAACGATATTTACAACAGATTAAGATTCTTGAGATCAGCGGAGACAGCACCACCATCATTTTCAAAGACACCATCTTTAATGCCCCGATTAACGATCCGGACTTTGAGGTAAAGAGGCGTGTTTGACAGATATGCAAGTCGTTTATACGACTTCACGGCAAGACACAAACGGTTTGTGCAGCTTATCCTCATCTTTTTAATTATTATCAGTCTTGCCGCCCTTTTTTTTGTGAAGTTTGAGAGCAATATGTCCGAGATCCTGCCCCAGAATAAGATCATCAGCCGGAGCATTGAATTTTTCCGTGATTCAAACATTGCCGGCAAGGTCATCGTATCTTTAGAACTGACCTCTCCTGACAAAGATCAAAAGGACCTTTTGAGAGAGATTGACTCGCTGGCCGGTTCCATGGACAAGAGTTTGTTCCCTGCAATTGCTGTCGGTATATCTGAATCTTCATCTGCAAATGCAATAGATAATATGTTTAAAAACCTTCCGGGAATGGTCTCTGAGAGCGAGATTTCTCAAATTGATTCATGGATAAACGTGGAACGCGTATCTCAAAAACTTCACGACGCCTACCTGCAACTGTTAAAACCCCAGGGGGTTTTCATGAACTCCATGCTCCGCTCCGATCCGCTTGGATTGAGGATGCTTGTATTTGAAAAACTCAAAACACTGTCATCTTCAACCGGATATGATGTGGAAATAAAAGACGGGCATTTTATAAGCAGGGACGGCAGGCATGCCATGTTGATTGCAAACTCCGCAGTTCCCGTTACAGATTCTGAAGGCTCAAAGAAATTGCTGGATTCTCTGAAGAATAACCTCAAAAAACTGCCTGAATACATCTCGGCTGATATCATTTGCGTACATGCGCATACTGTCAGCAATGAAAAAACAATCAGGAGAGATATAAATTTCATCAGCGTTGTCGCGGCGGTGGTCCTGATACTGTTGTACGTTTTTGTCATAAGAGACTTCAGCGCCGTTCTGATATTTTTTGTCCCCGTGATAGCCCTTCTGTTTTCCATTGTCCTGTCGTATTTTTTTCTTGGGAAACTTTCATACTGGGTAATCGGCTTGGGGTCCACAGTGGCAGGAATTACCATTGATTACGGGACACATGTTTATTTTGCTGCAAGGGGGAAGATCGACCCGTCCACTTTTGTAAAGCATGTTATAAAACCGGTCAGCTTCGGCGCATTTACAACCATAGCGATATTCATTGCCTTCTTTTTCTCAAAGATTGAGGGCTATAACCAGCTGGCTGTTTTTACAATCATCACCATTATTCTATCAACGGCTGTCTCTATATTTGTGCTTCCGCATCTCATCGTAAATACAACTGGGAAATCACACTTTGCAGACCATGCTGCAAACAAACTTGAGAACACAAATCTCTCAAACGGCCTGACTGTTTTATCATGGTTATTTTTAACATTCGCATTGGCCTCCTTTGCTGCTCATGTAGAGTTTGAGAGGGACATAAAGAAGATTGACGGGACTGAAAAAAACATTATACAGGCTGAAGAACGTTTCCATAAAACATGGGGCGGTGAGAAGACACATGCCGTGTTTGTTGTCAGTTCAAAAAATTACGAAGAAGCGCTTGAAGTGAATGAAAAGATTTACAGTGAGGCTGTGCAGGCTGTTGGGACGGGGAATTTTACCAGCATCGCTTTATTATTGCCGTCTGAAAAGACAAGAAAAGAAAATTCAGAACGATGGAACAGATTCTGGTCGGAAGATAGGAGACAGAGGCTCAGGAAATTGTTTTTAGAGGAGGGCCGAAAGTACGATTTTTCAGAAAACGCGTTCGAACCGTTTTTCTCGAATCTGAAAGCATATAGTAGTAAAAACGATGTCCCGGATTTCAATTTTTTAGAACGCTTTGTTCATAAAACCAATGACGATTACCGTTTGATGTCATTTTTCCCTGATACTAAAGAATATGTAGACTTGCTGAATGAAATAAGCACCCGGTATCCGAATACATATCTGGTCTCTGAGACTGTCCTTTCAGACACTTTGTCTAAAGTTGTTTCCGCAGATTTAAAGCTCATGATATGGATATCGGCTGTAAGTGTAATGGTCCTTACTTACATGTGTTTTTTCAATATCAGAGAAACCTTGATAGCGCTTGTGCCTCCAGCGACCGGAATTATCTGGCTTATGGGCATCATGTCGCTTCTCGGGCTTTCAATAAATGTTGCTAACATGATTGCGGGTGTACTGGCGATAGGGCTTGCTTCGGACTATGGAATATTTATGACATACAGAAGCCGTTTCAATATACAAGCCGGCACCGTCCTGGCGATAACCCTCTGTACAGTGACCACTCTTATTGGCGCAGGCGTCCTGATTTTTGCAAAACATCCGGCCCTGTCATCAGTAGGAGTAACAATGGTTATCGGCGTAGGCACAGGATTTCTTTCCTCAATAGTTGTAGTGCCAAAGCTTTGCGAACTTTTTGTGAAAAAAAGATAGGTAGACCTAAAAAAAGCAATTGAGCCACAGAGATCACAGAGAAAGACTTAAAAGACAATATGTTAAGACATAAAGTCATTTCACCTTTCGGGTGAGAGCAAAACAGATGCAAATATTATGAGTAAGTTTTTGAATACGAATTCTTTTATCTCTGTGTTCTCTGTGTACTCTGTGGTTAATTGCCGTTTATAGGGTAGAAAATTATGAAACTGTTAGCGGTAATCTTTATCGTGCTTGTTTGCGTCGTTGGCTGCAGCGGTATTCCATTTCAGAAAACTTTATACGTTTCGATGGAATCTGTTGACCCGTGGACGCTTGTGGAACAGTTCAGGAATAATTCTCCTGAAAAATTCGCGCTCATAAACACAATTGTTTTTGGATACAATTGGAATAAATTATCAGCGTTAGGTTATATAAAGGTAGATGCAGGGGAAAAGACGTTTACAGCAGTATGCATCAACCCGATGGGCGTGAAGCTGTTTGAATTGACAGGCGATAAAGATAAAATTGATCCCCATTTTGTAATGGAGCAGTTTTCCAGGAAGGGGAATTTTGCCGGTACGGTAGGAGAGGATATCAGGCGGATCTATTTCGACCTGACACCTTCTGCCGGGGCCGTGGTTAATAAGAAAAAAATAAAAATTGTTTTTAGCGAACCTGCGGGGTCAGGTATTTTAGAATATATATTTGCAGGCTCCGCCGGTCTTCTTGTTGAAAAAAATTATTATGAAGATGGTATATTAAACTGGCGTATTTCCTACTACGAATACCTGCAAAAAGACGGAAAAAATTATCCTTCAGGTATTATTCTGGAAAATTACAGGTATGGATACAGCCTTACCATAAAATTAAAGGAGATCCGGGGTTGAGTATCATAAAGAGAGAGGTTGAACAATGCATGACCGCTTTAGAAGCAGTGGTAATACAGGAATTGCCGGCGCTGACTGCACGTTTCACATTCCCCGAAGATTTTATAGGTTTTCAGGGTCATTTCCCCGGGAATAAGATACTTCCGGGCGTCTGTCAGATACAATGCGCCCTGACCATGCTTGAGAAATGGAGGAACAGGGATGTCATACTTAAGGAAATAGTGCATGCAAAGTTTTTTTCAACGGTAGTCCCCTCGGAAGAGTTTGCCTGTGTGTGCAAAGGCATCGAGGCAACAGACGCTGATTTTATATTGAAGTCATACCTCAGCAAGGGCGACAGGAAGATTTCGGAGTTGAAGTTGAAAGTAAGATTTAAATAAGTTAAACGCTGTCATTCCCGCAGTCCTTAAGCGGGAATCCAGAAGCAGTTGATTTAAAAGAATACTGGATTCCCGATAAAAAACTTCGGGAATGACGAGTCGACACTTTGCATATATCTTGATTGATATAAACAGTTTATACCCACAGAAATGTCGGACGAACGAAATTTTTAAAAAATGATGAATAGGCGAAGAGGGAAGAATTATTTTAAGAGGATTGATGGAGCGCCTGACCCTGTTGTGGTTGAAGTCAGAAGGCGCGTACATTTCAATGAAGTTGATATCCTTGGGATGGTCTGGCACGGCAGATACCCTGTTTATTTTGAAGAAGGGTCCGAAGAATTAGGCAGATCCTGCGGCTTGTCTTATAGAAATTTTTATGAATCAGGATTACGCGCCCCGATTGTTCAGCTTCACATTGATTATTTTAAACCGCTGCGTCTCGCTGAGGAGTTTACAATACGCACTGTACTGTTATGGGACGAAAGTTCACGCCTGAATACAGAGTATTATCTTTTAAAAACTGACGGAAGTCTTGCGACAAGCGGTTATACGGTGCAATTGCTGACCGGCGCCGAGTCAGGAGAAGTTTGCATTATATCCCCTCCGCTATTGGAAAGGTGCAGGACCAGATGGAAAGCAGGAGAATTTCATCATCAAACAAAATAAAGGCCGTTGTTGTTGCCTGCGACGTGGTAACTGCATTCGGGCCCGGTGTGGATGCATGCTGGAAGGGTATCATTTCCGGCGAAACCGCAATTTCGGAATTAAAGAGGTTTAACACACAGGCTTTTCAGTCCGGTCATGCTGCCACAATTGAAGGTTTAAAATACCTTCAGAAAGATTCTTTGGTGATGCAAATGTTCAGACTGATGTTTAAAAAAAATCCTCCTTCTGTACCGAAAGACGCAAAACTCATTCTGGCAACAACAAAGGGAGAGATTGACCTGCTGGAAAAGAAATTTCTCAGAGGAAAGGGGAACGCATCAAACGCTAATTTGCGTTATCTGCTGAAAAAAGTCTCTGCCCTCGCAGGTATTCAGGACAGTGGAATAATTATTTCGGCTGCCTGCTCTTCCTCATCAGCGGCTTTGGCAAGGGGAGCATCAATGATACGTAACGGATACAGCGATTGTTTATTGATAACCGCATGCGACAGCGTTACGGAATTTGTTTATTCAGGCTTTTCCTCGCTTATGGCGCTTGATAAAATTGCTGCGAGGCCTTTTGATAAAGACAGAAGGGGATTAAGTCTTGGCGAGGCCGCTTCATATGCATTACTCATGAGTGAAGCGAGGGCCAAAAAAGAAAAAAGGGAGATTATGGGTGAAATAAAGGGCTGGGGATTGAGCGACGACGCCAACCATATGACAGGTCCTTCGCGCACAAGCGATGGTTTGATAATGGCTATAAGCAAGGCGCTGAAATCTGCAGCCGTTGTCGCAAGCGATATCTGTTTTATCTCAGCACATGGCACCGGAACGCTTTACAATGACGAGATGGAGATGCGGGCGTTTCATTCTGTATTCAAAAAAAGGATCCCGGTTTATTCTGTAAAGGGAGCAATCGGTCATACTATCGGGTCGGCAGGTCTTGTCGAAGCAATAATAGCGCTCAGGGCTTTAAAGGAGAAGACCGTTCCACCGACCGTCAATTTGAAAACCGCTGACGATGATGCATGGGGCTGGGTCTCGGACAAAAAGAAAACATTAACGCGTAATAATGCGGCGCTTATAACAAATGCCGGTTTCAGCGGGATAAATACAGCGCTTGTAGTGGGATGAGATACATTAAAGAAAATCCATGATCAACATTCACGGCATAGGATGGATAACTAAAGAAGAATACGGCTGTATCGCCAGAGGGGAGAAGATCCCTTATAAAAACGTTGTTGAATTTGACAGCTTTTTAAGAAAGAGAATTTTCCCCTGTCCGTTTAAGAATTTCGGGAGACTTGATAGAATATCAAAGCTGACCTGTTATGCGATTGCGCTTGCTATGAAGGATGCCGGTATTTCTTACATACCTCAGAAAAGGCAGGACATCGGGATTGTCGGCGCCGGCGATTCAGGTTCGCTGCAATCGGATATTGATTATTTCAAAGACTATTTAGATTGCGGACGGACATTGTCACGGGGGAATCTCTTTATTTATACCCTGCCTTCAAGCCCGCTGGGAGAAGCGGCAATACATTTTGGTTTGCAGGGACCATTGTTATACACTGCGGCTCCGGAGGAACCTCTCCGGACAGCAATGACAATTGCATCTGAAATGGTCCTTTCCGGTGAGACCCCTGCAATTCTTGCCGGGATGACAGAGGATGGTGCGGCTGTCTATTTTGTGCTCATGAAAGACAGCGTTTCCAATAAAAATATTTTATGTGATGAAAAAGATATCAGGGCAATTTTAAACAAGGGGATGACGTTTAAGAAAATGATTAAAGAGTTGCTAAATTTAAGAAAAGGGAACAATTAATGAAAATAATAATTATCTACCCATCATGGCCCAAATTAAACCGGCAGACAGAATTCCATCTCCCACCTCACGGCCCTGTCTGTTTTGCTGCGGCCATTCCTGATGATATAGAACTTTCTTTTTACGATGAAAACGTGCAGGCCATTGACTTTGATGAAAAGGCTGATCTGGTGGCTTTTTCGGTCATGCTGACCTGTCAGATACCGCGTGCATGGGAACTCGCCGAACGGTACAGGGGACAAGGCATACCGGTCATATTCGGCGGCATCGCTACGATGCTGCATTATGAAGAAACCCTCCAGCATGCTGACGCCGTTTTCCTCGGCGAGGCAGAGGGGAGATTTGAAGAAGTCATAAACGATATCAGGAATAATAATCTGAAACGGGTTTACAACTATCTTAATGAATTCCCGGACATGAATTTAATCGGCTCCGCAAGGCGCAGTATTCTAAACCGCAAATTATATAACTACCGCGGGGTGCAGATGGTGGACCTTGTACATGCATCCCGGGGGTGCAAATATAATTGCTTCCCCTGCTGCACGCCTTTCCTGGGAGGACGTAAATTCAGGGCCAGGGCGATAGATTCGGTAATTCAGGAACTGGAACAGATTGATAATAACCGCATCTTCTTTGTTGACAATTCACTCGCCCAGGATGACAAATGGGAAAAGGAATTATTCAAGGCGCTTATCCCTCTCAGGAAAAAATGGATTTCACATCCTATTAAAGACGATGACGAGATACTTGATCTGGCTGCCGAAGCCGGCTGCTGGTATGTGTATCAGGCAGTGTTTGACACCTCCGATCACATAAGAAAAAGGGTCCGGCGGCTAAAGGAACGCGGGATCGGGGTTGAGGGTACTATTATTCTGGGTATGGACGACCACGATGAAGATTATATAAAACGGCTTGTTGATTTCCTCCTCGAGATTGATTTGGACCTGGCGGAATTTACAATACTCACACCGTTTCCGCATACTCCCATAAGGGCTGAACTCGAGAAAGAAAAGAGGATTCTCCATAATGACTGGATGCGGTACACAGGAGCGGAAGTCGTGTTTCAGCCTGCAAAGATGAGCGTGGATGCATTGCAGAAGATGTTTTTTTATGCGTGGGATACGTTTTACAGTGGTTGCAGTCAGAACTTTCAAATGGCAAAGATGTTTCTGAAGGTAATTGAAAAGGAAAAAGCAGACGGCACGTATAAGGGGAGCCGTCCCAGAAGATCAGGCTGGAATAAAATGACAGGAAAACCGCAATGAAGATATTATTGATTTCATCCAATACAACGACGTCGCCGTATCCGATTTATCCGCTCGGTGTCAGCATAATTGCAGCCGCTCTGACAAATGCCGGACACTATGTGCGTCAATTCGATATACTGCAGCATGAAGATTTTCTGACAGCCCTGGGGCAGGAGATAGAACGGTTTAATCCGGGATTGCTCGGCATCTCCATACGCAATATTGACAACGTCAATTTAATGAATGAACAGTATTACATAGAAACAGTAAAAACCATAGTAAAGAAAATAAGGGAAGTTTCAAAAAACAAAATCCTGCTCGGCGGAGCGGGTTTCTCCCTGTTGCCTGAATTAATCCTAAATGAAACAGGCGCTGATTACGGAATCATCGGAGAAGGCGAATCGTCTGTTGTAAAGTTTGCCGCTGATGCAGCCAATGGAATATATCCTGAGACACAAATAATCGGACCGGTGACAAGGCTTCAGGGACCGGAAATATTTTCGGCGCAGTATGAAGAGGATTTAATAAAATTCTATCTTCAGAGCGGCAATATCGCCTCCGTGCAGACAAAACGCGGATGCACCCACAAGTGCATTTACTGTTCATATCCCGTGCTGGAGGGTTCCGATATCCGGCAGAGAGACCCCCGTTCTGTTGTTGATGATATAGAGCTGCTTTCCGATAAACACAAAGTAAAATATATCTTTTTTGTGGATTCCGTGTTCAATGACGACGGAGGCGCCTACCTTGGGGTAATTAATGAAATGCTCCGGCGCAAGGTAACCGTGCCGTGGACAGGATTCTTCAAGCCCCGGGAACTGAATGACGAAATCGTCGAGATGATGAAACAGACAGGGCTTATTGCAGTTGAAATCGGCTCTGACGCCGCATGTGACACCACCCTGCGAAAACTGGGAAAAGGGTTTTCTTTTCAGGATATCATGGAATGCAACGATTTATTTGTCGCGCATGGAATAGCCACATCGCATTTTTTCATGTTCGGCGGTCCAGGGGAGACGCAAGAGACCGTGCTCGAGGGAATCGAGAATATCAAGAAGTTAAAAAAATGCGTTGCATTTATTTTTATGGGTATAAGAATCCTGCCTGATACTCATCTCGCACACATAGCGTTAAAAGAAAAAGTCCTCTCCGCGGATAACGGCATGCTTAAACCGGTTTATTATATTTCACCTGCAATTGACAGGGACTGGATGGAGAAAACCCTGACCGAGGCATTTGCGGCCATCAGACACTGCGTCTTCCCGCCGGACACCTTTGACACCAGTCTGCGGATGCTTCACAAAATGGGATATTCCGGCACATTGTGGGATCTGCTTCTTCCTGATAAAAAGCATCCGGCAAGGAAACACAATGCTGCAAAACAATAATGAAATATGGTGCGCAATCCCTGTTTTTAATAACAGGGATACTGTAAAAGATATTGTATCAGTCTGCCGTTCGATCCTGAAGAATGTAGTTGTAGTCGACGACGGCAGCACAGACACGGATATTACCGCCCTGTTGTCTGACCTGGATGTCGCTGTGTTGAGACATGACAAAAACATCGGCAAAGGGCAGGCGCTCCTCACTGCGTCAAAATATATAGAAACTCATGGCGGGCTTTATATGATAACCATTGACGCAGACGGGCAGCACAATCCAAAGGACCTCGAAAAATTCATTCCGCTGCTCAATGAAGATGCTCCGGGTATCATCATAGGCTGCAGAAATTTCAATACAGAAAACGTTCCATCGAAAAGCAGGTTTGGCAGAAAGTTTGCCAATTTCTGGCTGCGTGTGGAAACCGGAATATATGTTGACGATTGCCAGAGCGGATTCAGGGCGTATCCTGTCAAATATCTTAATCAACTGAAGTGCAGGGGTTCGCATTATGACTTTGAGGCAGAAGTCCTGGCAAAAGCAGCGTGGGCCGGATTGCAATTAAAAACAGTTGATATTGACGTAAGTTATCCAAAGCCGGAGCATCGCATCTCCAGTTTTAAACCGTTTCTGGATAATTTACGCATCTCACATATCCACGCTAAACTTGTAGGAAGACGCCTGCTGCCATGGGGACACAAGCGGCTGGTCGAGCAGAAAAAGATTGATTTTAAAATACTGCGCCATCCCGGCAAATTATTGAAAATGCTGTTGACTGAAAATGCAACGCCGGGAGGACTGGCAATGGCTGCGGCCGTAGGCGCTTTCTTTGCCATTCTCCCTCTGCTTTTTATTCATACGGTTATAATAATTTATGTTTCTACGCGCCTGAATCTCAATAAAGTTATTTCAGTTAATGTCCAGCATTTTTTCATGCCTCCGTTTGTGCCGGCTATGTGCATTGAAACAGGTTACTATCTGAGACATGGATATTGGCTTACGGACCTTTCTTTTGAGACTGTTTTCTCACAATTTTCCGACCGGTTGTTCGAGTGGTTTTTGGGTTCTTTAGTTATAGCGCCTGTTGGGGCGGTCCTTATGGGCGGTATTATCTTCACTGTTGCGGCAAAGATAAAGAAGCGAATTGCAGCGATATGAGTGATTGACAAATACAAATGGTTGCATAATATTATGGACACCTAATTGACCTGTCACTCCGGCTTGTCCGGAGTCTTCCCAAAGAAGGATTCCCGACAAGCGGGAATGACACATGTACTGCAGTCAATACTATTATGCGCATTTTAATATCATGTTCCAGCACAAATGAACAAACAGGAAAAAATCAATAAAAAAAGAGGTAATAAGTTAGGCTTCTGGTTTTTCAGGGCTGCTTTACAATTGTTCGGACTGCCGGGCGCCTATGGATTGCTTTATTTTGTCTGCCTGTACTATCTGCTGTTTGACCGGCCTGCCGTATCTTCAAGTATGGCTTACATAAAAAGACGGTTTAAAGCATATAACGCTTTTCAGAAAACCCTCTGTGTCTACAACTTATTTATCAATCAGGGGAAAAATCTGATAGACCGGTATTATATCCTTTCCGGGCTTGGAGAGTTTGACATAGAAATTCAGGGATATGATAAAATACAAAACCTTTTATCCAGCTCTCAGAAAGGCGTTATCTTACTCACTGCACATGTGGGGAACTGGCAAGTCACGATGACTGTATTAAAGCGATTGGAGAAGACAGTCTACTTGTTGATGTCACCGGAGGAAAACATGGCAGTTAAAAAAACTTTGAGTGTTGATAGTGATAATGAAAAGATCAGGATTATATCTTCCGGAAATTTCCTTGGCGGCGTTATCGAAATTATGAAGGTAATAAATGAGGGCAGCCTTGTTTCCATAATGGGTGACCGCAGTGATGGATATCCTTCTGCAGAAGCATATTTTCTCGGAGAAAAAGCTGATTTCCCTTATGGTGCATTCAGCATTGCAGCCGCAGCGCAATGCCCTGTAGTTATTTTGCTTTCAGCAAAAGTTTCAACAAGAAAATATGTTGCGGATGTCTCCCATGTCATATTCCCACGTTATAGTTCCAGAAACAAAAAACATGAGGAAATAAGCGCATGGGTTCAGGAGTTTGCCGGGGTTCTGGAAGGCTATGCTGAAAAATATCCATTTCAATGGTTTGTGTTTCGTGATCTCTGGAAGAAAAATATTGAAAAATAAATAAAGGAGCATACAAATGCAAAAAGACAATGCACAGGAATTGGCACAGACAAGAAAAACTTTAAAAGAGCTGCTTGTAAAAGAATTGTCCCTTGAAGACATCAACCCGGAAGATATTAAGGACGATGAAGTATTGTTCGTGGAAGGACTGGGGCTGGACTCGCTGGATGCAGTTGAGATCGTGGTGCTTCTGCAGCGCAACTTCGGCCTGGAGGTCAAGGACCTGGAAAACAGGAGGGATATTTTTTATTCCATTGATACCCTCGCAAAATATATATACGAGAACAGAAAAAACATTTAATGAAATCACCTGGTAAAGAACTCCGGGGTTTCCGCAGCTTTTTATGCCATATGAACAGTTTCATCTACTTTGCATTCATATTGTTTCTCATTTCATCATGCAACGGGGTAACCGCAAAAAATACCTCCTCAATTAACAATAAATCAAAGCCCCTTGTTACGTTTGTCTTTGATGACGGCAACGAGACGGATTATACAGTTGCCAGAGATATTTTCAGTTCGCAGGGTGAGGTTGCCTGCACCGCTGTCGTAACAAATTGGGTTAACACTAAAAATTATTTGAGCGTCTCCCAGCTTGCGGAACTCCAAAAAGACGGTTGGGAAATATTAAGTCATACAGAATCTCATCCGAACCTGAAAACCCTGTCCGGGAGTCAGGTTGAAGCTGAATTATCTAAATCAAAATCAATTCTTGAAAACCTGGGACTCACTATCAAAAATCTCGTTTATCCATATAACAAAACTAATGAAACTGTCAAAAAAATCGCAGCGAAATATTACAGGTCAGGAAGAGATGGGGGCAGTATGTTAAACCCGTATATTTTAGACAGGTATGAGTTGAAATCTTACTCTATTAAACATGATCTCAGTAAAATGAAAAGCTATATTGACAATGCGCATTCTGAAAAAAAATGGCTGATCTTTTACCACCATCAGATTGATGCAAAAATAAAGATATCAGATAAAAACGGCAATCTTATTTTAGGAGAAAATTTATTTTTTCAGCCTTCAGGTGCAAAAGGCAAATATACCGCCAGTGGAATTGCTTTTCCGGATACCGCAATATATTTTACTCCTCTTTCAGGAATTCCACACGCAGATGATACAATCACAGGCCAGACGAGCGGGGCAACAGGCAAGTTAGACAGGGTAATCTACAATGAGAAAGAAGATATTAAGGACATGATTGAATATATCCATACAAATTATCCTGAAATGAAGATTGTGACAATTGATAAAGGGTTGGATTTTATGGAGATACCTTGATTAGTATAACGGGTCTTGGTGCAATCTCGGCAGCAGGCCGCAATATCGCTGAAACGCTCGATTCCTTCAGCCTCAATAGGAGAACTGCCGGGCCTGTAACATTATTTGATACGCCCCTGAAATATCCTGTCTTTGAGGTCAAAGGTATTCCCGATAAATATAATTTAGAAGGACAGCGGACATTGAGTCTTGCCCTCTGTGCAATTGATGCAGCTTTAAAAGATGCAGCTCTTGATGATCTGTCATCATACAGGGTAGGCGTCTGCCTGGGCACAACTGTGGCAAGCCAGTTGAATGACCTTGAATTTTACAAATCATATCGTACGACCGGTTCTGCTCCGATGACATCTGTAGACAGATACTTGAAGGGGAATCTTGCTGAATTTATCTCCCATAGGATCAAGGCAAAAGGTCCGGCGCTCACAGTGGTTAACGCATGTTCATCGGGTACTGATGCAATCGGGGTTGCGCTGTCGTGGCTGAATAACGGTTTATGCGACATTGCTGTCGCCGGAGGGGCGGATGAATTAAATCGAGTTCCCCTATGCGGGTTCGGCTCCCTCGGGATTGTCAGCATGGACCCTTGCGCTCCTTTTGACAGGGATAGAAAGGGACTAAATCTGGGCGAGGGGGCTGGTGTTGTGGTTTTGGAGACAAAAGAATCTGCCGGAAAGAGGGGCATAATATCCGATTTATTTCTTGCAGGATACGGATCTTCGAGTGATGCATATCATCTCACTGCTCCTCATCCCGAAGGGACCGGATTGAAAGCGTCAATTGAAAAGTCCCTGTCAGATGCCGGCATTCAGCCTCATGATGTAAGTTTTATTAACGCACACGGTACGGCAACGCATGACAATGATCTGGTTGAAGGAAATGTCCTGGCAAACATCTTTGGGACGGGTTTAAAGATGCTGTCTACAAAAGGTTTTACAGGACATACATTGGGTGCGGCCGGAGGGCTGGAGGCCGTCTTTACAACAGCCGGTCTGAGAGAAGGATGGATCCCCGCGAGCACCGGTTTTGAAAATAAAGATGATGCTATCCCTTTAATTCCCGTGAGAGAAAAGACAAATATTGCCGGACGGTATGCTGTTTCCACATCGCTTGCATTCGGGGGCAATAATGCAGCGATAGTAATTGGAAGGATGTGATAAAGCGGGTGGAGATTTTTTAAATGAACATTCTTGGAATAGGCATTGTTTTCAGCCGTGGAAGGGGCATAGATTGTTTTGAAAAAGCCCTTCAAGAGGGATGGCGAGCGCCTTCTGAGGTTGAAATAAAGGGTAAAAAATCTTTTGCATATCAGGTTGACCCACAGACAATATCTGACAAGACATTGCTGAAGAAAATGCGGCGTGCTGACAAGTTGAGCAGAATGGCGGTGCTGGCTGCTGCTGATGCACTGAACAACAGCGGGATAGAAATTACAAACAAAAAAATCGGCATTATCACCTCCACAGCTTTTGGCGCTCATGTAACTACATTTGACTTCCTGAATGACATTCTTGATCACGGCGAGGCAAATGTATCTCCGACCACTTTTTCCAATTCTGTTCATAATGCCGCAGCTTCGTATGTATCTTCGGCGCTGGATATTGAGGGACCGACATTGACCGTGACGCAGTTTTTCTTCTCTTTTCATTCTGCACTTCAGCTTGCACAGGTATGGCTTGATGAAAAACGCTGCGATTATATCCTTGTAGGAGCTGTTGAGCAATACGGCGATGTGCTCGGTTATATATATGACTCGAAATTGAAGCAGGCGTCTGACGGCAGAATAAGGCCGTTCAATTTTACTCCGGCTTATCATGTGCCGGGGGAGGGCGCTGTCTTCTTTCTGGTGAGCAAAGAAGATCCGGAAAATGCGTACTGTAAAGTTGAAGACATAAAAATTCGTCATTCCCGCGAAGGCGGGAATCCAGCCCTTCGACAAGCTCAGGGTGACAATATTGTTCAGGCAGATTTAAATATCATTGACACAGACGGCATGTTGTCTGACGAATCTGTTTATATGTCAACGGTTTCTCCTCACATTCCGACAGCAGCTTATTCACCGTTATTCGGCAGCATGATGATAGGCAGCGCCTTCAACTGCACTGCAGGGGCATTAATGCTTAAGAAACAATTTTACTATGCAAATCCTGTTATGGATAACCCCCGGGGGATTCATCTTATAAATAATGCCAGATGCGCTAATATTGAATTAATTCGCTGTATAAGGTATAGTTGTCATAGCGAAAAAGCTGCTATCTATCTAAGAAAAAACCATTGAATTTTCAACCCACATATGACATTGCAAAACATTCAGGACAAATTGATACAGGGAATCGCTGCGATAACAGCGAAAGATGAATCTTCTATTGCGCCGGATGTGCCTTTTCATAAACTGGGAATTGACTCTCTCGGCTTTGTAGAAATCCTCGTCTTCATAGAAAAGACTTTTAATCTTCAGTTAATAGAATCAGGGCTGGACAAGAAAGATTTTGAGACAATCCGCTCCTTAGCAGCTTTTATTCATAAAAAATTATAACTGTGGGTTTTGTAATTCCATCATCAAAGAAAAAGCATTATCTCTCCGGTTGCGACTGGGTAATCAACCTGCTGGATTACATGATGAAACAAACAACCTGCGCCGGCAACATGTCGCAGGTTGTGCTTGTTTTTGACTCGGTGATAAATCTTTCAGAGCTTCAAAACCGCTTACAACGGTTTATAAATAATTTCCCGGCAGTATACGGCAGCATAGCACGCGATATTAATATTTGTCCTTACTGGCGAATACCTGAAAAAGCAGAAGGGAATTTAAAATTAACTTCTTACAATTGTCCCGGTGAGGGAGACCTGTGGACCTTGCTCGGTAAATGTGTCAATAAGCCTTTCAAAGACGACAGCGAACATCTGGCATTCCATCTTATTAATATAGAAAACCGGAAAAGCTGTCTGGCGATGACCTTTGACCACCGCTTGTTTGATGCACGCGGAGCAGAAACCTTTCTTAAACTGTTTCAGCAGTATCTTGAAAATAATAATGATTCTGCAATCTCCACCGGCATTCCATTCATTGCGCCGGCGTATCTTTCGGAGTGGATAAAGAAATTTCTTGCCGGCAGGAATGTTAACCGCAAGATAGTTTCCCTGTCTAAAAACCCTCCCGGAGCTTTGCCCGTCCCGGGCGATAAAAGCAAAGAGTTTAAGTTCAGATTAATTACTTTCAATCGGCAGGAGACACAAACAATTTACGAAAATGCATATAAAGCAGTGGGATATTTGATGGAGATGCCGTATCTGCTGACTGTTATAATGCAGGCTGTGAGTGAACTTTTTAAAAAGAGAAATGCGCAGGCAGACAGTTATTTAGCCGCTGTTTCAATCGACATGAGGACAAGCGAGGATGTTAAAGAGGAGTTGTTTTTCAATCATGTGTCCTATCTTTTCTTTCAGGCCCAATGTGATATTATAAAAAATCAAAAGGAACTTACAAACATCATCAAAATGCAGATGTATGAACAGGTGAAGGCTGGTATCCCACGCGATATAATGGAGGCAAGCCACTTGACCCGCATTGCGCCCCTGCCGTTCCTGAAAAAGATAATCGATGTGCCGTTAAAGGGAAAGATCGCCACTTTTATTTTTTCGCATGTGAAAAAAAATCTTTTGTCTCCCGAAATTATGGGAACAGGGATAGAAAACGTTTTTCACATGCCGCGTGTTCCTGTACCTCCGGGGCTCGGTTTTTTCTCCAATTATTTTAACGGCAGGCTCAATCTGGTCATATCGTATCTTGACGGATTGATTAGTGATGAAGAAGTGAATATGCTGGGAAAAAATATAAGAGAGATGATGATAGAGATTCCCTCTCCCCCTGCGGGAGAGGGTTAGGCTGATGGGGGAATTGCGAATGAATACTTCCTGTGATGTGCTCGTCATCGGCGCGGGTGTTTCTGGCGTAGCGGCAGCAGTTGCGGCGGCGCGCGCAGGAGCAAAAATCATTTTGACGGAAAAAGAAAACTTCCTGGGGGGAGTTGGATATTCCGGGCTGCACCAGTACATATGCGGTTTATATCTGAATGGTGAGGCCATACCCGGGGAGACCTTGAATGAAGGGGTCGTCCGTGAGATCGTTGGTCTTTTAAATAAATTATCACCTCAAAGAACAATAAAGAAAATAGGGCAGGTGTATGTGCTGCCTTATTCAGGAGAGGACCTCGCAGTTGCTTTCGGCTCCTTGTGCCGGAATGAAAAAAATTTAAAGGTATTTTTCAATACATCTGCGGTTGAAGTTAAGAAGAAAAATAAGATGATAGTTGAGGTGATACTGAGCAATGACGTTGAAAAATCCCCCCATCCCCCCTTTCATAAAGGGGCTGGGATCCCGTTGCCGCGAAGCATTGCAACGGGAAGCGGGGGGATTACCAGTCACAAAATAATCCCAAAAATTGTAATCGACTGCACGGGTAGTGGTGATATTTCTGCGATGGCGGGCGCAAGTTTTGAATTGTCTCCACGGGCGAAAAGGCAGCTTGCCGGATTTACAGTCCGTTTGGAAGGACTGAAAGACAGCGGTGACATTCTTTCAATAAAGGTGCCTTATTATTTGTCACAGGCGGTGAACAAGAAACTCCTTCCCGCATATTTGAGATTTACCGCCTTCAGCGCGGGAGAAACGGACGGCGAGGGATTTTGTAAAATAAATGTCGGCGGCCCCGACAGCGCCAGACGTGAACAGACTGTCAGAAAAGACGCTCTGAAGATGATCAACTATTTAGCAAAAAAACTGCCTTCATTTAAAGGCGCTTATATTGCGGAAACTTCTTTGAGAGTTATGGAGAGGGAAGGCAGGAGGGTTTGCGGTGAGTATACATTAACTGAAGACGATGTCCTCAATGCCGGAAAATTTGACGACGGCGTTGTGAAAAATTCATGGCCCATGGAAATATGGGACAAAAAGAAGGGGACGATTTATAAATACGTCAAAACAGGCGACTATTATGAAATCCCTTTTCGTTGCCTGAAGGCAAGAGGAATTCATAACCTTTTATTAGCAGGGCGCTGCATCTCCGTAACACGCGAGGTGCTCGGCTCCACACGCGTGATGGGCACATGTATTTCACTGGGAGAAGAGGCGGGAAAAGCAGCGGCGTATTACCTTGAAAAAGGGAAGTATCCTTTTCTCTGAAAGAGCATAATTAGAGTCTGTCCATAAAGTCAAACACTGAAGCGTCATTCACGCAGTCTGTTGAGCGGGAATCCAGTCTTATTAACAAGTTCTGGATGCCCGATTAAAGACCCCCGATTACGACACTCGAGGGCAGGCTTCGGGCATGACAAAAATAAAAAATAGCAATTTATGGACAAATACTAATAACCTATAGCATTCACACGAAAGTTGGAATCCAGTATAATAAACTGATTCTGGACACCTGCTTTTGCAGGAATGAGTATAAAAAGTATATCTATCAATCTCGGGAGGCCGCCATTGCGCATATTACTTGTCAAGCCGCATCCGCAATTGCTTATAGCAAAACGCCTGCAGGAAGGTTTTCTGCATCTTGAACCTCTGGAACTGGAAATAGTAGCAGGGGGAGTGCCTGCAGAAGACGAGGTATCGATTTGTGACCTGGGGGTTGAGAATAAACCTCTCCGGAAATTCCATGAGCAATTAAAAATGATAAACCCCCATATTGTCGGGTTTACCGGATACAGTTCACAGTCTGCCATGGTAAAGAAACTGGCAAAGATGTCAAAAGAGTATGATCCTTCGGTTATTAATGTGGCAGGCGGTGTTCATGCGACAATTATCCCGGCTGATTACGCAGTAGACGGGATTGATATTATTGTACGCGGCGAAGGCGGAACAACCTTCCGCGAGATTGTGAACCGTTACAAGCGAGGCCAGACGCTTTACTTCGGAGATGTATCATTGTCTCCCAAAGACCCTGATTTTCAGAAGAAGGCGGAAATGCCTCCGCCTGAATTCCCCCCGGTACATGACATACCCCGTCCGCGAAGGGACCTGGTCCAGCGCTCAAAATATTTCTGTGTCTGGACCTCGGCTCCTGAAAACAGACTGGATACCATGTTCCCCCGGACAGCCAGCATGCGCACCTCCACAGGCTGTGCATTCAACTGTTCTTTCTGTGTAGTACATTACATCATGCGCGGTAAATATCTGCAGCGGACGCCTGAAGACGTCGTTGATGAAATAGCACAGATAAAAGAAGACAATATTTATTTCGTTGATGATGAGACCTTTCTGAATAAAAAGCGTATGACTGATATTGCTAATCTCCTGCTCGAAAAGGGAATAAAAAAGAAATATATCAGTTGGGCCCGGAGCGATACCATCGTGAAACACCCTGAATTGTTCCGGCTCTGGAAAGAAACCGGGTTGGGACTGGTCTACGTCGGTCTTGAGGCAATGAGAGGGTCGCAATTAGACAATTATAATAAAAGGACAAACGTTGAGACTAACCGCAAAGCAGTGTCCATACTTCGTGAGATCGGCATAACGCTTCATGCAAGCTTTATCGTCGATCCCGACTTTACAGTTAAAGATTTTGTCTCGCTCGAAAAAGATGTTTTGGACCTCTGCCCTGCAGAAGTGACTTTCACGGTGTTCTCACCCGCGCCCGGAACGGAATTGTTCCAGAAACATAAAAAAGATTATATTTGCGATCCGTTTTTATTTTACGACTGCATGCATACAATACTTCCGACGAGGCTTGGACTTAAAAAATTCTACGAGCATTTCGGACGGCTCTCCAGCGTTGCTCTCAGGGCCAATCCGCTGAGGGTCAACAAGGTCAGGGTCCCGAGAAAAGAGGTCCTTAAGGTTATTTACCGCGGTACCAGATATATTTTTGCTCTCCGGAACATGTATAAAGATTATACGCTGGATACGAAATGAATATCTTCCAGATAATCAAACTTGAAACATCTCAATTCAGCAATAAGCCTGCTGTGATTGAAGATGATTACAGTGTGACTTATGGACAGTTGATTTCTTCTGCCGAATTAATCGCTTCCTCTCTGAAAGAAGAAGGTGTTATTTCGTTTCATCGGGTGGGACTGCTTTGCAGCGACGGCATTGACTATATTGTTGCAAGCCTGTCAATTTTGTATCTGTCGGCAATAGTTGTTCCAATCTCAATTGACAACACCGGAGATGAGATCGATGAGATCCTCGACAGGATGTTGATAGACTTTCTGATTTTTGAAAAAGGCTCATACAATTACGAAGGCGCTCATGACCTTAAATCAAAAGGATTAATAAGGAAAGAACTTTATATTAAAAAGAGAACGCTTAAAGAAAAGCCTTGCGATGAATATTATAAAATCAATCCTGCATTTATCCGCTTCAGTTCCGGGACCACCGGTACAAGCAAGGGCGTTGTTTTGTCGCATGAGTCCATCATTGAAAGGACCGATGCGGCCGATAAAGGGTTGAAAATAAAACCGGATGATACGGTGCTATGGATACTTTCCATGAGCTTTCACTTTGTGGTGACCATTCTCCTGTTCCTTCGCCGTGCTTCAACCATTGTGCTCTGCGGCCATCATTTTCCTGGATCCCTGATTGAAGGCATCACTAAACATAACGGGACCTTTATCTATGCCTCGCCTTTTCATTACAATTTATTGGCCGGTTCGAATCTTATCCCTCACGGCTCTTTTGAAAAAATACGCATAGCTGTTTCGACTGCGATGAAATTGCCTGAAAACGTCGCTGATGAATTTTTTAGAAAGTTCGGTATTGCATTGACTGAAGCATATGGAATCATAGAGGTTGGATTACCTTTTATTAATCTCTCAACTGATAAAAACAAACCTGACTCAGTGGGTAAGGCATTGCCGGATTATGAGGTCACGGTACTTAATAAAGATGAAGACGGGGTCGGGGAAATTAATATCAGAGGCAAAGGTATGCTGGACGCTTATTTTTCGCCCTGGCAGAACAGGGAGGACATTCTGCAGGAGGGTTGGTTCAAAACAGGCGATTTAGGCAGAATAGACAAAGACGATTTTCTGACGATAGTGGGGCGCGAAAAAGATGTTATTAATTTTGTCGGGATGAAGGTTTTTCCATATGAGGTCGAATCTGTAATAAATCAATTCACCGGCGTGAAAGAATCCTGTGTTTACGGCGAGAATCATCCAAAGTATGGTCAACTGCCAATGGTAAAAGTTGTATTGAAAGATGGCGCCGGCACATCGCGGATTCTTGAAGACCTGAGAAAATATTGTTACCGGAAGCTCGCACAATACAAAGTTCCAAAGGGATTTGAGATAGTTAATGAAATACCAAAAACAGTTAGCGGGAAGATTAAGCGATGAAAATACTCCTCATTAATCCATTCGGTTCAAACTGGATAGAAGGCCGCAGGGACGATACAGAAACGGCTGTGCGGCTGGCCCCGATGGGGATACTTTTTGTGGCCTCCTATCTCATGAAAAAGGGTTTTGACGTAGATATTTATAACTGCCGCGGCAAGGCTGACAGGGGAACCTCAGATCTTATTAATAAGGTCATTTCCCTTAAGCCCGATATTGTCGGCTTTACATCCACAACATCAAGCTTCCCGGGCGCCTATCATCTGGCAACGGAGATCAGGAAGGCGCTTCCGGATGTGAAGATCGTGTTCGGCGGAGTCCATATTTCAGCATTGAGAGAGAAGATCCTTGAAAAATTTCCTCTCATAGATTTTCTCGTGACCGGTGAAGGAGAGATCGCCATGACTGAACTGGCCGGGGGGAAAGACCCACGTATGATACAGGGGGTGCTCTCCCGCGATGCCCATGGCATTCAATCCTGCGGATTCCGGACCGAGCTGTGTGAACTCGATGATCTCCCGTTTCCCGCATACAGCAAGCTCGAAGGGTTCCCGAAATACTTTGAGCCTCCGCTTTTCAATTATCCCAGGGCCCCAAGCGCTTCAATAATCTCCAGCAGGGGCTGTCCTTACCAGTGTTCCTATTGCGACCGGTCTGTTTTCAGGAAAAGCTTCAGGTATAACTCGGCTGAATATCTCTATGAACACATGGCCCTTCTCAAGAAGGACTTCAAGGTGAGACACATTTTTTTCTATGACGATCTCTTTACCTTTAACCGGAAAAGGGTAGAGGATTTTTGCGGACTGCTCCGGAAAAAGCCTTTGCACATGACATTCAACTGCGCGGTAAGGGTAGGGCATGCAGACGACGCGCTCCTTCAGACGCTTAAGGCCGCCGGCGGATGGATGGTGAGTATAGGGATGGAATCCGGAGACCAGGGATTGCTTGAAAGACATAAATCAAATGTGACACTGAATGAGATCAGGGACACCGTCAGGCGGATAAAGAAAAACGGCATGAGGGTCAAAGGGCTCTTTATGATGGGGCTTCCGGGCGAGACCGAACAGACTATAAAAGGAACATCTGATTTTATCGAAGAACTCAGGCTTGATGATATGAATATGACCAAGTTCACGCCCTTTCCCGGCGCTCCTTCCTATAAGACGATCAATGAAGAGGGGACGTTCGATGAGAGATGGGAATTAATGAACTGCATGAATTTTGTCTTTGTGCCTAAGGGAATAGAATCCAAAGAGAAGATGGAGAAACTTCACAGACAGGCTATCAAGAGGTTCTACACCGGAAAGAACTGGATGTCGAAATTCTGGCCTTTGATGTTCAAATGTCCTGACAGCACCTTCAGGCTTATAAAGAACCTTCCCACGTTTTTGAGGATAAGGGACCAGTTCGAATAAGGGTTTTTATTTCACTTGAGTACATAAGAATGACCATAAACTAAAGCAGAAACTAAAAAGGAAGATATAGATGAATCCATCCCATTCTAACAACCGTACCGACCCCGAGCTCCTCGAAGCAAACCGCCGGTTCTATGACCCGCTTTGGACCGACGCGCATTTGGTTGAGCCCGAGCGCTTTAACACCTGGCCGCTCGTATGCTCACTTGTCTCTCCGTCGCGGCCTCGGCTCGAAGTCGCACCCGGGTTGAGACCCCGGCTCCCTCTCAAGGAGACGTACTTCGTGGATATCAGTGCGCCGGCAATTGCCAAACTGCGCGCGCGTGGAGCGAACGCAGTTCTGGGCCTCGTGTCCTCGCTGCCGTTTGCCGACGGCGCGTTCGATTTCGTGTGCGCTCTCGACATTGTGGAACATGTTGACAATGAGGATGGCGCTTTGTCCGAGCTGTCGCGCGTGGCCGCTCCCGGCGCAGCGTTTTTACTCTCGGTACCGCTTCACCCCTCGCAGTGGTCGGCATTCGATGACTTCGTAGGGCACCGGCGCCGTTACGAGCCAGAGCTTTTACTCGCCAAACTCAAGGAGCACGGCTTTACTGTGGAGCAGAGCGCTATTTATGGGATGAAGCCGAAATCGTCGCGCCTGCTCGATCTCGGGATGTGGTTCCTCACACATCGGCGCAAGAAGGCGATGTGGTGGTACAGTTATGTTTTCATGCCGCTGGGATTACGCTTTCAGAAAAAGCTCGCCCTCTTCCCCCATATGATCGACACCGGGATGGTGAGCGAAGTCCTGCTTGTCTGCCGGAAAGATGGAAAGAGAGAATAAAAAGCCCGCCTGCATTCCAACTGTATCGAAGAAATCGCTTTTTCCGTCATACCCGCGAAGGCGGGTATCCAGAAGCCTGCCCTCGAAGGCATTAATCGGGGGGCTTGGGTTTTAAAGAATACTGGATTCCCGATAAAGACCTCGGGAATGACGAATAAAGACTTTTGCAAGAGGCTCTACTGATAAAAAGATATGCCAAAAAGTATCTTACTGGAATTTAACGGCTCATTCGGATCAGCGGTGTTTGCGTTTGAAATATGATGTAATCTGTAGTTGAATTCAATGGCGGTTCGTTCTTTTAATAAATAGCGCAGTCCAAAGCCTCCCTGATAATTACCGTTAAATTCAGAACCCAGCCCGTGTATATCAAGGTTAGTATAAACAAATCCCCCTCCGCCAAAGATATAAGGAACTATTCTTTCTGAAGCAGTAAAATTCCAACAGGCAAGAAAATTCATTCCTGTCATGATGGCTGACTTTGGATGGTATACTGCAGAAAAGGGGACTTCAATAAGTATTTCATGACGCCCACGATACCATGATTTACCGGCTTCTTCGGACAGGAAGCGCCCATATTGCAAAATAAGATCAACATTTTCGACCCTTGTGCGGGTGGCGCCAAAGCCCGGATGCGTAACACCGTAGCCTCCCAGGAAGGTCCAATGGCTTTTTGCAGTATTAATTTTAAATGCCTTTTCTTCCTGGGCTAAGACAGGAGGAGCAGAAAAAATAATTAAGAGCATTATTACAAGAAATAGCCGGGTTGTCATTTTATTATTTTAACAGTATACCAGACTGCAAAATATTAATATATTCAGTCTGTTTTTTTCACGGATATTTTTTAAAAAAATGTAACACTTCATCATTTATAGATGGTAATTACCCCCCTTTAGCAAAGGGGGGCGAGGGGGGATCCTTTAAATCATTCTATAAAATCTCCCCTAACCTCTCTTTTTCAAAGAGGGGGATAAATAATCCCTCCTTCACTGAAGGGTTACACAATAATTATTATTTCCATTGCAACCTGTTTTTTGTTTATGTATCATATGGCAGTAGTTGCAAACCACATGAATTTGTGATATATCGTTTATAAAGAAAGAGGGAGAGCTTATGGAAAATTTTTTTTTGGGTGTCATTGCAGGTGGATTGATTATATTAGTTGCTTTTTTAGTTCCTGCCATTTCGCAGATCAAAAGGACTGCAAAGGCTGCTGAAGATTTTCTGCAGTCAACACAGGATTCGCTCAATCCTCTTCTGAAAAGACTTCAGGAAACAGTTGAGAAGACAAATCAGGTTGCTGCAAAATTAGATGAATCAGTCAGCAACGTGCAGCAGTTAACAAAAGCAGTGGGAGAGACCGGAGCAATAATTAGTGACATAAATAGTTTGGTCAGAAAAATACAAATGTTTTTTTCGGTTACGTCTTCAAGTTTTGGCGCTGGTATAAAAACAGCACTAAGTGTTTTAACACATGGAGCTATCCAGAAGATTACCTCACAGAAGTAAGGAGTTGCTGAGGAGTTTATTAATAAAGCCATATTAGTTGTCATTCCCGCAGTCAGTTAGCGGGAATCTATCTAAGGAACTGGATTCCCATTTTCACGGGAAGCCCTGGATGCCCGATTAAGCCTGTCCCCGCAGGCAGTAGGCGGGGAAACTTCGGGCATGACGGTTAAACAGGCGTTATTGAAATACAAACAACCTTAAAAAAGGAGGAGAACATGAACGACGAAAGAGGATTTTCTGCAGGCAGTGTTATTCTTGCATTTGTTTTAGGAGGTATTGTAGGTGCAGGGATTGCTTTACTTACAGCTCCGCAGTCAGGAAGAGAAACCAGGGAGAAGATAAAAGAATTTGCTGACGAAACCAGGAAGAAGGCTAATGAATATGCCGGACAGGTAAAAGATAAAGTTTCGTCTGCCGTCGAGAGCGGTAAGCATTTTGTTGAAGAGAAGAAGTCATTGATTTCTACAGCAATAGATGCCGGCAAAGAGGCGTACTCGAAAGAAAAAGAAAAACTATCGAAAGGATAAACGGCAGCAATCGGGATTAGCTGTCAGTGAACGCAATTGAAGCTGAATGCTGACTGCTGATCGCTGACCGCTTTTTTAAAAATGCTTGTTGAATTCAGCATAATACCTATTGGCAAGGGCTCCAGTATCGGAGATGATATTGCTAATGTCCTTGAGATAGTTGACGGCAGCAAGTTGCCGTATAAAATAAACCCTATGGGTACTGTCGTTGAAGGCAGTTGGGATGAAGTTGCAAGATTGATTAAGAAATGCCACAATACCGTTTTGAAAAACAGTGAGAGGATACTAACGACAATATCTATTGATGACAGAAAAGGAAAGACAAACAGAATTGAGGAGAAAGTTAAATCAGTAGAAAAAAGATTGCACAGGACTTTAAGGAAATAAGGAAAACGCCCTGATGGAGAGATTTATAGGACTTGACGCAGGCTCTGTAAGTGTAAAACTTGCTGTTCTTGATACTAGGGGAAATATCCTCGAAACCAAGTATGTCAGACACAAAGGCAACCCACTCCCTGTTGCTTACGAACTCTTAAAAACTGTAACGCGTGTAGGGGCGTTGCATGCAACGCCCCTACTTTCCGTTACAGGCTCAGCCGGCAAGATTATTGCCGGAGCCTTCGGCATAAAGCCTGTAAATGAAGTAGTCGCCCTCAGTTATTCAACTAAAAAACTTTATCCTGAAGTCAGAACCGCTATTGAGATGGGGGGCGAGGACTCAAAGCTCATCCTGCTTGAGAATGGCACGGTCAAGGAGTTTTCCATGAACTCCGTTTGCGCTGCAGGAACAGGCTCCTTCATTGATCAGCAGGCGGAAAGACTTAACCTCAGTATAGAAGAGTTCAGTGATCTCTCCCTCAGGTCGGAACACCCTCCCCGCATAGCCGGCAGATGCAGTGTCTTTGCAAAATCGGATATGATCCATCTTCAGCAGATAGCCACGCCTGTTGAGGATATTGTCGCTGGACTTTGCTTTGCAGTTACAAGAAATTTCAAAGGCAGTATCTGCAAGAATATGGAGTTGCCTGAACCCATAAGTTTTCAGGGAGGTGTAGCAGCTAATAAGGGCGTTGTAAGGGCGTTCAGGGAAGTATTAAATACAGATAACATCATAATCCCCGAACATTTTGCGATAATGCCTGCAATAGGCGCTGTTTTGAAGGATATGGAGGAGGGTATAGAAAATAATTTTGATATTGAAAGGCTGAAATTATTTATTGAGACTCTGAAAGATGAGGAACATGGACATAAACCGTTGAAGAAAGTCAGAAGTCAGAAGTCAGAAGGTGGAAGTAAAGAAGAAAATGAGAAGATGAAAAGTATGAACTCGTCACTCGTCACTCATCACTCATCACTGCCTTTAAACGCTTATCTCGGCATCGATATCGGTTCGATAAGCACCAACCTTGCCGTTATTGATGAAGAGGGCAGGCTGCTTGCAAAGAGCTATCTCATGACTGCGGGAAGGCCGATTGAAGCAGTAAAAAAAGGACTTGAAGAAATAGGCAGCGAGGTTGGTGATGAGGTCAATATTCTCGGAGTTGGGACCACAGGGTCCGGCAGGTACATGATTGCTGATTTTGTCGGCGCTGACATCGTAAAAAATGAAATTACCGCGCAGGCAACTGCTGCTGTGGAAATAGACCCTGAAGTGGACACTATTTTTGAAATCGGCGGGCAGGATTCAAAATATATTTCCATACGTAATGGCATAATTGTTGATTTTGAAATGAACAAGGCGTGTGCGGCAGGCACAGGTTCTTTTATTGAAGAACAGGCTGAGAAACTTGGCATATTGGTGAAAAACGAATTTGCTCAATTAGCGTTTAATTCACAGAAACCATGCTCCCTTGGAGAAAGGTGTACTGTTTTTATGGAAAACTCTCTCCTGTCGAAACAGCAGAAAGGCGCAACAAAGGAAGACCTTACGGCAGGACTTGCTTATTCAATTGTTCAGAACTATATAAACCGTGTTGTCGGAGACAGGGCGGTCGGAAAAAAGATATTTTTCCAGGGGGGCGTGGCTTTTAACAAGAGCGTTGTTGCGGCCTTTGAAAATTATCTCGACCGAAAAATTATTGTACCCCCTCATCATGATGTTACAGGCGCTATCGGGATGGCTATGATTGCGAAGAAGCATATGGAGAGTCAGAACTCAGCAATCAGCGTTCAGCGTTCAGGAGTAGGGGCAATTCATGAATTGCCACTACATAAATCACCGGTTACATCTTTCAAAGGTTTTGACCTTTCAAAAAGAGATTACGAGATTAAATCATTTATGTGCAAAGGATGCGATAATCTTTGCGAGATAAACAGGGTTCAGGTAGACGGGGAGAAAGAGCCGCTTTATTATGGAAGCAGGTGTGAAAAATATGACGTTAAATGCAAGAAAAATACTTCTGCAAAGAATATGCCGGACCTCTTCGCCGAACGTGAGGAGTTGCTTTTAAAAGCGCACAGGAAATACTCTGAAAAACTCAAAACTCAAAACTCAAAACTCAAAACTCGTATCGGCATTCCCCGCATATTCTTCTTCCAGGATTTCCTCCCTTTCTGGAGTACGCTTCTATGGGAACTCGGATTTGAAGTAGAGTTTTCAGACAATACAAACAGGAAAATAATAAACAAAGGCGTTGAGAATATCCTTGCTGAAAGTTGTTTTCCTCACAAGGTTGCACATGGCCATATCAGAGACCTGATAGACAAAAATGTCGACGCAATATTTTTGCCGAGTTTTATAAATTTTAATCATGAAAATGAGTCAGTACGCAGTTTCGCATGTCCCTATACACAGACAATGCCATATATAGCCGGCATAGCCTTCGAGAAGGCGAGACTTATTAAACCAATAATAAATCTTGAACGTGGAAGGCCATATCTTATCAATGAAATATACAGATCCCTTAAACCATTTCATGTAACAAAACGTGCAATTGTAAATACTCTGGATAAAGCTGACAGGGCGCAGAAGGAATTTACTTCTGCAATTAAAAACCGCGGCAGAGAGATTCTTGAGAAAATCACCGGGAGGACTATTGTAATTGTTGGCCGTTCGTACAACGCTTTTGATTCAGGCGTCAATCTTGAAATACCGAAGAAATTGGCGGCCCTCGGCGTATTTTCCATCCCCATGGATTATCTCCCTTTGGAATCAGTTGACATCTTTGATAAATGGGCCAATATGTACTGGAGGTCGGGGCAGAACATTCTTAGGGCTGCTGAGATAATAAGAGACAATCAAAAACTATTTGCACTTTATATCGGCAACTTTTCCTGCGGTCCTGATTCTTTTATACAGCATTTTTTTGATGGAACAATGTCAAATAAGCCATTTCTGAATATTGAAATCGATGAACACAGCGCTGATGCCGGGGTGATAACAAGATGCGAGGCCTTTCTTGACAGCATAGAAGGACAGAGCAGAGGAGCAGAAGAACGGAAGCGGGAAAGCGGGAAAGTACGGAAGTCTGTAAGCGAAGAGGCAACTTCCCCGCTTCCCCGCTTCCCCGCTTCTTCACTTAAGAGACGGGTTGTTTACATACCTATGATGTCCGATCATGCATTCGGTCTTGCAGCCGCTTTTGAGGCATGCGGGCTTGAGGCTGAGGTAATGAAGGCCCCTGATGTTGAAACCGTAACAATTGGAAGACGGTTTGTGTCGGGAAAAGAATGTTATCCTTGTGCTATTACAACTGGAGATATGGTGAAAAAGGCCCTGTCAGCCGGCTTCGATCCGGACAGGGCTGCGTTTTTCATGCCGTCCGGAGCAGGTCCTTGCCGCTTTGGGCAGTATAACGTCTTTCACAGACTGGTCCTTGATGAAGCAGGATTTCCGGAGGTCCCGATATTTTCGCCAAATCAGGATGAATCACTTTATACGGTCCTCGGCATGGTTGGAAAGGATTTTTCAAAACAGGTATGGAAAGGTGTTATAGCTATAGAACTGCTTATGAAGTGTCTTCATGAAACGAGACCCTATGAAGTCAATAAAGGTGAGACGGATGATCTTTATCAGGGATATTTGAAAAAAATCAGCGGGGCCTTGAAAAGCGGTAACGGAAGTATGACCGAACTTTTCAATGATATGCGCAGGTCTTTTTCGGAAATAAAAAAGAAAGAAGACAAAAAGCCTTTAATCGGTGTCATCGGAGAGATATTTGTCAGACACAATAAGTTTGCCAATGAAGACATCATCAGAAAGATTGAGGCGCTGGGCGGTGAAGTGTGGCTTGCTCCCGTGGAAGAATGGCTTTATTATGTAAATTATACAGCCCTGCGGCAATCTATTGTAAATCTCCGTAATTCTTTCACCCAAAAGCTTGCAGAGGATCTTTTAAGGACAGTAATTGCAAGACATGTTCAGAAGAAAACTGAACATAAATATTCTAAACCCTTTGAAGGGTTTTTGAGGACTCTTAAAGAACCTTCTACAACTGAAATACTGAAGAACGCCTCTCCTTATCTTCACGATTCATTTGAAGGGGAGGCTGTCTTGAGCATGGGTAAGGCAGTTGATTTTGTTAATAAAGGAGCCTCCGGTATAATCAGCGCAATGCCCTTTGGATGCATGCCCGGCACAATTGTAAGCGCTTTGCTGAAAGGACTCAGACAGAATGAAAGCATTCCCTGCCTCAGCGTAGCATACGACGGAGTTGAGACAACATGTTCAGGGATACAGCTTGAGGCGTTTATGCATCAGGCCGGTGAGTATATGAAGATGAGGGGTTAGGAGACAGATATCTTAAGTAAAATAGGAACAGCTGTTGTTGTCTCTTTTATCTTGTTATTAAGCGCAAGTGCATCGGCGCATCATCCATCAGGCGGTGCAGGACTGGGGGAGACGGGACCTGTAAGGACTATCTCTGCTTCAACTTTGCAGCATGATAAATGGGCTCTGGCATTGCAGTCGGAATTTATTGATTTTGATGCTTTTTCTGACAGTGAGCTTAAGGAGATTGCTCAAAGCGGTTCAGATGTCCACAGCGTTGATTCTATTTTTCACACCATCTTCAGTATGGGTTATGGAATAACCGATGATTTGACACTGAGTTTAAAAGTTCCTTATGTAGTTTTAAATAACATAAAAGAGGCACACAAAGATGAGCCGGATGAGGTCCACATTCACGGCGATTCAAAAGGCATTGGCGATCTCACAATATTCAGCCAGTATCGTTTTCTGAAAATGTATGACTTGAATATAGAATCATCTCTCATCTTCGGCCTGAGAATCCCTTTCGGCAGAACAAAAGCAAGAGATATAGACGGGGAGCGGTTTGAGACAGAGTTTCAACCCGGAAGCGGTTCCTGGAATCCTCTCGTGGGCTTAGCCGCAACAAAACGTTTTGAAAAGATGTCTCTGGACGCTGATGTGCTTTATACAATCGCAACTAAAGGGGCACAGGAAACAGATTTGGGGGATTTATTTAATTATGACCTGGCCCTCTCATACAGGGTCTTTAACAGGCCAGTTGTCTGGGATTTAATTGTTGAGGCTAATGGAGAGTGGAAGCAGAAGCAGAAAATTGATGGTGTCAAAGATAAAAACAGTGGTGAAACAGTTATATTTTTATCTCCGGCGATGAGGTTTTCATGGAGCAGAAAATGGTCAGCTTATCTCTCTGCCGGTTTCCCGGTTGTACAGAATTTAAACGGCGATCAAAATGAAACGAACATGCGAGCTCTTATTGGTATAAGCCTTGGTTTATGATATTTATTGGTAAAACGGTAACCATATCCTTCTTTTCAACTTATAGCTATGAAATCATTTAAGATATATGGTAAACTGTGTATCTAAATTTTAAAAGGAGGTGAATTGCTTGGGAAGTGTTGTTAAGTGGCGCAAGAAGAAGATGAGCAAGCACAAGCACAGGAAGCTTCTTAAAAGGACCAAACATCAGAGGAGAAAATAAGCTTTGTTCTTATTTGTTATCTTACTTTTAAAGCATAGATTTTAAAAGGTACAGGTTTAATCCTGTTGCCTTCTCTTCAGGTTTTTCATTTCTTTTAATCTAATTAAATCCCAAATCAAAAGAATCTAAAGTCTTTTAATCCGAATAATGCAATTAACCACAGAGAACACAGAGTAACATATTGTTGCAAAAAGAAAAAAATTGTTTTTTACTGCTGCTCTCTGTGCACTCTTTTATGCAAGGTTTTGTTTGATTATATTTATCATTATTAAAGAGAGGACACAGAGAATTCTTTAATAATATAAGTCTTTTAATATGTTAATAATCTCTCTGTGTGCTCTGTGGTTTTATATAACTGCATTTTCCGGGTTAACAATAAAAAATAGCTTGATAGAAAATGTCCGATGGTATATATTATTCAGAATAAAAACACATCATCTTGTGATGTGTTTGGTGTAAATTCACTATATTTAGTAGCCGCAGGCTTTAGCCTGCGTACATTAAAATAAGGAATAAACTATGCGTGTAGAAAGATTGGAATTGTTCGGTTTTAAATCATTTGCAGAGAAAACGGTATTCAATTTTCATCCCGGCATAACCGCAATTGTCGGCCCTAACGGGTGCGGCAAAAGTAACATTGTTGATGCTTTCAGATGGGTCCTGGGCGAACAGAGCGCCAAGAGTCTTCGCGGTGACAGCATGGAGGATGTAATATTCCTGGGTTCTGCAACAAAGAAGACTAAAGGCATGGCAGAGGTCACCCTCGTACTTTCAGATGTCATGAAAAATCCCACAAACGGGTCTGAAGATGATAACAGGACTGCGCTGACTGAAATCTCTGTCACAAGACGTCTTTACAGGTCAGGAGAAAGCGAGTACCTTATGAACAAGGTACAGTGCAGGCTCAAGGATATAAAAAATATGTTTCTTGATACGGGACTTGAACTGAAGGCTTACTCTATTCTCGAACAGGGGAAGATGGATTTTATTCTGAATTCAAAGCCTCAGGACAGGAGGTTCCTGATCGAAGAAGTTGCCGGCGTAATGAAATATAAAGTTAGGAGGACAGAGGCCTTAAATAAACTTGAGGCCTCCAAATCGAATATCCAGAGGTTGCAGGATATTATTGCCGAGGTAAAAAGACAAATTAACTCAATAGACAGACACGCGAAGAAGGCGGAGAGATACAAGAGATTGCTTGAAGAGATAAAAGATATCGAATTGCGTATTTCGAAGAGGGATTTAAAGACAATGCAGAATGAAATATCCGCTCTTACTGCATCGGAAGAAACGTACAAAGGAAAAGAAGCTGAAGTTTACGCAAAGCTCCACGCTGCTGAGGCCTTGATAGAGGAAAAGAAACTTTTATGCGTTGACACTGAAAAGCATCTCGGCGAAGTCAGGATGAAGCTCTATTCCCTTGAAAAAGAGATCGCCGAAGATGAAGGAAAGATTGCATTGCTTAAAAGCGACTCTGATAATTTAAAGGGGAAACACGAATCCCTGCTGAAACAGGATGGCGAGCTGACTGCTCAGAAAGAAACGGCAAGCCGATCCGTACAGGAAAAAGAAAATAAGAAAGCAGAGATGATCAGCGACCTTGAGAATTTTGAGACCATGCTTGAAGATAAAAACAGGGGGTTTGCTGATTCTGATAACGAGATAAAAGGTTTCGAGCATGAGGTTGAAGTACAGAGGAGGAATCTTTTTAACAAGGCAGAGGAAATCAGCAGTATAAAAAACGAGATGAACCAGTTGTCTTTCAGCATTGAAAATATAAGCAGAAAGGCGGAAAAAAGTTCGCAGGACATAAATTTCCTGAACGACAGCCTGTCTTCCCTGCAGACAGCGATTGAAGAAACTAAAAATGAACATGGCAGGGTTGCTGCTGAACTTAATGAAATAAAGCAGACAAAAGAAGACCTCGTTAATAAATTGAGAGTCAGGAAACAGGAACTCTCCGCAAACGAAGAAATCCTTTACAGTGAAAGGGAAGACCTGGCCGCAATGAGTTCAAGGTTCGAGTCACTGATGGAACTGGATCAAATACAGAGGAGTTCTCTTGATGAAAATGTAAAAGCCCTGTGTCAGGTTGCAGATATATTTGAGACCTCATCTCAGTATGAGACAGCTATAGAAGCGATTCTTGGAGATAAGCTGAATGCAGCAGTCGTTGAAGACCGGAATGAGGTTGCGAAGGCCCTGCAATATGTCAGAGAACAGAAATCAAAACGCAGCGGTTTTATTGCAATTGATATGCACCATGTATTTTCATCTGAACATAACAACATTGCAGGCCGCGGGATTATCGGAGAGGCGATTGGTTTTGTAACCGTAAAAGAGGGTTTTGAAAAAACAGCGGCATCGCTTTTGAGCAATGTGGCGCTTGTTGATAATCTCGACGCCGCATTCTCCCTCCGTGATTCAGACACAAACCTGAGGAAATATTATTTTGTGACGCTTAATGGAGAAGTGCTTGAACCGTCAGGCATCGTCTTTGGCGGAAGCGGAAAAGAGGTGCTGAAGATAAAAAGGATGATAAAAGAGACTGAACAGGATATCTCGGCAATGAAAGATAAAATCATGATTGCTGAAGAAACTGTTTCTAACAATAAGGGAGAGATTGTATCAATAGAGAATGACATGATTTCAACTGACGCAATAATATCCGGCCAGGAGAAATTCTGCCATGCTCTGGAAGTAAAGGCAGAGAACCTGATAGAGGAAAACGACAGGATCAGGCAAAAGTATGAATATATATCTATCGAAATAAATGATGATCATGCTGAAAAAGATAATCTGGAGAATTTACTTGAAATTAAGCATTCGGAATACGGAAGGCTCGAAAGCGAAAAACAGGAGATCGAGGGGCAAATAACCTCAATTCAGGAAACAATAGCCGGCAGGAGGGAAGCGCTTGAGACACTTCGTTCGGAACTTACCGGGATAAAACTTGATCTCACATCAACCAGGGAAAAAATGATTTCGATCGAAAGGGAAACCGAAAGGCTTAATAATTTTATCATTGAAATAGAAAAGAAAAAAGAAGAGATTTTTGCTGAATGCCTCAGTATTGAAGAAAACATAAGGCATAAAGAGCAGGGGGTAGTGGAAAAAGAAGATGCACTGAGATACAAAGTTGTTATAGTCAGTGAGTTGCAAAACGAGGTATCAAAAGTCAGCGAAATACTTGAATCAAAAACAGCAGAGCTTGCAATCATTGAAAAGCAGCAAAGATCGCTTGCTGTTGAACATGAGTCCATCCGCAACGAACTTAATCATACTGAAATGAAGAAGATGGAATTAACAATGAGGCTTAATTACCTGAGGGATGATATCAGAAAAACGTATTCTGTTGAGATCGAAACAGCGGATATTGCCGACATAGTTACGGCAGACGAAGAGGAAAATCTGACGCAGCTCAGGGAACGTCTGCAGGAAATAGGTCCTGTAAGCCTCGGCACGCTTGATGAGTATGAAGAACTAAAAGCACGATATGAATTCCTGTCAAAACAGCGTGATGACCTTTTTGCATCCATTGAAGCATTGCAGGATACGATACAGAAAATAAACAGAACTACACAGGCGAGGTTAAATGAGGCTTTTAACGCCCTGAATGAAAAATTCCGCGAGGTATTTACAACGCTCTTTGGAAAAGGAAGGGCGGAACTGCATCTTACGGAAGGGGATATTTTAGATGCAGGAATTGAAATTGTGGCCCAGCCCCCCGGCAAGAGACTTCAGAATCTCATGCTGCTTTCAGGCGGTGAAAAGGCGTTGACCGCTCTTTCCCTCCTCTTTGCCGGCTTTATGATAAAACCGACACCGCTATGTATATTAGACGAGGTTGATGCGCCTCTTGACGAGTCAAACACTGACAGGTTTATTAATCTGTTAAAAGAACTTTCAAAAGGAATTCAGTTTATTACCATTACCCACAACAGGCGGACCATGGAAGCGGCCAATTATATCTATGGCATAACAATGGAAGAGCCGGGCTCTTCAAAGGTTGTTTCCATGCATCTTGCAGATTCGGTGTGATGAGGCATGTCCCCTCTAATTATTGACTGTTTATAAAGTCGATTAATTGCCGTTTGTCATTTTTGTCATGCCCGAAGTCTTTAATCGGGCATCCAGAACTTATTAAAAAGACTGGATTCCCGCTCAACAGACTGCGGGAATGACGCTTCAGTGTTTGACTTTATAAACAGTCAATAATTAGTCATCCCTTTGTTGTCTCAACAGGCAGGTCTATTATAACTTTTGTAAATTCTCCTTCAACGCTGTCTATTTTAAACCTGCCGCCATGATCTTTAATGATGCCATGGCTGATACTCAGCCCCAGCCCCGTTCCCTCACTGCCGGATTTGGTCGTAAAAAAAGGATCAATTACCTTGTCCTTTATCTCTGCCGGTATCCCGGTGCCCTGATCATAAAATGTTATCCGCACATGGGGGTTATCCTGTACTTTTACCGTCTGAGCAGAAATCCTGAGGAGTTTACCGTTATGTTCTTCCGAATATTTCCGGTTCAGTGCATAGCATGCATTGCTGATGAGATTCAGAAACACCTGCTCGATATGCTGCGGCTGCGCAATGATAGGGGGCAGGCCGGGAGGAGTATTTACCACAAGATTGATCCCGCCTTTTCTTATCTGTGTTTCAGTCAGGGCCAGTGAATCTGATAATATTTCACTGATATCAATAGGTTTTTTTTCCTCTTTGCTTTCACGGGCAAATGATAAAAGGCTTCTGACAATGCCGGCGATACGATCGCTTTCTTTTATGATCCTGTGTGCAATGTCGTACTCTTTGCTTCCCGCCTCGCGCCTGTTCAGCAATATTTGAGCATAATTAATAATACCGTTTATCGGGTTATTAATCTCATGCGCCACGCCTGCAGCAAGTTTGCCCACTGAAGCCAGGTGTTCGGAACGCATCAGTTCAGAATAAAGAGTTATATTGTCGGTTACGTCGATAAGGCTGAGGACCAGCCCGCTGACCTTGCCTGCAGCATTTTTTACAGGTTTCAGGCTCCAGTCCCAGAATGTCATTCGTTGTTCCGGATGTTCTGTATGTGTATATGGCTTAGCTTTGGCGAAGTAATGTTCTCCTGTTTCAACCACTTTACGGAAGATCACTTTATTTTCTTCAATCGGGAACAGGTCGAAGTAGTTTTTACCTTCATAGAACTCCGGCTCCTTCCCCTCATTTTTTGCATATTTGCTGTTCACCCTGATGAAGTTAAAATAAGTATCCATATATGCAATTAAGACGTGGACGTTGGAGAAGACGTTTTCCAGAAGTTCGTTGGTTATCTTGCGTTCAGAGATCTCCTTTTCAAGCGCTTCGTTGCTCTTTTGCAGTTCCTTGGTCCGTTCTTCCACTAATTCCATAAGGAACTCCCGGTGTCTCCTTAATTCTTCCTCTATCTGTTTGCGCTCGAGGGCATACCGGATTGAACGGACCAGCAGATTACTATCTATACTGTCTTTTACCAGATAATCCTGGACGCCGAGCTGCAGGGCTGAAACAGCCGTCTTTTCGTCGTCAAGTCCGGTTAACATTACAACCGGTATCACAGGCGCAGCCTTTTTTACTTCATGAACCGAATCAAGTCCGCCGCTGTCCGGGAGGCCGATATCCAGAAGGATCACGTCATGAGTATTTTTAGATAGGGAATCGAGTCCATCCGAAAGGCTTCCGGAATGCTCAAGCGAAAAAAGCTTCAACTTCGATTCTGCGAGCATTTCCCTTATCAGCCTGACGTCCCCGGGATTGTCTTCGATCAGGAGAATATGTATCTCTTGTTTATCCATCGTAAAAAAATTACATAACGTCTAAATAAACAAAAAAATAATGAACCTTGTAAATACGAAATTCCCTCTTTGTTTCAAGTTTCGTGCTTCGGATTTCGAATTTGCAGCTTTCTCTGTGTCTCAGCGCCTCTGTGGTTTTCAAATTAGTTTAACATGCCGGTTTCAGAAAACGGGGAAATTCTTTTGCCGGCAGGGGCCTGCTGAAGTGATACCCCTGCATCTCATCACAGTGGATGATCTGGAGGAATGAAAGCTGGTCTTCGGTCTCAACACCCTCGGCAACCACCCTCAGTTTCAGGCTGTGCGCAAGGTTAATCACGGCATTTGTAATTGTCTTGTAATCAGGGTCTGTCGACAGACCGCTTATAAAGGATTTGTCTATTTTGAGCATCTGAACAGGCAATTTTTTCAGATAATTTAATGAAGAGTACCCTATGCCGAAGTCGTCTATGCAAAACCTGACGCCTGTGTCAGCCAGTTTGTTAAAATACGGGATAGTCAAATCAATGTCCTGCATTAAGGTGCGTTCGGTAATTTCGATCCCAAGGAATTCGGGCTCCAGGCCGGTCTCTTTCAGTATTTGGGAGACTGTATCAACAAAGTCAGGCTGCTGAAAATGGCGGGATGACAGATTTACCATTATACTAACAGGTGAATATCCCGCTTTCTGCCATGTCTTGTTCTGTGTGCAGGCAGTGCGCAGCACCCAGTCATCAATTTGCGTGATAAGTCCTGTTTCTTCAGCTAAAGGGATGAACTGCATTGGCTGCAGTAAACCCATCTCCGGGTGCTGCCATCGCACAAGAGCCTCCGCGCAAAGTATCTGCCCGGTATCAATGCTTACCTGGGGCTGGTAATAAACCACCAGTTCCCCGGACTCTATTGCATTACGCAGGCTGTTCGTCAGCTTCATCCGCTCAAGAGTCCTGGCATTCATGGCGGGATTATAAAACCGGTAATTGTTCCTGCCCCGTTTCTTGGCGTTATACATTGCGGCATCGGCATTTTTCAGCAATGTTTCTACGTCAGCCCCGTCATAAGGATAGAGACTAATTCCGATACTTGCGGAAGTGTGAAGCGTATGATTGCCGATTATGAAGGGCTGCTGGAAGGCTGAAATGATCTTCCCGGCAATAGTGACGATGTCCTCTTCATTATCTGCATGCGGCAAAAGGATACCGTATTCGTCTCCTCCTATTCGGGCAATGGTATCGCTTTCACGCAGGCAGGTCTTAAGACGGCGGGAAACCGCCTGAAGCAACTGGTCTCCGGCTGCATGCCCCAGGGAATCATTTATTTCCTTGAAATTGTCGAGGTCCAGATATAGCACCGCCACCATATGCTGGTTGCGGGACGACTGGCTCAGTGCAAGCCTGAGATGGTCTATAAAGAGAAGTCTGTTCGGCAAACCGGTCAGGATGTCATGATACGCCAGGTGCTTTATGGTCTCTTCCATCTGCTTGCGTTTTGAGATATCAATAAGCATTCCGGATATAACATCTCCGTTAAGGGTTAAACTGAGAAGCAGGCTTTTGGTCTTTCCCGTCTTTGTAACCGCGTCAATTTCAAAGTTATTGACTTTCCCTGTTTTTATAAGAATATCAAGTAAATTTCTTCTCTCTTTCGGCGTCTTATATAGCGACAGCGCCATGACTGACATCATTTCCTCCGGCGATGAGTACTCGAGCATCCGGGCCAGGGCATTATTTGCAAAAAGGATTTCTCCTTCGAGATTCGCTTTGTAAACGCCTACGAGAGAATTGTCTACGAGGTTTTTGTATTTTTCTTCAGATTCAGCAAGCGCATCAAGGATCCGTTTCCGTTCCATGGCGTACCGCAGTGAGTGTAGCAGAAGAGTTCTGTCTATCCGGTCCTTGAGCAGATAGTCCTGGACGCCAAGCTGGAGCGCGGAAACAGCCGTCTCTTCATCGTCAAGTCCGGTGAGCATAACAATCGGAATCTTCGACGCCACTCTCTTGATCTCAGGAATAGAGTCGAGACCGCTGCTGTCAGGGAGATTCATGTCCAGCAGGATAACGTCAAAGGCATGTTCCTTGAGTTTTACAAGGCCGTCAGAAAGCGTGCCGGCGTGGTCGAACGAGTACGCCAGTTTCGACTTTTTAAGCATTTCCCGTATAAGCCTCACGTCACCGGGGTTGTCTTCTATAAGAAGGATATGTATATTTTTTTTGAGCATATGGATAACTCAATTATATTAATATATCATTCTGGATTTCGGCGTGACTTTTTGCCCATCTTGCTTGTCACCCTGAGCCTGTTGCGTCATAGTTCGACAAGCTCACCCTGACAGTCCATGTGTCATCCTGAGGCTGTCGAAGGATGACCCTCTATTTTCTGGTCAATGACGTTAATGTCACCTTCTTGGTGACCGCACTTATATCATATCACGTTTTTTTTGGCAGTTTCACGATAGAGAACCAGAAATCCTCAATCGCATGCACCACTTTTATAAACTGCTCGAGATTTACCGGTTTTGTGACATAACAATTTGCGTGGAGGCTGTAGCTTTTCAGGATGTCTTCCTCAGCCGCTGAAGTGGTTACAATAACCACAGGGATGTGCTTGAGGGCGGTGTCATTCTTGATCTCATCAAGCACCTCGCGGCCGTCTTTCCCCGGAAGGTTCAAATCGAGCATAATGAGGTTCGGTTCCGGGGAGCCGGAGTATTTGCCTTCTCGGCGGAGAAAAGACATCGCTTCTTCTCCGTCATATACGACGTGCAAATTGTTATGAACCTTGGAGTCCTTCAGCGCCTCCTGCATCAGGCGCACATCACCGGGATTGTCTTCTACGAGGAGGACTTCAATCGGGTTCAATGTATGTCTGTCCATGGTTATTCACCTCTCTTAGTTAAATAGTATTTATAGCTCGTAAGCCTGGAAGTGCGTAAGAGCGGAAGGAAAAAACTTTTATCCCTCCGTACTTCCGAGCTTCCGGACTTTTTTCTCTTTACTTATATGCTATTCAACGCTGCCGGTATCGTAAAATAAAACGTCGAACCCTTTCCAGGTTCTGACTCAACCCATATTCGTCCTCCGTGGCGTTCCACTATCTTCTTGCAGATTGCCAGTCCGATTCCCGTTCCGGGATACTTCTCCTTTGTGTGAAGACGCTTGAATATGATAAAAATCCTGTCGAAATGTTTCGGGTCGATCCCGATGCCGTTGTCACGAACCTGAATGATCCATTCATTTTCTTTACGTTCGGCGGAAATACGGATGTGGGGCGTCTCACCGCTGCGGAACTTGATCGCATTGGTGATAAGGTTCTGAAATACCTGGACCATCTGCACTTCGTCCGCATAAACAGCCGGCAGGTTTTCATATTTTATATCGGCATGGTTTTTATCAATGACTTTCTTGAGATTGATGGTTGCTTTATCAAGTACGGAGTTCAGGTCTGTGAACCCGAAAGGCTCACCATGTGTCCCAACGCGCGAGTACGTTAGCAGATCATGCAGGAGCGTCTGCATGTGGGATGCTCCATTGACGATAAAGGCAATGAAGTCATCAGCGTCCTGGTCCAGCTTATCTTTATAGCGTTTGCTGATAAGCTGCACATAGCTTGAGACCATGCGGAGCGGCTCCTGAAGGTCGTGGGATGCGATATAGGCAAATTGTTCCAGCTCCTTGTTGGATCGCTCAAGCTCCTCAATCAGCCGTTCACGTTCTTCCTCTGCCTGCTTTCGCTCGGTAGTATCGCGTATAATGGTGGTGAAGAAAATCCCTTCCTTTGTTTCCCATCTTGCAAGGGAAAGTTCAAGGGGAAATTCATTGCCGTCTTTTCTCACCCCTGTTGTTTCCAACCTCATCCCGGAAGTTGTCAGCACCCCTTTTGAAACCGCGCGGTCCATTCCCTTTTGATGATATTCTTTGAACCGTTCCGGCACTATGAATGCAAAGGGCTTGCCTGTTACTTCTTCTGCCATATAACCAAAGATGGTTTCGGCTCCGCTGTTCCAGAAAATAATGTTCCCAAGACTGTCAGCAGATATGATGGCGTCGCTTGCAGTCTGCGCAACCGAGCGGAACTTTTCTTCGTTGTTTTTCAGTAATTCAAACAGCCTGCTGTTATAAAGGGCGATTGACGCAAGTTCGCCGAATGCGGCAGACATCCGGGCGTCGTTTTCCGTGAAGCCCCCGGGTTTATTCCCAAGACCGAGAAGCCCGACAGTCTCGCCTTTGATTACTAATGGAGCAAACAAAACATTTTCAAGCTTTGTATGCCCTTCAGGCATAAAGCTCATCCACCTGCTGTGAGAAAAATCATTTTCATAAACTGCGTTACCTGTACGGTAAGCCGTTTCACGCAGTCCCCTGACGGGCATTGCGAGAGACGGGTCTACAGTACAGGGAAGACCTCCGGAGTCTAAAAAAAGAACCTCATTCTCCATCCCATCCTTTGATAACAGGGCCACATATCCTGCGGTCGCCCCGATTAAGCTCTTGCATGAACTGAAAATGAGCTGTGCGGTAGCTTTGAATTCATGCTGTTCTATCACCGCACGGGATGCCTCAAGAAGCGCTGTAACTTCAGCCTGTCGCTGTCTTGAATCATTGAGCGCGTTTCGAACCGCTTCTTCTGCATGCTTGCGTTCGCTGATGTCGATGCAAGTACCGACCCATTCCCGGATACTTCCGTCTTCTTTAAACGCGGGGATGCCCCGGGCCATGAAGTAACGATAAATCCCGTCGTGTCGGCGTATACGATATTCGACCTCATAGACGCTTTTTTCCTTAACGGCTTTTCTCCATATCTGTGCGGTGTGCTCAAGGTCCTCAGGGTGAAGAGCTTTTGACCATCCCCAACCTTTAATTTCCTCATAGGTCTGGCCGGTATAATTCTTCCAGGAAGGCAAATCTTCCACGACCTCTCCTTCAGCATTTGTAGTCCATCCCAACTCGCCTGTCACTTCAATATAAAAACGGTAGCGCTCCGAACTTGCGCGCAGCGCCTCCTCCGCCTGCTTTTGCATTGAAATGTCGCTTACCGCCGTCCTGCAGAGAATGGCCTGGTTGGCGATGCTTTCTACCGTGATGCTTTGCAGGCTGGCATAAAATAACGTACCGTCTTTCCTCTTCAATCTGATCTCGCATGTCTCGGGGATCCCTGTTTTAAAGATCTTTTCACGGTGATGATAGAAGATATCCTGGTCCTCCCGGTGAATAAAAACGGTAAGGAGCTTTTTTATTAATGAGTTTCTCGAAATACCCAGCATTCCCGCCCCCACAAGGTTTGCTTCGAGAATTACTCCTTTTTCATCGAAGGTAAAGTAGCCGACGGGCGAGAAGTCATAGAGGTCAGCATACTTGCTCCGCGAAGCCTCGAGAATGAGCTGTGTCCTGCGCAGTTCTTCATTCTGCATCTCAAGTTCGATCTGATGCGTCCTGAGTTTTTGTATAAGCAGCCTGATATCCTGCGCGGAGAGTTTGTCCAGTCTCACGGTCTGGTCTTTAAACTTTAATCTGCGCTCAGTGGTATTTTTGAGGTTAGTATTTTTTATCCTGGAAGCGGATGAGGATTTGATCTTCGTTAGTCTGACTATGCGGGATTCTTGCTGCTTTCCGGTTTTTTTCTTTAAATTATTTTGTTTTTCAGCCATCAGTTCCTCAGTCAATACTGAATTAATTGAAGGCATAATTCATGAAAATATAAAAATATGTTTTAAGAGATTATGGTTTTTATAAAAATCAAAATTGACTTTTTGTAGTTTTTCCAACAAAACCGGAATTTCTTTAATATACCACAAGATAAGCTAAATATGTTACAGAAAATGAATTTGGATATTATATTTCTTTTCACAGACTGCTATAATTAAAACATCATGGTGTTTAAAATATTTAAAAAGAAAAACGAAGAGACGTTCCCCCTTCCCGGCAGGGTTTCAACTGATAAAGAGGAGCTTTTTTGCTATGGCTTTGATTCCTCTTCAATACAGGGTGAACCTTCTGCGGTTGTAAAACCTGTAAGTACTGACGAGGTCTCACAGATGGTTGCATTTGCCAACAAACAAAGAACACCGATAGTCGCGCGCGGCGCCGGGACGGGCATGACAGGCGGCGCTGTGCCGGTGAAAGATGCAATTATACTGTCTCTCGACAGCATGAACAAAATTCTTGAAATTGATGAAAGAAATATGATCGCTGTTGTCGAGCCGGGCGTAATCAATGGTCATCTGCAGGAGCAGCTTGAAGCAAAGGGACTTTTTTATCCGCCCGACCCGTCAAGCATGAACTACTGTACTCTCGGAGGAAACGTCGCTGAAAACGCCGGCGGTCCGAGGGCCATAAAGTATGGGGTGACAAGGGATTATGTGCTTGGACTTGAAGTAGTTCTTCCCGACGGCAGGGTAATGATGACAGGAGGGAAGACATATAAGAACGTAGTTGGATATGATTTGACACGGCTTATCGTAGGTTCAGAAGGGACCTTATGTGTTGTAACAAAAATATTTTTGAAGGTGTTGCCTCTTCCCGCGGAAACAATGACTCTCTTATGCACATATTCAGAAATAAATGATGCGGCTTTAACAGTTTCTAAGATTACTTCTTCAGGAATAATTCCGAGAGTTCTTGAATTTATGGATAATGAGTCGGTAAGAGCAGTAGAAAATTACAGACAATTCGGATTGCCGACAGATGCTGAAGCGTTGTTACTAATTGAAGTGGACGGCTCGCGCGCTTCGGTCTCTGAAGAAGCTGATAAAATTGTTTCCATATGCACTTCACTGAACGCCAGAGTCCGTATTGCTGAGGACATGTTTGCAAAAAAGCGTATATGGGAGGCGAGGAGGGCGATATCACCTGCGCTTTACCGTATTAAACCTACAAAGATAAATGAAGACATCGTTGTTCCCAGAGGAAGAATTCCGGAGATGCTGCAGGCGTTAAAAGAAATTTCAGAAAAATATAATCTTAAAATAGTAAACTTTGGTCACGCAGGAGACGGGAATATTCATGTAAACGTCATGACCGATAAAAATGATAAAGGGGAGTATGAACGGGCAAAAAATTCTGTTAAAGATATTTTTCAAGCCACCCTCAAGCTGGAAGGCACCATATCGGGGGAGCATGGAGTGGGACTTACCAAGAAACAATATGTGGGCATGGAACTTTCGGATACAAGCATTGAAATAATGAAGGCGATCAAGAATGTTTTTGATCCGAACGGGATAATGAATCCGGGGAAGATGTTTCCTTAAGATTGACAATAATAAGAAGAAAGTATAAATTAAAACATTCAGAAAAAATCAATAAAAGGGATGGTTCCTCGTCTTTCGATTTAAAATCATAATAATAACTTTATTGTGTTGCAAGACCATCGAATTTTTGATAAAAAATATTAAAAATACAGGAGAGTGAATGATATGAAAGTTATTTTAAAAGAAGATGTAAAAAACCTTGGTACAATAGGCAGCGTTGTGGACGTTGCAAACGGTTACGGGAGGAATTATCTTTTACCGAGGAATCTTGCCGTAGAGGCAAACTCCAATAATATAAGACAATTTGAGCACCAGAAAAATATCATCCTCGTTAAGGCCAAAAAGATAATCAGGTCTGCGGAGGACCTGGCAAAGCAGGTCTCAGGTATAACTTTAAGCATAGAAGCTCAAAGCGGTGAAGATGATAAATTGTTTGGTTCTGTAACTTCAATGGATATTGCAGAAGCCCTTTCAAAAAAGGGGATAGACATCGATAAACGCAAAATCAACCTCGAAGAGCCTATCAAGAGACTCGGTACTTACAGCGTGGCCGTCAAGATCCATCAGGATGTTTCGGCAAATGTGACTGTGGAAGTCAAAAAAGCCGGTTCAGCAGAAGCATAGGAGTTTCAAATGCTTGAACATGTCCGTCATGACAGCGGGTCGGTTGGTGGCGCAAAAAGGCCTGCAACCGACTATGACCGTTTGCCGCCTCAAAATATCGAAGCTGAACAGTCTGTTCTTGGAGCCGTCCTGCTTGACAATGAAGCCATTGCTACAGTTATTGAACAACTCACACCAAATGATTTTTACAAAGATTCCCACAAAAAAATATTCATCGCGATGCTTGAACTGTATGAAAAGAACGAGCCGATTGACCTGATAACCCTTACTGAACAGTTGAGCAGAAAAGAACAGATTGAAGAGATAGGCGGGGCCTCATATCTCAGTTCAATTGTAAATTTAGTGCCTACATCGGCAAATGCCCGTTATCATGCAAAAATAGTAAAAGAAAAAGCCATCCTCAGAAACCTCATCACAACCTCTGCAGAGATTATAACTACATGTTACGATGCCGAGGGGGATGTCCATGAACTATTAGACAGCGCTGAAACGAAAATCTTCAACATCTCTGAAAAAATGGTAAGGAGTTCATATGTACATGTGAAGAATATTTTAAAAGATACTATCGAACTTGTGGACCGGCTCTATAACAAGAAAGAACTTATAACCGGTCTTCCCTCAGGCTTCATGGATCTTGATGAAGCGACTACGGGCTTTCATAAAGGCGACCTGATAGTGATCGGAGCAAGACCGGGCATGGGCAAGACCGCTTTCTGCCTGAATATTGTCACGAATATCGGACTCGAAGTTAAAGTGCCGATAGGCGTTTTCAGTCTCGAAATGACAAAAGAGCAGATTGTCCTGAGGATGCTATGCTCCGAGGCTGAGGTTGATTCAAAAGCTGTGCGTTCAGGATATCACAGCAAGGAAGACTACAGGAAACTTGTAAATGCAGCCGGCAGGCTGGCTGATGCCCCGATTTATATTGATGATACATTCAATTCCATTCTCGATATCAGGGCCAAGTCAAGACGTCTGAAGGCGGAACATGGGTTAGGACTTATTGTTGTTGATTACCTGCAGCTTATGAGCGGCGTGAATACATTTGCTGCAAGGGAACAGGTAATATCTGATATATCACGCTCCTTAAAGGCGCTTGCAAAGGATTTGGAAGTGCCGGTCATTGTCATCAGCCAGCTTAACAGAAGCTGTGAACAGAGAGGGGAAAATAAACGACCGATAATTGCTGATCTGAGAGAATCCGGAGCTATTGAGCAGGATGCGGACATAATATTATTTCTTTACAGAGATGACTATTATAAAACAAAAGACGCCAGGGAAGGCGTGGCCGAACTGAATATTGCCAAACAGAGGAACGGGCCTATCAAGACTATTGAACTTGCTTTTACTGACAAATATACCAAGTTTAAAAATTTGTCTCATGTTGAAGAATATTAGAACCAAAAAAATTGTTTCACCACAGAGGGCACAGAGAAAGATGATGAAATAAAAGAAAAGATTTCTCCTTTTGCACTCGTGAGCGAAGACAATAAACTATTTTTTTACAAATTTAATTTATGACAACACAGAACAACATTTAAATGGTCAAGTTTTTGATCTGTGAATTTTTTCTCTGTGATCTCTGTGGTTATAATTTTTTCTAAAGAACCATGAAAAGGAAACCGGCAGTTTCAGGGCAATTTTATCCATCTTCCCCTTCCGGTCTTACAGAGCAGGTCCGGGGATATATTCATAAAGATGCCTTAAAAGAGGAAGTAATCGGCGTTGTTTCACCTCATGCCGGACTTATGTATTCAGGAGCAGTTGCCGGAGCTGTTTTTTCGAAGATAAAATTCCCTCATACTTTTATTCTTATTGGCCCCAATCATACAGGCTTTGGAAGCCCTGTTTCAATAATGTTATCAGGTGAATGGCTGATGCCTACCGGTGAATTAAAGATAAATGAAGATCTCGCAAGAAAAGTAAAAAAGAAGTCTGACATTATCGAGGAAGACACCCTTGCTCATACAATGGAACATTCACTTGAGGTACAACTGCCTTTTATTCTTTATTATTCGTCTGATGTAAAAATTGTTCCGGTTGTCATGATGGGTGAATCCCTTGAGACCTGCAGGTGGACCGGTGAAGCTATTGCAGATGCAATTAAGGAATCAGGAGATTCTGTTTCTATAGTCGCAAGTTCTGATATGAGCCATTATGTAACTGATTCGACGGCGCGTTCAAAAGATAAGAAAGCGATAGACAAAATATTAGCCCTTGATCCTGAAGGACTTTATAACACAGTCAGAAAAGAAGGCATAAGCATGTGCGGATTTATGCCTGTAACCACTATGCTCTTTGCTGCAAAGAAATTAGGGGCCCGGAAGGCTGAACTTGTTAAATACGTGACATCCGGAGAAGTTAGCGGAGATTATGACTATGTCGTTGGTTACGCGGGACTGATAGTAAAGTAAATTGTATATACGTAACCATTCAGTAAAGAGCGAATATTATCCCCCCCTTTGGCAAAGGGGGGCTAAGGGGGATTTTGAAAATTATTCTATAAAATCTCCCCTAACCCCTCTTTTTCAAAGAGGGGATTCATTCAATCCCTGTATAACTGAATAGTTACTATTCCCCATAAAAAATTGTTCCACTTTTATTGCCTGATTTGCTATACTCTGACATCTATTTTTATAAAGACTTTTTAAGGGGGATTATTATGGAAAGAAGACAGGCCAGGAGAGTAACGGTTAATTTAAAGGCGGAACGTATATCATGTACCAAAGACTGCTCGGTTTTTATTGAGAACCTTTCGGAAAGCGGAATATACATGACAACAGCCCCGGCAAAGAGCAACGAATATGTTCCGGGTACAGAACTTGATCTGGAACTTGAGCTTAACACCGGGAAAATAATAAACCTTAACTGCCATGTTAAATGGGCCTTTGATAATTCTCCTGATGATATTACAAAAAGTGTCGGACTGGAAATTGTTGACCCGCCGTCAGAATATAAAGAATTTGTAAAAAGCCTCCATTAAGTTTACGACTGACATCAGTTTTTTTAGATTTAAAATTCTTATAAATGCTAAAATGGACATAAACCCCTTTCTTTAAGTAAGTTATAAGAGACTTGATTTATGGAAAGAAGAACTTATGAGAGATTGTCTGCGAAATTACAGGCAAAATTGTTCTATGCAAACACTACTTATACAGGAACAGTTTCCAATCTCTCTGAAAGCGGCATGTTTATTTGTACAAAGATAAACTTTCCAATTGATTCAATGTTTGCAATAGCGCTTCTCCAAAACGGACAATCTTTTAAAATCACGATACAGGTAAAGAGAACGGCAAAGACATGCAGCCATTACCCTGATATTGAGGAAGATGGAATCGGTGTCGTGCTTTTAGATCCCCCGCATAACTATCTGGAATTTGTGGGCAAATGCAGGACGTCCCATGATTAATCGATGTCCGGCTAAAAAATTGCAATTGAAAAAGAACATTTCAAGCAACCTTTCAGTTAAGGGTTGCAATAATTGTTTAAAGCGTGTCATCCCCGCAGTCCTTTGAGCGGGGATCCAGTTCTCTGGTTTCTGGATTCCCGCTTAACAGGTCGCGGGAATGACAATCCAAATAGTTTTTTGTCACCCATAACTGAAGGGTTACCATTTCAAACAACCCTTTTCTATAATTTCCCTGTTATGTTATAGTTTAAAATTCCAGCGATATAGTTACGATATCGCAAATGTTGTGAAAAAACCATCTCGTAAGGGCGAGGCGGCGCCTCGCCCCTACATTAAATATATGTCCGAACTTACCCCTTTAATGAAGCAGTATCATGATGTTAAGCGGAATTATCCGGATACGATCGTATTTTTCCGGCTCGGTGATTTCTATGAGATGTTCGGACCGGATGCGGTTGTGGCCTCGAAGGTTCTGCAGATAACGCTCACCTCAAGGGACAAAGGCAAAGAAGACCCTATCCCCATGTGCGGCGTTCCTCATTTCACCTCTGAAACATATATCGCAAGGCTTGTGAGAGCAGGATACAAAGTTGCGGTTTGCGAACAGATGGAAGACCCGAAGGAAGCAAAGGGTATTGTAAGAAGAGAGGTTGTCAAGGTAATCACCCCCGGAACGTTTTTGCCTGATAATCCGAAGGAGAACAATTATATACTGAGTTTCTTTCAGAAGGAGAATATATACGGACTTGCCGTTGCAGATATTACAACAGGCGAGTTTCTTATCTATGAAACGTGCAACAGTCTTGAAGATGAAATAAACAGGTTTCAGCCCAAGGAGATTCTGTATCCCTTCAGTTTCAAAAATAATTCAGCAATAATCGACAGGCTGAGCGACTATTATCTCACCAATTATGACGACTGGTATTTTGATTACATAGAGGCCTACAGAAAGCTGATAAAACATTTCAGGGTGTCCTCACTTGACGGTTACGGCTGTGAAGGCATGATAGTGGCTGTCTCTGCGGCAGGCGCACTTCTTAACTACCTTGAAGAGACCCAGAAAGATACTCTTACATTCAGGAAAGTCAGCGTGCTGAGACGTGCATCACATATGCTGCTGGATGCAGCAACTTTAAGGAACCTGGAAATTACAGGGAACATGCGGAGCGGTGAAACAGAGGGCAGTCTCCTGTGGGTTATTGATGAAACCCTGACTCCGATGGGCGGAAGACTTTTGAGAAACTGGCTTCTCAATCCTTTGCTGAATCCGGAAGAGATCAGCGGGAGGCAGGATGCAGTTATCGAATTGATGGGTGATACAGGCGGACTTTTAAAATTACAGACGTATTTAAAAGATATATACGATATCGAACGTTTGGCCATACGGATAAGCAGCGGGACAGCCAATGCGAGAGACCTTTTGGCATTAAAGAATTCTCTGAAGATTTTGCCGGAATTAAAAACCCTTCTTGAGGCAAATGATAATAAAACAATCAAGTCCTTGCAGAAGCAGGTTGATCCGCTGTCCGACGTAAAGTCCCTCATTGAAAAGGCAATAGCCGAAGATCCTCCGTTCACACTGAAAGACGGGGGGTTGATAAGAAAAGGGTTTAATTCCGGAATAGATGAACTGCGTGAGATAAGCAGCAGCGGGAAAGATTTCATTGCCGGTCTTCAGACAAAGGAAAGAGAAAGGACCGGGATTTCGTCATTGAAGGTGGGCTTCAACAGGGTATTCGGTTATTACATCGAAATTACAAAGGCAAACCTGTCACAGGTCCCCGGGGACTATATCAGGAAGCAGACCCTTGTTAACGGCGAGAGGTTTATAACCCCTGAACTCAAGGATTATGAGGCAAAGGTTCTCGGCGCTGAAGAACGGCTGAAAAATCTTGAGTACGATGTTTTCATTAAAGTCAGGAACACCATTGCCGCCGAAACAGAAAAACTCCAGAAAACATCAGCAGCTATTGCAGGACTTGATGCCCTGCACAGTTTAGCCGGCATTGCAAAAAAATATAATTACGAGCGCCCTGTTGTTGATGATGGAGATGTAATCCGGATTTCCGAAGGCAGACACCCTGTAATCGAGAGGTTATCGGCAGGAGATAAATTTATTCCGAACGATGCCCTGATTGATTCTGCTTCAAACAACATATCAATAATAACCGGTCCCAACATGGCCGGCAAATCAACGTACATGAGGCAGATTGCGCTCATTGTGCTGATGGCGCAGATCGGCAGTCTTGTACCGGCAAAAGAGGCGAGGGTGGGCATCGTAGACAGGATATTTACAAGGATCGGCGCTTCCGACGTTATAACAAAAGGTCAGAGCACATTTATGGTGGAGATGATTGAAACCGCCAACATCCTGAATAATGCAACAAAGAAAAGCCTCATATTACTGGATGAAGTCGGCAGGGGGACCAGCACTTTTGACGGCATCAGCATTGCATGGGCCGTTGTGGAATACATTTCAAAGGAATTAAAAACAAGGACCCTCTTTGCAACCCATTATCATGAACTTACGGAGCTTTCACTTATTCTTGACGGGATAAGAAATCTAAACGTGGCTGTGAAAGAGTGGGGTGATGAGATAATTTTCCTCAGAAGGATCGAAGAAGGCGCTGCTGATAAAAGTTACGGCATACAGGTTGCTCGGCTCGCGGGACTTCCTTCTTCAACGCTCGAAAGGGCCAAAGAGATTTTGTCCAATCTTGAAAAATCGGAACTGAATGAACTCGGCGCTCCGAAACTTGCATATACTTCCACAACTACAACTCCCGGTTCTCCCAAAACAGGCCAGCTCGACCTCTTTACAACGCAGGCAGACCCGGTGATAAAAGAACTTCTCGGTCTTGATATATTGAGTATGACCCCGCTTGAGGCGCTGAATAAATTATTCGAGATGAAGAAGAAACTGGGGGATGGGAAGAATGAAAAATAACATAGTCAGGTTAGATTCTTATAATTTTCAGTTTTAAATACTTCTCCATAGGTTCAAAATCCCTATCATCATGCAACAAAGAGAAGTTATAATGAATACAAAAAGTTCCAATCATAACATCTATAGTCTTTCGTACAGTGACTCCGTTCTTTCTGAGAAACCGATAGTTCAAGGCACTCTTTATTGCAAGTTCTTGTCCCACCATCTCCATGAATGGAAAATCCAGCAATAATTTGTGTGCCGTTCTGAAGTCATTATCGTTTTGAAAACCTTGTAAAACCTCGGTTAGAATGATATCCCCTACAATAATCTCCTTATCCCCTACCGCAGAATCCAGCCAATCGGTTTTATCGGTTATCTTCCCATTGAAATAATCAATCCAGACGGATGAATCTACCAATATCATTTGTCTGTCCGCATCTCATCGAGATTGCCAACCCACTTAAGTTTACCTCGATAATTTTTAATCTTTGCTTGACGCTTGAACTTCACCAAAAGTTTTAACCCAGCTTCTATAGCATCTTTTTTTGTTTTCAGACCAGATGATTTGAGAGCGGACTCCATCAAGGAATCATTAATAACGACGTTTGTTCTCATGTCTACCTCCTATGTGTATAGATATCATTTATTATACACAATCAGCGTAATAATGGTAGATCAATTTCAGAATCTAACAGATATTAGCGGAAAGATTGATATTGAATATGCCTTCTTCTGCATAGTACAATGCCGTCTCCTTCTATTCAGAGAATCAGATTACATCGACCTCGCAAACGAAGTTATAGAGATTAAAAAGGAAGATGGTATATGTCAAATTCACACAATTTGGGTATAATTTCAACCATGAATCCTCTTGAAGAAATAATTATCGATAAAATAAAAAAGGAAGGCCCCGTCACGTTTGAAACCTTTATGGATATGGCGCTTTACTATCCGGAACTTGGGTATTATTCATCCGGTAAAACTGCTATAGGCAGAGCAGGTGATTTTTACACAAGCCCGCACCTTCATCCGGTATTTGGGGCCATGCTGGCAAGACAATTAATGGAGATGTGGATGGTAATGGGGAAACCTTCTGTCTTCCATGCAGTAGAGATAGGCGCAGGGGCCGGTTACCTTTGTAAAGATATACTCGATTATTTGCACAAAACTTCAAAAAATCCTTCCCTCTCAAAGGTTGAAAGTGATTTTCTGAAATCATTGAAATATGTAATTGTCGAACCTTTTTCGCATTTTGAAGAAAAGCAGAGGGAGATGATAGGGGAATATTTAAAAGATTTTTCCACGCATTGTAGTGGCGGGTTTGAAACCCGCCACTACGAAAATAAGGATGAAATCGTAGAGGCAACCCCCTGTGGTTGTCATGAATTAATAACATGGGTCAAGTCATTGAAGGAATTAAATGATGGAAACCCCTCTGTGTCCCCCCTTACCAAGGGGGGAATTAAAAGGGGGTTACAAATCACAGGATGTATTTTTTTTAATGAACTGCTTGATGCATTTCCTGTCCACCTTGTTGAAATGGAAGATGATTTAAAAGAAATTTACGTAGATTTTAACGGGAAGGAATTCGTTGAAGTTAAAAAGGAAGTCAGCTCTCCGGAATTAATAAATTACCTCAAAGAGTTTTCTGTTCATTTGCAGGAAGGCTGCAAAACCGAAATAAACCTGCGAATTAAAAGATGGCTCGAAGAAGCAGGCGCGGCCCTGTCGAAAGGTTTTCTGCTGACAATCGACTATGGATATTCTGAAAGGGAGTACTACAGCGAGGAACGGACTAAAGGCACGCTGCTTTGTTATCACAAACATCAGTGTAATGAAAATCCTTACCGGGATATTGGTGAGCAGGATATTACGGCACATGTAAATTTTTCATCTTTAAAAAAGTGGGGAGAAGAGTTGGGCCTGAAAACAATTGGTTATTGCCGGCAGGGGATTTTTTTAACAGCATCGGGGATAGATGAAATAATAACTGAGCTTTATTCTGATGCTGCCGATTACTCCTTTGAGTTAGCAAAAATCAAGGGGTTGATATTCCCTCAGGGAATGGGCGAATCACACAACGTGATTGTTCAATATAAGGGAGAAGGTTCGCCGGAATTACGGGGGTTTTCGATAAGGAATCAGAAGGGTAATTTGTGATATTCCTTCAATCTCTCCATACTCTTTCTCACATTTTCTATTGTGTGCGCTTCGATAGTATAAACGCAGTCTGTCCCTTTAATCTTTCTGAAAAGGGTCGCAAAATCGAAATCACCGTCTCCGATAGCACGATGATGATCCGCATATTTTGAATTATCATGAAGATGAAGTTCTACGATATAAGGCTTTATCTTCTTAAGCCATTTCATAAGAGGCAGTTTCGAGAAAAGGTTGAAATGACCGGTGTCAAAACATAAACCGAAATTTTTTGAATCCATTTCTTTCGCAAGAAGCCTGAGGTTCTCAGGCTCATCTTCAAAGATATTCTCAATCGCGATCCTGACGCCCATGTCAGCAGCCCTTTTATTGATTAGCCTCCAGGTCTCAAGACTCCCTTCAAGCCAGATATCCACCCGGCCGTCGTATTTCCATTTATCATATCCTGAGTGAAAAACAACCACTTTGGGTCTAAGTATTTTAGCAAAATTCAGGACTTCTGAAAATCTCTTTACCGTGACCTCGCGCACTCTCAAATCAACAGCGCCGGGCGACAAATCCATGAAAGGAGCGTGAATAGTGAGTTCGGGGTTGTAATCGAGTTTGTTTTTAAGATTGACAATGTCGTCCTTTGTCAGATAATCACAAGTTCTGGAGCCGAAATAAATTTCAAGATTCAGTTCCTCTTTTTTGATAAATTGAAGGTATCGGTCCACTGAATCGTAAGGCACGTGGATATGCGGCTTTATCGGGAAGGATTTGTTTTGCAGTTTCGGCACTATGCGTTAACGGCTTCTTTCTTTGGTTCAGTCTTTGGTTCAGTCTTTGGTTCTGATTTAGTATCTTTGGATTCGCCCGCGGGTTTTTCTGCTTTCTTCTCCTTCCCCCTATCAGAAGAAGGATAGTCTGTAACATACCAACCGCTTCCCTTCAGCACAAATGAAGTATTAGTTATGAGCTTCTTTAATACTCCGCCGCATGAACTGCAAACAGTAAGGGGATCCTCGGTTATTTTCTGCATTACTTCAAATTTTTTATCGCATTTCGTACATTTGTATTCATAAACAGGCATAATCTGTCCTCCATTATCGCAGCAAGTTGATTCTTCCTTTTAACAAGGAAGGAGGAATTGGCTCGATTGATAAAACCTTTGCAAGTAATCTAATTTATCATATTTATTAATACCATTACAAGCCTCAACAGGCATCACTGGTAACCATTCAGTTATAGGGACATTTGTAATACTTAATAAAACTTTATCCGTCATGCCCGAAGTTTTTAAATCGGGCATCCAGTTCCTCTTAACTTCTGGATTCCCGCTTACTGACTGCGGGAATGACAAGCAATACTTTCGGCAGATACTACTCGCATCCCCGTAGCTGAGGGCTTACACATCAGTGTGTTGCAACACCGCCTGATACAATGAACGCCATAATATCCCCGCTCTCGACATCCAATGGGATCACCTGTTCTCTGGATACAATGATGAGATTTCCGGAAAAATTATAAGCCTGTGGGAGGTACACTGCAACTTTATCAGCATGTCCGATATTTTCAAGACTTTCTCTTGTCAAAAACCCTATGACATGAACGTTGCTGCCGGGAGACAGTTTGACCAGCACGGGTTTATTAAAACTTTTTTTGTCTCCCACAAATGCGTTCATTAAATCCCTGACAGCGGTATAGATCATCTTTACGAAGGGCAGCCGGGTGATGGTTCTGTCAATAAAATTCATTAATCTTTTTGTTAACAAACTTGATGAAATAAATCCTACTACAGTTATTGTCAATATGGTAACAAGAAAACCCACACCCGGTATTTTAAATTCGAAGATGCTGTCAATCTTCCTTAAAATTGCATAAGCGACATAAATTGTCGCTGCCAGCGGGACCAGCAATAAAAGTCCTTCCAGGAAATATCTCGTAAGTTTTTTCATAAAAGCCTCCTTGAGTTTAAATTTTAACCACAGAGAACACAGAGGCACAGAGTTTTAAGAGCTTATAGCTAATAGCTGACAGCTATCAGCTTTTCTGTGATTCAGTGGTTTTTATATATAACTGCATTATTGTAATTGTATTCTATATTTCTTACAATCATACGTATGTCTACATTAATTCTAAAAGTTGATCGCCCTGCGTATGGAGGGCTCTATATTGGCACGCACGAAGGTAAGATTGTCATGATAAGCGGAGCGGCCCTGCCGGGAGAAACAGTAGAAGTGACAGTGAAGGACGAAAAAAGGGATTATATCAGGGCCGTAGTAAGAAAGATTTTAGAACCGTCGCCTTTCAGGATTGAGCCGGCGTGTAAATATTTCGGAACCTGCGGCGGATGCCAATTACAGCATATTCCATATAAAATACAAATTAAATTAAAGGAAGATATCCTCAGGGATTGCTTAAAGAGGCAGGCTAAAACAGAGGCAACCCTTTCTGCGCCGATCATTTACGGTAATCCATGGAATTACAGATTGCGGGGACAGTTTAAAGTTTCTCACGGTGTCATCGGCTTCTACAAAGAAAATACAAGAGAAGTAGTTGATATAGATAACTGCCCTCTCATGACAAAAGATGTAAACGAATATCTGGAAAAGATAAGAGCTATTATTAAAAATATTGATGTTGAAGAAGTACATATAACCGCCGGTGAAGAGTCTGCTGCTGCATTGATTAAATCCACTACACGCATTAAATCTTTTCCCGACACAAAAGTTTTGGCATCGATGTTTTTGGACCTTGGTTTTTCAGGATTATTTATCGAGACACAGGATAAAAAGATATCCCGGTTTGGCAAAGAATACATAACCCTGAAGCTCCCCGGCAATCAAAAATATACAGTTTCACCAATTACTTTTTTGCAGAGCCACTGGAGGCTTAATCAGACGGTTGTTGAATTTATAAAAAACTGTTTGCAGCCTTTAAAAGGCAAGAGGTTATTGGATATATACTCGGGAGCGGGTAATTTTTCCATTCCGCTTGCAACAGATGCCGACGTTACAGCCGTCGAGGAAAACCCGTACGCCATTACGGACGGCAAAAGGAATATGGAAATCAACAATATAAGAAATTGCAGGTTCATCAACTCATCGGCTGAGAATTTCAATACAAAGAACAATTTCGATATCGTAATTCTTGATCCCCCGAGAGGAGGAATTACCAACAAGTTAATGGAAAGGATACTATCAATAAAGCCTGAGGAAATTGTTTATATCTCCTGCAATCCGTCAACTCTCGCAAGGGATTTAAAAAAATTGCTGAAAAGATACAATCTCGAATCTGTAAGATTGATAGATTTCTTCCCGCAGACATTCCACATCGAATCACTCGCATTACTCAGGGCTAACCCGGTTAATTCATAAACTTTATGGTTCGGAGCAGGCATGGCTCAAAAAAGTATTAGTGACGAGTAACAAGTAACGCGTGACGAGATAAGATTAAAATCAACTGTGACCTGTTACTGATTACCCGTTACTTGTTACTGAATCAGATTTTTCCTTTTTTCGCCAGTTCGCCGGCAATGACAGCCTGCCCGAGCGCCAGTCCTCCGTCATTTGTCGGCACCCTGTGATGTGTATAAACTTTAAGACCTCTTTTCTCAAGAAGGGTAAAGGTCTTTTCCATGAGAAGCGAATTCTGGAACACCCCGCCGCTCAGTGCAACCCTGCCGATCCCGGTTTGATTCTTAATCTTCAAACACATGTCTGAAATAATGCCGGCAATTGTGCTATGAAACCGTGCAGATATGGTTTCAGCACAGACTCCCTTTTCAAGGTCTGAGACAATTTCTTTAATTAATGGATCAAGGATAATTTCTGTTTTCCCATCAATCTCCCTATAGGCAAACTCATATCCGCCCTTATCCGTGGAGCCGGCCTTCATTTCGAGTTCAATGGCGGCTTGTCCTTCATAATAGATTTCCTTTCTTATCCCCAACAGGGCAGAGACCGCATCAAATATCCGGCCTGTACTTGATGTTAAAGGTGAATTGGTTCCCTTTACAATCATTTGCTTAAGGATATGCCACTTATCCCTGTCAAGTCCCCTCACAAAATCTATATTGAGGTTCATCATGTCATCTCCGTATATTTTGTATAAAAAAGACGCGGCTATCCTCCACGGCTCTTTTATAGCCTTCTCCCCGCCGTTAAGCTGAAAATATTCAAAATGCGCGACTCTCTGAAAATTACCATAATCACAAATCAGGAATTCGCCGCCCCATATATTACCGTCAAGTCCGTAACCGGTCCCGTCAAAAGATACACCTATTATCTCACCTTCCAGAGCATTGTCGCTCATACAGCTTATTATGTGTGCGTGATGATGCTGTACACCAGCTTTTCTGATATTTTTTAAAGAGTGTGCATACTTTGTAGAAAGATATTCAGGATGCAGATCATAGGCCACAAGCGTCGGCTCAATGTTGAATATTCTTTTAAAATATTCTATTCCGTTTTCAAATGAAGACAATGTCTCCATATTTCCCAGGTCCCCGATATGATGACTCAGAAATGCGTAAGGGCCTCTTGTAAGACAAAATGTGTTTTTTAATTCAGCGCCGCATGCTAATATCTGTTCGGAAAAAGGATGCTTCATCAGCAGGGGATGCGGGGCATACCCCCTGGACCTTCTTAATACTACGTCCTTTCCGCGCTCAACCCTGCTTACGGAGTCATCCGTCCTGATATGGATTTCCCTGTTATGGATAACATAATAGTCGGTTATACCGCTCAAGCGATCAAACGCATCGTTATCTTCAAAGACAATCGGCTCTGAACTTATGTTGGCGCTCGTCATGACAAGTATAAGACCTGACTCCGCAAGCAGGAGGTGGTGAAGAGGTGTATATGGAAGCATAAGACCGAAGTATTTCTGGTTCGGAGCCACTTCACCTGAAACAGGGGCCTCAGGTCTTTTTTTCATGAGAACTATAGGCCGTTTTACCCCTCTTAGCAGTTGCTCTTCTTTCTCGTTTATAAAACATATCTCTCTTGCAGTTTTGAGGTCCTTTACCATAATTGCAAAAGGTTTGTATTCCCTGAACTTTCTGGCCCTCAGTTTTGAGACAGCATCGCTGTTAACTGCATCACAGGCAAGATGATAACCTCCAAGACCTTTTATAGCGATTATTTTGCCCTCCTTAAGTAGTTTGCATGCTGCAGATATCACATCTTCAACAGGAATCTCCTTCCTCTCATTATCAAGTAAAAAGAGCCCCGGCCCGCATACCGGGCAGGCATTCGGCTGTGCATGGAATCTCCTGTTAACCGGGTCGTGGTATTCAGAATGGCATTTTTCGCACATTTGAAAGACCGACATGGTTGTGAACTTCCTGTCATAGGGAATGTCTTTTACAATGGTAAACCTCGGCCCGCAGTCAGTGCAGTTTATAAAAGGATAACGGTATCTTCTGTCTTTCAGATCAAACAATTCGTAAAGACACTCTTTACAGGTCGCAAGTTCAGGAGATACAGGGACAAATTTCTCCTCCAGGCCTTCGCTCTCCCTGATTTCGAAATCTTCATATCCTGCAGGGTCGGTGTGTTTGCTCCGGATTTCAAAAATGTCCGCCTGAGGCGGCGGCTGAGTTTTTACGCTATCAATAAATTTTTTCAGGTCCGAGCTCTCGCCCTCGACTTCAATGGATACGCCGGTAGTATTATTAAGCACGTAACCGGAAAGGTTAAGCCCCCTGGCAAGGTTGTATATAAACGGCCGGAAACCTACCCCTTGAACAATCCCCTTAATATCTATCTGCATCCTGCATTTCATATCAACACTTCAAATTCTTACAAACTTTCCGTCTTCCAGGGCCTCACATCCACACCCCACTCCTTCAATTTCTGCAGGACTTTTTCAACAAGATCTTTCATTTTTATGCTGACCGCTTCCGACAACTCTGTCCCAGTTTCCATAGACTTCGGCTGGATGCCGATAAGGCACATCTCCGGTGGGGTGACCCCCATTAAGCGCGCGGCGAAAAGCATATCGGGAAGCCCTATCTGATGCACGGAGAGTTTTTGACTCAGGAAGGCCGGGATATTGTCTCCAATGACAGTATCGACGGTACCCGGTTCTTTTTTGAAGTTTGCAGCATCTACGAACAAGACCTTGTCCCTGCCTTCCAACAACGGCAGTAAGTCCAGTCCCTTGGTCCCGCCGTCTATCAACTCAACGGATGACGGAAACTCATATTCATTTTTCAGTTTATTGATTGCATGAACCCCGACGCCGTCATCACTCAAAAGTATATTGCCGATTCCAAAGACTGCAATGTTCAAAAAAGCCCTCCTGAAATTTTTTTACAGAAGCACAGCATGTTGTGCCTGCAGGTTAAAAAAACAAAGCCCCGAAAAACTTTTCACATACTGCGTCTTCCGGGGCAATAGTTTCTTATTGCTTATTTTTGCTTTATTGTTCCGCTTCCTCTATCTCCTTTTCAGGTACAAACTTGAAACCGCTGAACATGGAGCTTACCAAACCATTTTTTTCATGCGGATCCATATACCATGTGGCATAGATGTGAAGCGGCACAAAAGCCAGTATCACATACATTACAAAATGATGATACAGCCTGATTGTTGGAAGATGCATAATATTCAGAAGCCATCCGCCAAGTAAGGTCCAAACTATACTCGGCGGGTGACTTACAGAATATAAGGCAAATCCGGAAACTATCTCAAAAATAAACACTACAAAAACAAGAAAGTAAGTGAATGACGCCAACGCAGCATGACCGATTACGTAAGGAGGTTCTTTTCTGATGAAAAAGTAGAACTTTAAGGCGTCCATAAACTCCTTTCTTTTCTCTGTTGAAACCGGGAAGCATTCTCTCCACGATGCAAATTGATTTCCCATAAACGCCCAGTACATCCTGATTATCACGCTCATCAGAAATACATATGCGACGATGAAATGTATGAGCCTCATCCAGCCCATTATCCACTGCTTTGAAGAATAGGCATGCATAAAAGGATCGCCTATATAATATCCGGTTATCGAGAGGAAAAGGATGGAAAAGGCATTAAACCAGTGAGTAAGCCTCACAGGAAATTCCCAGGCATATACTCTCAATCTCTGCATCTTGCCATGTATGATTTTTGTCGCCATATCCTTTTCTCCTTTCCTATTTCACTTTTATCTTTACAACTTCGTTGCCATCAGGGTCTACCACATGAACTGCACACGCCATACAGGGATCGAATGAGTGTATGGTCCTGAGTATCTCAACAGGCTGCTCAATGTTGGCTACGGGCGTTCCTATCAGCGCTTCTTCATATGGTCCTCTCTGGTTGTTTGCGTCTCTTGGGGAGCCGTTCCACGTGCCGGGAACGACGCACTGGTAGTTTGCAATCTTCCCGTTCCTGATATTTACCCAGTGGCCGAGTGAGCCCCTTGGAGCCTCGTGCATGCCGTAGCCCTTTGCCTCTTTGGGCCATTCGGAAGGATCCCACTTTTCACCGGCATGTATTTTCAGATCGCCCTTTTTTATATTCGCAGCAAGCTGATCAATCCATACCGGAATCTGTTCAGCGGTGACAAGCGTTTCGACAGCCCTCGCTGCAATTCTTCCGAGTGTGGAGAACAGCGCTGCAGGACCAACACCAAGTGTCTTCAGTACAAGATTTACTACTTCCTGAACTCTCTTGTGCCCTGATCCATAGGCAACAAGCATTCTCGAAAGCGGGCCTACCTCCATCGCCTTGTCATCATAACGCGGAGCTTTCAACCACGAATATTTCTCATCTGTGTTGAGATATTCATAAGGCGGCTTCGGGCCCGTGTATTTATAGTTCGTCTCACCTACCCATGGATGTTTTGCGGCATTATCACCGCCGGAATACTCATACCATGAATGCGTCACGTACTCAGTGACCTTGGTATGATCAACAGGATGAATTTTCGACAGGTCCTTATTCAGGATGATCCCGCGCGGCAGCCAGAGATTCTCTGTATTGCTGGCATTGTCATTCGGGAATTCACCATAGCTGAGGAAATTGCCGACCCCTGCTCCATGTCCTGCCCAATCCAGATAGAAAGGCGCAACAGCCAGGACATCCGGGATATAAACTTTTTCCACAAACTCATGAGCTTTCTTTGCAAGACCGTGCATGAAGGCGATGCTTCCGGCATTCAGAGCATTCTGACTGTTGGGGTCCACAGGAATGGACATTCCGCCGACAATATATGTCTGCGCATGCGGATTTTTTGCACCGAGAAGGGCCTGTATTCTTATAACGTCTCTCTGCCAGTCCAGTGCCTCAAGATAGTGGGCTACTGCCATCAGATTTGCTTCTGCAGGCAGCTTGTATGCAGGATGGCCCCAGTAAGCATTTGAGAATGGACCGAGCTGGCCATTTTCAACAAATGTCTTGAGTTTGTCCTGAATGCCTTTGAAATAATCTGTGCTCGATTTGGACCAGTCCGATATTGACTGTGCAAGCGCCGAAGTCTTTGCAGGGTCTGCCTTTAATGCGCTGACAATATCAACCCAATCCAGTGCATGGAGATGATAAAAATGAATTACATGATCCTGAACATACTGGATCCCTGAAATGAGATTCCGTATAATCCTTGCGTTGTCAGGAATTGTGATGCCTAATGCGTCTTCGACCGCTCTCACCGAGGCGGTTGCGTGAACCGTTGTTCAGACTCCTCATATACGCTGCGTGAAAGCCCATGCATCTCTGGGGTCCCTGCCTTTCAGGATGATTTCAATCCCTCTGAACATGGTGCTTGAGCTCCATGCGTCAACAACCTTACCGCCTTCAACCTTTGCCTCAATCCTGAGGTGTCCTTCGATTCTTGTGATTGGATCAATTACTAACTTTGCCAATGTAACTCACCTCCTCTTATTAAATTAGCGTGTAAGCCCGGAAGTCTGGAAGTTCGAAGGTTTTCTAACTTCCGCGCTTCCGCGCTTTCTCACTGTTTTATTCTTCCTTCTTGGGCGAAATAGCCCTTCCAATTCCATGAATTACAAGACCGGCGGCTGTAGCTGCGGCAAGTCCTGCGCCGACTTTATCAGCCGTGCTTTCAATGCTTACGCCGGGAACTTTTGGCAGTCTCCTGTAGAAGGGGCTCATGGTATCCCAAAAATGAGGTTCGGAACATCCGATACACCCGTGTCCTGCCTGAACAGGCCAGCTTGTGCCCGCATTGTATTTAACGGTTGGACAGTTATGGAATGTTTCGGGTCCTTTGCAACCCATTTCATACAGACACCATCCCTGCCTGTGTCCCTCGTCTCCCCATTGTCTTGCGAATTGCCCTGCGTCAAAATGCGCCCTTCTTTCGCAATTATCATGGATTCTCTTGCCAAAGGCAAAATAAGGTCTTCCGAGTTTATCTGTGTTAGGGAGTGTTCCGAATGTCAAATAGTGCACAACCGTAGCAGTGATGTTCTCTGCATTCACGGGACAACCGGGTAAATTAATTACGGTTGCATTCGGTACAGCCTCTTTTACACCAACTGCTCCTGTTGGATTAGGGAGAGCAGCAGGAATACCGCCGTATGTAGCACAGGTGCCAACAGCGATTGTCGCAATTGCATTACCGCATACTTCCCTTGCAATATCAACGGCAGTCCTTCCGCCAATACAGCAATATATTCCATCGTCTTTAAGAGGTATGGAACCTTCAACAACTACAAAGTAATTGCCCTTATTATTTTTAACAATATCCATGAGCGACTTTTCTGCCTGTTTTCCTGATGCCGCCATTATTGTTTCGTGATACTCAACCGCAAAAACATCAAGGACGATATCTCCGACAGCCGGCGCTGTGGTCCTCAATAAAGCCTCAGTATCTCCAGCACAATCCTGAAATTCAAGCCATACGAGATAAGGTTTTTTACCACGTATTGCCTCGGCAATTTTTGGGGCAAACGAAGCAGGCAAAGCCAGCAATGCAGCCATACCGGTGCAGAACTTCATGAAAGCTCTGCGGGATATGCCTTTATCGCCGAGAGATTCCATTGATTCTGATGCTTCCTGCAAAAAATCATCAGACACAAATTTCATAAAGCCACCTCCTTTTTATTACTTAAGGATATTAATAGCGTTTCTCTTACTCGAAAAATTATCATAAAAATGCATAGTTGTCAATAGAAATATTATTCTGTGTTACGTAAAAATCATTTATAGACATCCGGGAAAGCATTTGTAGACATGTTGTGATTCACTTACAAATGGACTTCCCAGATTTTCTTATTGTTCTACCGATTTAGAAATGTCCTATTCTTACTGATTTAGAAATGTCCGCTTTTTGTATTTTACCTGATCTGCCCTCATAACTGACATTTTTTAAAAAATCGGCTTCGCAAAATGCGTTATAATCGCTTATGTCGACGT
>JACRLN010000038.1 GCA_016215115.1 Nitrospirota bacterium
ATCAAGAAGCTTGGCGATTACAGAATTAAGGTGTACAAACAAGGTTACACTTTTGACTGTAACACCAGTGGCAACCCAATAGACATAACTATGGGAGCCAGTGCGTCAGTGACTTGTACTCACACACCGTAACGTAACTTGTTTTACCTTTAAAAGGCAGGTGGGCAACCGCCTGCCTTTTTTTTATTTAAAAACACTTAACAGGTTGTTGAAAAACTATTTTTCGTCCCTTTTGCCGTCATTCCCGTGAAGACGGGAATCCAGAAGCCTGCCCTCGAAGGTCTTAATCGGGGGTCTTTGGTTTTAAAGAATACTGGATTCCCGATATAGACCTCGGGAATGACAGGAATTACATATACCATTTCTTTTTTTTCTGAGACGATTCGGTAATTTCACGCCCCGGATTGGAGATTTCACCAATCCGGGGTAGTAATCAGGAGTAAGGGTATGGATGTAAGGAGCCGGGAATCGATAGTCGGGAGTCAGATAAAATGCTTATAAATCCTTGTGTTTTGCATTCTGAATTCTGCATTCTGAATTCTGAGTTCTGAATTCTTACTCTTGGCATATAAATTGCTTTTAATATTTCGATTAGAAAATATGTCTGCCATTAGTTTTGGCCTTTCGAAGATGCGGGGGTGTCGAGAAAGGTAAAATGTCCCGTCATTGACAGGAACAAAAAACTTGGAGGAAAATTAGTATGAAAAAACACATATCATTACTGCTTTTAATACTTGGGATTCTTGTCATGTCCTCTACTATGGTCATGGCAGGCGCTGATCCCGGAACAGGTATCAAAGCCACATCACATGACTTAAGCACAGCAACAGGAAGAGGCGGCGCCTGGAATGCAGGTGTTGCAGCAGACCCGACTCTTGACAGAATCTGTATTTACTGCCATGCACCGCACCACACGATAAAGGCTGCGGACGCAGCATCAGCCGGCTTGACTTATTACCCGCTCTGGAACCACGATCCTTCAACAACCGCAACTTGGTCGCTGTATGACAACGGCCTCGATGATTCGAACTTTGAATCGCAGCGGCTCCAGGCCGTTTTGACAGATCCCGGAAGCGTCTCAAAGCTTTGCCTGAGCTGTCATGACGGTTCAGCAGCGGTAAGCTCCTATGGAAACTACAATTCCGGAATCGCCGGCTCAAAACATACCGGCACAAAGTTTATAGACGGCAGGTTTGGCATCGGCCTTGGCGGTGACCTTTCGAACCATCATCCGATCGGGTTCGATTACGAATTTGTTGCAAGCATTGACGATGAGATCAGGGATTCAAGTAATGCCCTGCTCGGCGACAACCCCTACGGTATTACGATCAGAGAGCTTCTTTTCGGCGACAAGATGGAGTGTGCAACATGTCATGATGTTCACAACACAAAGAACACAGGCACCAAGTTCACATGGGTTGCTGACACAAACAGTAATCTTTGCTTAAGCTGTCACGCAAAGTAAGTTATTTGATTACATGCACAAAAAGGGGAATGGAATCCATTCCCCTTTTTTTTATGCAGCCGTCCTTTTCTATGGCAAAAGACCCACTGTATCAATCTTCAGGAAGTTTACAATATAACGATAAAAAATGTAGAATATGCCTCAATAAATTAAATTCCATATTGTTGTTCAGGATTGAACGAATAGCCCCCGTTTTCATAGGAAGAAGGGAAGGTATGCAAACGTCCAACGTCAATGGGATAAAACTTTGAGAGGGAGATTTCAGATGAGGTATTTATTTATTTGTCTCACGGCGCTTAGTTTAATAGTTGGGGGATGTGCAGCTCCCCAGAAAGTTGAGAAACCCATTGCTGTGTTTTACCCCGACCCCCCTGGTCTCCCACGGCTCCAGTTCCTCACCTCCTTTACCGGCGCAAAGGACATAGAAGCGACTAAATCGGAATTTGAGTCCTTTGTCACAGGAATAAAGGAAAGCGAGAAGAGGCTCAATAAACCTTACGGTATAGCGGTCTACAACGGGAAGATCTATGTCTGCGACACCAATGATACGGTGATTGTTTTCGACCTTGAGAAAAGGACGTACGAGCCGCTTCATGGAGCGCAGGGTATGGGGAAACTCCTTCAACCCTTCAATATAAGCATTGATGCAGAGGGCAACAAATATGTAACTGATACCGTAAGAAGGCAGGTTATCGTCTTCGACAAAAACGATTTTTATACCAAGACCTTCGGTATGCCGGAGACCTGGAAACCTGTTGATGCCGTTCCCTTTGAGGACAAGCTGTATGTTGCCGATATAAAGGGAGGGGAAATCCTGGTACTCGACAAGGACACCGGAAACATCCTGAAGAAGTTCGGGAGTCAGGGAGAGCCTGCCGAAAGGCTTTACCTCCCGTCGAACCTCGTTTTTGATAAAGACGGCATACTTTATGTCTCAGACGGGGGGAAATTCCAGATCGTCAAGTTTGACAGGGACGGACATTTCAGGGGCGCCATCGGACGGCTCGGGGGTGAGCCCGGAGCCTTTGCCCGTCCGAAGGGTTTGGCAATAGACAGGGAAAACCATCTATTTGCCGTCGACGCCGCCTTCGACAATGTCCAGGTATTCACACGCGAGGGTCAATTGCTTTTCTTCTTCGGAAAGGCGGGCAGAGGGCCCGGATCAATGTACCTCCCGGCAAAGGTGGCGATCGATTACGAGAGCAGGAAATACTTCGTGAAATATCTGGAGCCTAACTTCGAGGCCGAATACCTTGTCTTCGTGACGAATCAGTTTGGTGACAGGATGATCAACATTTACGCCTTCGGGAAGGAAAAGGGGAAGCAATATCCTTCTGATGAGGAGCTGTTGAAAAAGCTCAAGGAGAAAATACAGAAAGAGCTGGAGAAACTGGAAAAGACAGGGGAACCGCAGCAACCTTCGAACGAGCCAACAGGTAAATGAAGAAATGGACAATATTATTGACTGCTTCCATGGTAATGGCGCTGTTATACGGTTGTGAAGCAACGACGCGATACAAGGTCCTCAGTTTCTTCTTCGACGGAGTGCCTGAACCGGGCACGGAGACCCGTGAGACCTCTGTCAGGGCATCCAGAAAAGAGGGCACGACGGTCACAAAAGAAGCAGGGAGCAAGTATAAGGAACATGGCCCTTATGCTGCCAGGCTGTGTGAGGGATGTCATATGAGGGCTACCAACGCGCTGGTCCTGCCGATTGAGGAACTCTGCTTCAAATGCCATTCTATCAACTTAAGCAGGAAATACATTCACGGACCTCTTGCATCTGGCGGCTGCAAGATTTGCCATGAGCCCCACGGCTCCATCTATCCCTTTTTGCTCGTCTCGGAAGCTAAAAATTTTTGCATTCACTGCCACGAAAAGGCTGCGATAGAGAAAAGTGAGGTACATACAGGGACGGAAGCACAGTGCACATATTGCCATGACGCCCATAGTTCCAACTATAAGTATCTGCTTAAATGAAAATAAGGCACCCTTCTACAAGCTCAGGGTGACACAATGCCTGTCATGGTGAGCTTGTCGAGCCATGAGGATGGCAGGTTGCAAACTTGAAATGGGAAAGAACCAAAAATATGTTATGCGAATTATCGCAAGGCTTATTTTCATCATTGCGCTCTCCTTTTTGATGGCTCCTGCTGTCGCGCTCGGTGATATGCGGCGGTTTATCCCGCGGATCTACAGCACTGAGGGCGAGCTGGAAGTCAATATGAGCCATGAGGAGAGGGAGAACCTCATAGCGGAAACCGGTTTAAAGACCTCCGATACGTTTTTCTCCGAAAAGATAGTCCTCACTGCCAACGGATTTGTCTACCATCCGAGATTCATACTTTTTCTCGGGAAGCTGGGCGGAGGATCCAGCCAGGAAAAGTTCAAGAGCAACAGCTCTGCCGAAGCAGATGAGGGTTCATGGAATAATATGTTTATAAAGGAATATGAATTCAGAACGCTCATATTGCCCGAACATCCTTATAATCTTGAGCTTTTTGCCAGGCGCTATAACCCCTTCATCATTGGAAGGGCCGCACCGGGACTAAAGGCGGTATCCCTGTCTGAAGGGGCGTTATTCACCTACAAAAAGCGGCCGGTTACGTTCAAACTTAACTATACCTTCACCAATACAGAATCTAACAAATCCACTACTGACACGAAACATCTCAATACCTACGCCAATTATTTTAAAGAGAACTTCTCCCTGGCTGGAGGATTCTCGCGATCGGACTCCAGGAACTCAACTGGCTGGACAGGTTCGAAGTTTAAATTCGATAGCTATTCCATCGAGAACCAGATCAGGCTTTTTCAAAGGAAGGTATATCTTACCTCCATTGCAAGCCAGGTTGTTTCCAGGCAAAAGACTATTGCTATATCCATCACCGGCAACAGATTCTCATGGACAGAGCAATTGAATATGTATCTTCCATGGAACTTCAATACCCTCCTCACATACAACTACTTCAAAACTACCGAGAAGACGCGTGACCTTGGAACGTATGCTGAAAGAATACTCACCTCGAAGTCCAACGGTGCAGGACTGTCTATCACTCACACCCTCTATAATAGTCTGAATACAGCATACAACTTCAACTATAATTCATCTTCGACCTCTACAGGTGATTCCATGTCGACGATGCATTTTCTTAACAGCGCTTACACAAAAAAAATACCGTGGGGTACTTTAATGGCGAGCATCCAGTTGTCGAACTCCATCCTGGACAGAAGAGGGGCGCCCACAGTAACGGACGAAAACGCTAACGCTCCGATTTTCGGCGAATTTACACTCCGCCAGAGCGATGTCGACGCAGCCTCGATCCGTGTCAGTGTTATAGACCCCGTGCTCGGCCCCATTGAGCTTACGAAGGATATACACTACAGCCTCATCCCTTTTGGCAATACCTTCACAATCTTTGTCAAAGATATTCCGGCAGCAGCTAAAAACCCCGACCCGTTGTTTGTTTACGAATTCAGGGTTGCATACTCTTTCACTGTCGGCTCCTTCGAACTCGAGAAATCGGGCTTCGGGTATACTATCAAGCTGGCGCTCTTCGATAGTCTTGTCAATCCGTATTATGGTTACAGCCACGAAACCCAGAAATTACTTTCCGGCACACTCCCGGGAGGTCCCGATGAAGTGACGTCCCAAACAGTGGGTCTCTTAATCCAAAAACGGCCCTACTCACTATTGATGGAATATCAGGATTACGAGTCGAGGTTTAATCCATCGAAGCGATACCGGGCGGAGACAAGCTACCGGCAAAATTTTGCGTTAACTACGAACCTCGATGCACGCGTCTACTATAAGCATGTTGAAAACCTTGAAAGTCCTTTCAATCCGAATAGCACCACAGTGACAAGCACGGGGATAGACTTGAAGATTGGCAAGAGATTTCCTCGCAAAAATCTCACAGTGTCCGCCGTTGGCTCATACAGCAACATAAAACATAATTTCGAAACAAATACATATTCATTCGGCACAACTGTTTCGTGGAGCATAGCGAAACTCGATCTCAGCTTAGGAGCGAATGTGTCCCATACGGAAACCGCACTCGATACTGGGAAACAGGAGATAATGAACCAGTTCTACTATCTGACGATGAAGAGAAAGCTCTTTTGATGAAAAATGTTAATGATATCGGTATGATTAAAATAAAATGTCAAAACTTTGGAGGATAATAATGAGAAACGTTTTGCTCGTTGCCGCGCTCATATCCGTTATTTTTTTTCACACGGGGGTCGCACCCGCCGATGAAGGGAATCCGCAGTCTTTATCATCGGGAGGGGCGGAAAGACAGGAGACGGATGGAAAAGGTCATGGAAAAATTGTCGTTGCGCTTGTTAACGGCGTCGAGATAACAATGGAATCATTAGAAATAATGATGAAGAGCCTCGGAACGGGAAAGGGACCGGGGACTGCATTACCGGAAAATATCGGGGCGGTAAAAAAGGAAGCCCTGAATCAATTAATACTGCAGGAACTCGCGTACCAGAAGGCAAAGTCTGAAGGTTTGACTGTGGAACAAGAAGATATCGACAAGGCAATAGCCGACATGAAGAGAAAATTGGGAGACGAGTCAAAATACAGGGAATTCCTCGATAAGGAAGGAATCTCGGAGGATGAATTGCGGCAGCGTATCCAAAAAAATCTCATCCTCAAGCGCATCTTCACAAGGGAGATCCTCGACAAGAAAGCGATCCCGGAAGAAGAATTGAAGAAGGAGTACGAACAGGACAAAGAGATATATACGAAGCCCGAAAAGATAGTCGTTGTCGACGTCGTTTTTTTTCTGAGAATTGATGATGCGGATTCTTTAAAAAAGGCGGAAGAGATTCTGGAAAAGATCCATGCTGACAAAGAAAAGAACCCCTGGAATCTCGTCCTCGACGGCACATTCGTCGTAAGGGACCTGGAGATCAAAGAGGGTGGTCAGGAAAAAGAGATCTACGGGGAAGCAAAGAAGCTTAAGGCTGGGGAGCTTTCGGGCGTATTCCCTTCGTCCGGAACCTTCCATATCATCAAGCTGAAGGAATATGCACCCTTTAAACAATTCACCTTTGAAGAGGTAAAAAGCGGGGTCGAGAGAAAGTACAGGGCGCAGGCCCAGAAAAAGCGCTTGCTGGAATGGGAAGCCGAATTGAAAAAGAACGCAAAGATTGAGATAATTGAAACAGGAGACAAGAAAAGTAAGTAGTAAGCAGTAAGGGGTAAGCAGGAAACAGCAAGAAATAGACGAAAGAGAGGAACTTGGAAAAATTGAACAAAAAGCTGCTTGCATTAGTCTGTCTTATAGCCCTCATTGCTTCGGGCTGTGCTCAAAAGTGGGCCCTCGATGCGCAATCTACGGAGGCGCAGCTTGCATGGCCGCATCCGCCCGAGAAGCAGAGGATCCGTCACATCATGACAATACGGGGGTTCAAAGAGAAGGGCGACAACCTGAAGGGGTTTTTCTTCGGGAAAGGCGAAAACAGGCTCATAAAGCCGGTTGCCGTCGCAACGGGACGTGACGGTAGAATCGCTATAGCAGATACGGGCACGAAGAGCGTCCATCTTTACATCCCAAAAGAAGAATTATATATTGACGTCTTCAGCTTTGATGACGGAGAGATGATGATCTCACCCGTGAGCGTCGCCTTTGATGACGATTTAAGGCTCTATGTCTCAGATTCGTTTTATGAAAAGATCGCGGTCTTTGACAGTCGGGGGAAATACCTTTATCCGATCACCAGGATGGCTGTAGGCGACCTGAAACGGCCGACCGGGCTTGCCTATGACCCCGGCGAGAAGAGGGTGTTTGCCGTCGACACGCTGTCGCACAAGATTCATGTTTTCACTACAAAGGGAGAGCATCTCTTTTCATTCGGTGCAAGGGGAAGCGGTGACGGCCAATTTAATTTTCCGACACACATATTCTGGTCGCCGGCCGGGCTGATCTATGTGACCGATTCGATGAACTACAGGGTGGAGATTTTTGACAGCTCAGGGAAATTCCACGCTGCTTTCGGTCATCACGGTGACGGCTCGGGAGATTTTGCAATGCCCAAAGGCGTGGCTGTTGATAGAGAGGGCGTTGTTTACGTCGTCGACAGTCTTTTCGATAACATCCAGCTCTTCGACGAAAGAGGACAGTTCCTTCTGACCCTCGGAAGCAGGGGAATCAATCAAGGAGAGTTCTGGCTGCCGTCTGGCATCTACATTGATGAAAGTGATAAATTATATATATGCGATACTTACAATCAGAGGATTCAGATCTTCGAAATTATTAATAATAACAGATGAAGATAACTATATTCAGACAGGAGGCATCAGTCAGCCGCCTCGTTCAACGCGGGGAAGCTGACCGGACACGAGCCCGTGCAGAGAGTCGGGAGTTGGTACTTCTGTCTTCCGTCTTCTGTCTTCTGTCTTCTGTTTTCTGTCTTCTGTTTTTCGTTTGTCAGGCAGCCGCAGATTCAAAGGTGGGGATTATAAATTCAAAGCATAACTTATCCATTACGGGGCCAGGTGAACTGAAGGCGCTGACCGAGACCGGTATCTGTATTTTTTGCCATACGCCGCATAACGCCACTCCGCAAACCCCCCTGTGGAATAAATCCATAGAACCTGTAAATTATATTCTATACACGAGCACAACCCAGAGTGTAGTGCCTTCCCCTCCAAGCGGCCCTTCAAGGCTTTGCCTCAGTTGTCACGACGGCACTCTCGCACTCGGCGCCGTGTTGCAGCCGTCAAGCGGGATCGCGACAACCGGACAGATCACGGTGGGTAAACCATCGTACATCGGGGTTATCCTGTCCGACGACCACCCCTTCTCATTTTCGTATCTCGATGCATTGCCGAACCCTTACGCCGGACTTAATCCGGTCCTTCTCCCGTCAGACCTCCCTTTTTACGGAGGCAGCAGCATGTTTATCGAATGCTCCACGTGTCATGATGCGCATGAGGACTCCTACAGGACGCCGGATAAGAACGGTCAGCTCACGGGAAAATTTCTTGTGATGGATAACCGGGCCTCGGCATTATGCATCAGATGTCACAGCAATATCGACGGCTGGGCCCTAACGACTCACAGGACTTCGACAAGCTCCACAGGTTCCGTATTGCCTCTATCGCCGAGGTCGTGGCCTACCTGGTCGATTGTTTCTGATTGGGCCTGCGAGGGCTGTCATACTTCACATTCAGCGGGCGGACCTGAGCGGCTGCTCAACAATCTTAATGAAGAAGACAACTGCTACACATGCCATAACGGCGTTGTGGCGGAAAAGAATATCTTTTTAAATTTTCAGAAACCTTCGAGGCATCCCGTGGAGTCATTCACGGGCGACCATGACCCGACGGAATTGCCAACGTTCATTACTAAACGCCACGTAGAATGTGCAGACTGTCATAATCCACATGCCTCGAACAGCCGGATTGCCTCAGCTCCCTACGTATCGGGAAGACTCGAGAAGGTAACCGGAATGACCATCGAGAGGGCCGCGGTTAATCCTGCCAATTACGAATATGAGATTTGTTTTAAGTGCCATGCGGAACTGTTCCAGCGGACGCCTTTTATCCCGAGAGTCCTTGACAATACAAACACCCAGGAGACTTTTTCTCTTGTAAACCCGTCTTACCACCCGGTCGTCGGAACAGGTAAGAATCCGAATGTCCCGAGCATCCCATCATCCTTCGAGCCGGCCCTCACCGCATCGAGCATCATCTATTGCACCGACTGCCACAGTGATGATTCAGGTTCGAAAGGTCCGCATGGTTCCTCATTTGCTCCTATCTTGAGGGAGCAATACGAGACAACGGACAATACCCCGGAGAGTTACCAGGATTATGCACTCTGCTACAGGTGTCACGACAGAACGAGTATACTGAACGATGAGAGCTTCAGGAAGCACAAAAAGCACATTGTCGATGAAAGTACGCCCTGTTCCGTGTGTCACGATCCCCACGGAATAGCGGACAACGGATTTTCCGGAAGTCATACACACCTGATAAACTTCGATATAAGGATCGTTGCGCCGAAATCCGGAAATCCATTTCCCGTCTTTACCGACAACGGCACTTTTTCAGGGAGCTGCACCCTTGTCTGCCACGGGAAAGTACATGACAACGAGAGCTATCCGTAAGACTCTGAGGCGCTGTGGCACTTCCCAACTTCCACGCTTCAGATCTTAATGCTCCGTGTCTCTATGTTGATTTACAAGGTGTTCAACTTTTTTACGAATGAACCAAAACAATCAGATTTGTGTTTCTCTCCGATTTGGGAAAACCACCAGTTTTTTTCTGGGTATTTTACCAAAAATTGATTTTCCTGAAGGATAGTTTCACGACCTCAGAAACTATTATCTTTCATAATGCCTTGGGGAAACTGAGTTCTATAAGAATAAAAGACTTGTTAAAATAATTGGTATAGAAATTGCTTAGATATTTATGTAAAGAAGCGCACACATCATCGACGATATGTGCAAAATATAAGTCGGTCTATGTCGAGAGTGCTACTTCCTATACAGTATTGAATTAACATGAAATGGTAATTACGCATATTATATGAAGCGAATAATGATAGTTGATGACGATAGCCTGATTCGATGGGGGTTGTCAAAGCAAATTCCCGAGTTATGTGATTTCCCCATAGAAATTAAAAGCATTGATAACGGCACGGATGCTGCCCATGAAATATCTTCCAATTTTTATGATGTCTGTTTTCTGGATGTCAACCTGCCCGATACAAACGGCATAAAAGTCATGCAAAAAATAAAGGAAGTTTCACCGAAGACTGAGGTCATTATCATGACAGCTGAAGAACTGGATGATGAGTGTAAGATAAAGGTGGAAGAGATGGCCTATCAATTTATATCCAAGCCTTTTGATCTCTATCAGGTCAAATTTATTCTGAAACATGCACTGGAGAGAAACGGATCGTCCGGAGTATCAATGAATATGGAAAAGAGAAGGGGTAAGAGAAGGCATGAGAGGCGGCCTTTCAGAGGAACCTTTGATTATTCCATAAAAGCCTCCGAACTTGAAGAAGCAAAGATATTGAACCTGAAGGGTAATATGGTTGATATCAGTGATGGAGGGATGGGTGTCATGACAGATTACTCACTTCATGCCGGCCAGATGATCGAAATCGAAGGGATGGATCAAAAGGCAGGCATTGTTAAATGGATTTCAATGATTGACAGCAATGCATTCAGGGCAGGGATTGAATTCGTGTAAGCCTCGTAGGGGCGATTCATGAATCGCCTTGCGTACGGGCGTATTGCCATACGCCCCTACTTCAACCCATACTTTTTAATACCGTATCTGAGAGAATCATAACTGATATTAAGGAGCTTTGCCGCAACAACCTTGTTATAATCTGCCTTTTTGAGCGCCTGCATAAAAAGGTCTTTCTCTATGTCGTCTAAAGAAATACCTTCTTCAGGAAGGGTAAATTTTTTATCGGGAAGATGGGTTTCGGGTATTGAAGCGCCTGACAGCCAGTGCGGCAGATGCACTGGAAGTATCTCTTCAACATTTTCAAGCACCACAAGCCGTTCTACGAGATTTTTAAGCTCCCTGATGTTACCGGGCCAGTTATAAGAAGTCATAAGTTTTTCGGCTTCTGGAGAAAAGCCTTTAATTGTCTTTTTGTTATATTGCATAGAATAATACGACAGGAAGTGTCTGGTAAGTATCGGGATATCCGCACTTCTTTCTCTCAGCGGCGGTATGTGAAAATAGAAGTTGCTCAACCTGAAAAATAAATCCGATCTGAAATCTCCCACTTTGACAGCCTCCGAGAGATTCTTGTTAGTGGTGGCTATTACCGTTACATCCACCGGCATATCCCATCTCCCGCCGATCCGCCGTACCGTCCTTTCCTCAAGGACTCTCAATAATTTACTCTGAAGACCGGGTTTCATTTCCCCTATCTCGTCGAGGAGTATAGAACCACCGTTTGCCAGTTCAAAGACTCCTTTCTTTTCCGTTTTTGCATCGGTGAATGAGCCCTTTTCATGTCCGAACAACTCGCTCTCCATTAAATGCTCCGGTAACGCAGCGCAATTAATTGCGACAAAGGGTTTACTCCTGGATTTGCTGTCACCATACATTAAGCGATGGATGTACCTGGAAAAGAGTTCCTTGCCCGTTCCGCTCTCCCCTGTGATTAAAATACTTGAAACATGTGCATCAGCTATCTTTTTTATTTTTGTTTTCAGTTCTCCTATAACACTTGATGTTCCGATGATATTTTCATCAAGATACTCACTGCTGATTCTCCGAAGGAAATCAACCTCCTGTTTAAGCGCTTTTTTCTCAATGATATTACTAATGACAATCTTCATTTCCTCTATATTGAAAGGTTTGGTCAAATAATCTGCAGCGCCGAGTTTCATCGCCTTCACAGCCGTCTCTGCGGTGTCGTCAGCCGTCAGCATAATGACCGGCGCATCTATTCCGCTTTCCTTTATCTCTTTCAGGATATCCAACCCGCTTATCCCGGAAAGTTTATTATCAAGTAACACCGCATCAGGGAAATAAGCTCCGATTTTATCGGTAATATTTTGGAATGTAATGGTCTCGGCAAGCACCTCATATCCTTCAATTTGTAATGCCTTGCTTAATATAGTGACGATAAACTCATCATCGTCTATAATAAAAACTTTTCTTTTGCCTGTCATGCCAATTGCACCTTTTCCTTTTGTTTAACAGGGAGATTAATAATAAAAGTTGCTCCTCCATCCGGATTATTTTCAAAAGTTAAGACACCGTTATGTTGTTCTATAAGTCGTTTGGAAATGGATAATCCAAGCCCTGTGCCTTTAGGTTTAGTAGTAAAGAAAGGATTAAAGATTTGATCGATTAAGCTTTTTTCTACGCCCTTACCTGTATCTGATATGCTTATCAATATTGAATTTCCTGTGGGATTATATAAGGTCTTTACGGTTAATATACCGCCATCTCTCATAGCCTCGACTGCATTGAGAAACAGGTTAAGGAATATCTGACTCAACTGCATAGGGTCAGCTATGATTTCAGGAAGATGACTGTCAAGATCCTTTATAATCTGTATTGTTGTCTTTGAATTTTGGGCAGAAGATGCAGGTTTAAGTGAGAAAATTAGAGCTGTATCAAGGATATTGTTTACATCTACAGCAATAAAGTTGGGTTTAGGCGGCCTGGCAAAATTAAGAATCCCTTTCAGCAAGGATTCAATTCGTCTTATTTCACCGATAATCTTTTGTAAAATGTCTTTTTCTTCCTCTGAAAGCGTGGATACTGTAGAGAATAATTCTATTGACGCCTTAATGCCTGCGAGGGGATTTTTAATTTCATGGGCCAGTCCGGTTGTTACCTCTCCGCACACTACCATTTGTTCGGTGCGGAGAAATTGCTCCTCCGCCTGTTTGCGTTCGGTGATATCCCTGTCAAAGGCGAGGATATATTTATGATCTGAAAGTTCGAGCAGCCCGGCGCTTATTTCAACCGGGAAAGCAGTGCCGTCTTTTTTGAGATGTGTAATCTCTGCTTTTATTCGCTCCCCATTTAATATCTTTTTAATATTATTCGGCACTTCGTTGGCAGCATCAGGCGTATCAAGATCCTTTATGTTTAATGTTAACAGTTCATCCACGGTATAACCGTGCATTTCTGCCGCCGCCTTGTTGGCGGCAACGATCCGGCCCGCTTTTTTTCCTTCAGCTTCGAGAATAAAAATTGCCTCCTCTGCTCCCTCAAAGAGCATTCTGTAACGCTTCTCGCTTTCTTCTATTTTGTTTATATTTTTCTGCAATGTCAACGCCATCTTATTGAAAGACAACGCCAGTTCTCCGAATTCGGTCTTATCCTGATAGGATATTTTGTAACCGAGGTTTCCTGATTCAATTTCCCTCACTGCCTTAACAAGTTCGTACACCGGCTTTGTAGTCTTTTTCGTCAAAGTTATAGCGATTATAATGCTGATGAAAAAGGTGATCAGAAGGGTTGTTAAGAGTATAAATCTCGATTTGTTGATTTCCTCGATAGAAGCCATTGTCTTGTTAGTAAGGTTTTTGTCTGCTATAAAGGCCATCTCCTGCGTCTTTGAAAGCAGGGAATCCCCTATGCCTACAGCTACTATCTTTAGCCTCTCTACCCTGTCGGGGTTCGCTGTTGTTGTGATGAGATAGCTTATTGCATCCTCGTATTGCTCAATTAAATTACCCACTTCCACGAGTCTTGCCGTCATCTCTTTGCTATGATGACAGCCGGTGCAACTATGAATGGAATTGTTCATAGCAGTGACATTTTCAACTATCACATCCAGTTCTTTTCCGAAAACAGTGCCGGCAGTATAGAGATTGCCCTGTACACTCTGGAGGTTTATAACAAGGTCCTTGCGTATTAGCTCTATCCTGTGAAGAGCTATGACAGATTCAAGATTTTTAGTCACTCTGTATGTATGAAAAACGGTCAACGCCGCTCCTATCGAAAAGAACACAAATAAGAGTGTAAGTGAAAATATAAGCCTATTCTTCATTTATATATATAACTCTTTATATTAATACCCGCTTTATTCGCTAAATCAAAAAAGTGGAGGAAATCTTTTTTATCTGCCTCGATAAATTTCGAGGCCTCCAGTTTCTTAAGCACCTCTATCCCCTCAGCATCCCGGTCCATGGCTAAAAGAATGGACTTTATCTTTGTCTTTATTTCGACGGGCAGGTCTTTCCTCAGACAGAGAGTAATATCAGGGAAGTTACCGGATTCTGCTATAATTATAAGCTCGTCCTTTATGGACGGATCTTTCTCAATCATCCTTTTATAAACCTTGCTCTCTGCCGCGCCTATATCAGCCCTGTTGTCCAGGACAGAGTAAATAGCAGAGTCGTGGCTTCCGGTAAAATAATATTCTTTAAAATAGTTGTCTATATTCATTACCCCCTTCTCCCTGAAAAAAGCGACGGCAAAGAGATAGCTTACTGTCGCCCTGTCGACAAATGCCATTCTCTTGCCCTTCATATCAGTGACCGTCTTTATGCCGCTGTCCTTTCTCACAAAAATATAATTCTTTATAGATGTGGTCCCGTCGAGATTTACAGGCCGTGCTACCGGTTCAACACCTAATTTTTCCGCGGCAAGGACCCCCGTCAGGGCGCTGAAAAAAGCGCCATCCATCTTCCTCGTTGCGAATCTATCGATAATATCCCCATACCTGCTAAGGATTGTTAACCTGACATTCATGCCGAGCCTGGAAGACAAATATGCTGCAAGAGGTCTGTGCCTGTCCATCTGTTTAAAGATATTTTCTTCCGGGATAAGCCCTATGAGCAGATCTTCCTGGCCGGCCGCCTTAAAAGGAAGAAAAGAGATTATAAGTAAGAAAATAATAATCCCTGATACCTTTATTTTCATTGGATCAGTCTCGTAGCCTCCGTAACAAGTTCCATGGGTATCTTTAACCCCATGGAATTTGCTTCCTTCAGATTAAAGATAAGTTCGGTTTCACTCGAAGTATCAACCTTAATCTTATCAGGGGGGATGCCCTCAAAAATACTTATGACCTTTTCTGCCGCCTTTTCCCCCTGCTCTTTAGAGGCCGGGGAGAGTGTAATGGTAGCGTATTGGTTTTTGCCGGAGAGAAAAGTTGCGGTAGGTATCTTGTTCTCCAACGAGAAGGATAATATAGCAGGAAATGCTCTGCCTGACGTCGTACTGTTCGTAATAAAAAGCGCATCCATCTTCTTTGCCGAGAGCATTTGTTTTAAATCCTTTGGATTCTTAAGGTTTATCCCCTCGATCTTAAAGCCGAACTGGTTCGAAAACCTGTTTAACTCCAGGCCCTGCTGCAGGGAGTCTGCCTCGTCTGAATTGTATATGACTCCAAGTGTAGAAATGGCAGTTATGGCTCTCAGATACCGCAGAAGGCTGGAGACATGAGTCTTGGAACAGGTCCCTGTGACATTCCTGGGTTGCTTAAAATTGCACGGCTCGTATACACAGCTATAAACAATTGGTATTTCTGTCTGCTCTCTCAGGACCGCATCAGTCGCAGGCGCTCCGTAGGTGACAATCACATCTACATCAATGGCTATGAGTTTCCTTGCTGCATTGCTTAAGGAAATAGGGTCCGGATAGGGTTTCTGGATTAATATTTCTACTTTCTCTGCATAACCTTTCCTGACAAGCCTTGCCGTAAATGCATCATGAACATCCGAATAGTAAGAAATATCCCCGGTCATTATCACGCCGATAATCTTATCTGCGGCAACGGCATTGCAGGTAAAGAGGAACAGGAGAAGCAGGGTAAAAAATGCAGCTTTCAACTTCGAATTTTGGACCTTAAACTTATCCTTCACTACCACCTCTTTGAGATGGTCAGCAAAACGACATGGACTTTACCATCTTTTATGTCATCGTGAGGATTCCCTGTAACTTCGTTTAAATCCGTATATCTATATTTAAGCCCTGTTATATAGCCCGGTCCAAAGCTATACTCTCCGCCGGCAGAATAAACGGTCTCTTTTGCTTTAAACTCAGAGAAGGTGGCAACTGATGCGGGCTCGAGGAGATCCTGATTTGAAGGATAGAATATTCCCCTGATTATGGCGTGGCTAATGCCTGCATCAAAACTCATGTTGTCCTTTGGTGCATAACTAAGGCTGACTGAGTAGTCAGTGGCTCCGTCTTTATAAGGAACTGACGAATCGGCCAGGAAACTGTCAGGTGTTATACCTGACCTGTAATGTATATCCTGATTTGTCTTATTACGCATATAAAGATAACTTGCCGTAAGAGAAAGGTCTTTCGATACATGGGATGTAATGCTTCCCAATAACCTATCCTTCCTCACATCCCTGTCTTTTGCGCTGATATTATCATTAAAATGGAGATCGTCCCGCATCTCCCTCGATATGCTGTAGCTCAGTAAGGAAGAAACCCTTGATCCATATATCCATGAGACCGAAAATCTTGCTTCATCGGAGCGGTTGGCTTCGGTATTATAAGCAGGATTTTCTTTCTCTTTATGCATATAATTTGCTTTAAAATTCATGCCCTTCAGGATTCTCAAATCAGCGGCTAAAGAAACGGCGCTGCTTTTTGTGGACCCGGGCAGTTCCCATCTATCGGAATGTTCACGCTCGATCTCCTCGTAAGAATATTCTGTTCTGAGGATTATCCCCTTGACAGGCCGATATCGCACAGTTCCGGATACAGTGTCTGTAATTGAAGACAGGGGAGATTTTATTGTGCAGGAGTAGTTGTTTCCAACATTATTTAAAGGGCTGCATACATCCGGTATGGCAACTGTGCCGGTGTCTTCTATATCCTTTTCCTTATGTTTGTACTTAAGGAAGAAGGTTAACTTCGGCATGGGCATCCATACAAGATTACCTGCTGCCATGACATAGTCAGCCCTTGCATTGCTGTCCATGTTTTCTCTATTTGTATTAGCGAAGGTTGCAGACGCAACGAGGCTGCCTGTGTAAGAAGTATGGATATTAATTGTGTTAGTCGATCCTTTTAATTCAGGGATTAAATTGTGTGGGAATATGCCCCCGCTTCTTATGGAATCGGCATCCCCGTAGGAATCATAAAGCACATGGTCCCCGTGTATATCCAGTCTCTTTTCTTCGTGAGAGATATCCATCTCAATTGTGCCCAGATGGCTGTTAAATCCGACAATGATATTTTTTGTCTGCCGGTCGATATCCCTGCTCAGCGAAGTCCTTACAATGTTGTTGAAGTATCCGGAACCTGAAAGACTCTTCTGTTGTTGATCTCCTTCCTTTTCGAGAATGCTGCCTCCTATATAAATATGAGAGGGAAAGTCAGGGGTCTTGAGCCTCAGGAAGAAACTCGTAAGGCCTGACTGCGTCTCGTATCTTTTATCTGCATCTCTAACATCAACACCAGGTGATGACGTGACTGTATCAAGGTCTAAAAGCCTGATGTTGTCGAGGTTATGGGTTAGCGTCCTGTTTATCCCCCTGAAATAGAGGATATCTTTATATGCATACCTGAGTTCTCCGAAATAATCCTTTTTGTTTTTTAAATCTGCGTCGACGTGTAATCTGTGAGGAAAGGAGAATACCCTTAATTCCCCGCCTAAGGAAATAGAATTATGCAGGTATTCGTACTCGCCTGCCTTCTCAGAGCCGCTGTAGTCAACAAATCTGTAACCTCCGGCTAAAGATATTCCCGGTTCTATATAAGGGTATTCATATTCGGTATATTCTATTTCAGAAGCAGGAGATACACCGGTAGTGACAAGCAAAAAAAGAATAGCTATATACGATGCAGTTGTAAAAAACCTATAGATTCTTCTCATTCCATTACCCTGTTTTATTGAGTAAACCTGCCCCTTCCGCTTGCTGAAGGGATATCTGTACCATGGATTTGTGAATGGCAGTCAGTGCATCTTGTATAAAAAGCGCCCTTTGCTTCTAATGTGGAAGAACTCGATGTGAGATGTCCTGAATGGCACTGGAGGCACAGTAAAGGCTCCCTGAGCAAAAGGAGATTGTTATTTACAGAACCATGGGGGCTATGGCAGGTCCGGCAGTCCTCTGTGAGGTCGGCATGTTCGAAGGCAAAAGGCCCCTCTTTTTCTGCATGGCAATAAGAACATAACTCTTTTACGGTTGTCTTTCTTAATAATTTATCATTAGTAGTTCCGTGCGGGTCATGACAATCTGTACAGAAAATCCTCTTCTCAGGGACAGGGTGGCGGCTCGGTAGAGAAAACTCCGCCATAATCTCCTGATGGCACTTATAGCACATCTCAGATGTATCTCTGGGTCTGACTGTAAGGTCGGGGCTGCCTTTTTTGAAGGCTTTACAGATGTTGTGGCAGTCTATACAGGAAACATCGTTTACAGCATGGGCGCCTGTGTTCCAGTTATGGAGATTGAATGTTGCATTTGCAGTATGGCATTTAAGGCATATAAGGGACTGTGCCTGAGGAGGGATATTTTTTATATCGATAAAGGTCCCATAATTGCATGCAGTCTGCTTTCCTTCTTTTGCATCCTGTTCGACCTTCTCCGGAGTAATTCCTTCTATGGCAAGACTCCCGGGGCCGTGACATGATTCGCAGTTAACTAAAGGAAGGCAAGCCTTCCTTGTAAGCTGGACCCCCATTGTGCTTGCTTCAAAATTATTTTTTATCTTGTCGTGATAATGGCAGGCAAAAAGACAATTATGTGTCCCTACATACTGGGCGTCGAGGCGGCCCACAATCATTTTCTCATATTCCCTGATAGGAATAATCGGCTTAGAGGTCGTGAGGGTTTCGCATCCTGCTAAAATTATTATTAACAGGATCAGAAAAAAAAAGATGTTTCTGAATGAAACTGTCATTTTCATAAGTTAATATTTTACTTATTACTATCTTCACTTGTAAAGCACGGGTTGCGTCATGGTAATGCACCCAACCTTTATTTATAAGACCATTAATAAGCCTTATAATTTCACAAAACTCGCAAAAACATCTTTCAGACAATAAAATAACAGGCAATTTCACAATTTCTTCAAGAAAAAAGTTTATACTGCAGACATGAAAAAAACTATCATTGTTTTTTCAATTATAGTATTAACAGGGATACTGTTTATGGCAACAATCAGAGGCAATGACAGAAAGGACACTCACAACCCGGCTGGAAGACTCGAAAAGGCGACCTTCGCCGGAGGATGCTTCTGGTGCATGCAGCCTCCCTACGATAAACTCAAAGGGGTAGTCTCTACAAGAGCCGGTTACATCGGCGGTCACAAGAATAACCCTACATATGAAGAGGTTAGCTCAGGAACAACGGGACATGCCGAAGCGGTCGAAATTCTCTATGACCCGGTTCAGACCGGTTATGAAGAACTGCTTGATATCTTCTGGCACAACATTGACCCGACGACACTGAACATGCAGTTTTCTGACAAAGGCACACAATACCGGACCGCGATCTTCTATCATAATGAAGAACAGAAGCGCCTTGCGCTTGCCTCAAAGGAGACCCTTGAGAAGTCGGGAAAATTTTCAAAACCCATCGTTACCGAAATCGTCCCGGCTTCGGAGTTCTATCCTGCAGAAGATTACCACCAAAAGTACTATGAGAAAAGCCCCGCTAACTACAATCTCTACAAGCTCGGCTCCGGCAGGAAGTCATTTATTGAAAAGTTATGGGGAGATTCAGCACAATTGAAAAGCACAAAGAGCGTCGATGAGCCGAAAAAAGAAGGAGAAAAATATGTAAAGCCATCGAAGGAAGAATTGAAGAAAAAACTTACTCCGCTTCAGTATAAGGTCACGCAGGAAGAAGCAACTGAAAAGGCTTTTGATAATGAGTACTGGGAAAATCATCGTGACGGCATATATGTGGATATCGTGAGCGGTGAACCGCTCTTCAGCTCCATTGACAAGTTCGAGTCCGGCACCGGCTGGCCGAGCTTCGCGCAGCCTCTTGAAGCTGACAATGTAATTGAGCGGGAAGACAGGGGCTTTTTTTCAAAGAGAACAGAAGTCAGGAGCAAACACGGTAACTCCCACCTTGGGCATGTCTTTGACGACGGGCCGAAACCCACGGGGCTTCGTTATTGCATGAATTCAGCAGCTCTCAGATTTATCCCGAAAGAGGACCTGGATAAAGAAGGCTACGGGGAGTACAAGAAGCTGTTTGAAAAGAAATAACAGTAAGCAGAGGACAGAAGACAGTAAGGGGTATGCGGTAAGCAGTACGATATAATGGAATTTATGTCTGTTTATAAATGACCGGTTTGTCATTGACCCGAAAATGTTTTTAAAGTTGTCATTCCGGCAGTCTTTAAGCCGGAATCCAGTTCCTTGTAAAAAGACTCTGGATTCCCACTTTCGTGGGAATGACATTTTCATTCCCGTTTGTAAGACCTTTGGCTCATAAGGATTTGGGGGTAACCAGAAAATTGAAAAGATATTTTTTAAAAAGATTATAATATCACATTGCGAGCGAAGCAATCTTTTTTTAGCTATTAGCTGATAGCTGTAAGCTTTCAGCTTTTAACGGAGGCTTGAGATGTGTGTCGGGGTTCCCATGCAAATCGTTGAAATAAACTACCCTTCAGGGATAGTTGAAGCTAAAGGTGTGAAAAGGGGAATAGGCCTGCAGCTTTTGCCTGAAGACCAGGTTAAAATCGGAGACCACGTTATCGTTCATGTAGGGTTTGCAATAGAAAAGGTAGACAAAAAACAGGCTGATGAGATATGGGAGACATTGGATGAAATCCTCAGGGTAATGGATGAGGAGGAGAAAGATGCACGAGGTTTCAATAGCGCTGGGCATGATTGAAGAGCTTAAAAAAATAGCACGTGAAAATAATGCAAAGAAAGTTACATGCGTGAAATTGAAGATCGGGATAATGTCAGGCATCGTAACAGATTCATTGGTTTTTGCCTTTGATGCTGTAAAGCTTGAACACCCGATCCTCTATTCCGCAACAATCTCGATTCAAGAAGTTCCTTTGGTTTATGAGTGTAATCAATGCCGCGAATCATTTGAAACGGATAGTATTGCTTTTCCATCATGCCCGTTTTGCGAATCACATAGTCTCAAACTCATCTCAGGTGAAGAGCAGCATATAGAGAATGTGGAGTTGGAAGTTTAAATGTGCGACGTATGCGGATGTGACCACAGCCATGATGCAAAATCCCCCCAACCCCCCCTTGACAAAGGGGGGCAAGGGGGGATTTTTGAAACCAAAACAATCGATGTCAATCAGAGTTTACTGAAATCAAACGAAGAGGCTGCTCTCAACAACAAAAAACATTTTGACGAGGAAAACATCCTTGCGATAAACATTATAAGCTCGCCCGGTTCAGGTAAAACCACACTGCTTGAGAAGACTATCGATGCACTGAAAAATGATATAGGCATCGGGGTGCTTGAAGGCGATATTGAAACAGAACTGGATGCTGAAAGGATCAGGAAGAAAGGCGTCCCTGCCGTACAGCTCACTACAGGAGGCTCATGTCATCTGGATTCCGTGCTTGTACACAAAGGATTCCATTCACTGCAACATCATTTAAACGGCAAGAGACTGGATATTCTGTTTATTGAAAATGTAGGTAATTTAGTCTGCCCCTCATTTTTTGACCTTGGGGAACATATTCGGGTGGTTCTGATATCTGTTCCTGAAGGACACGATAAGCCGTTGAAATATCCAAAGGCGATCAGGACGTCTCAAGTGCTCATTATCTCAAAATCAGACCTTGTGCCTCATTTTGATTTTGATATGGAAAAGATTAAAAAAGATGCGTTGTCGCTGAATCCGTCTTTGAAAATTCTTGTTACCTCCACTAAAACAGGAGAAGGGCTGGATGAGTGGGTTGAGTTTTTAAAAAAAATATTAACCACAGAGAGCACAGAGGCACGGAGAAAGATCGATTAAAGAATCCTCTGTGAACTCTGTGTTCTCTGTGGTTTAAATTTATGAGAAATAGCAATTCAAAAATCGAAATCGGTCATGGCAGCGGCGGGAAGCTTACACGGGATTTAATAGAGAAGGTGTTCCTGAAATATTTAAACTCGGAAGAATTAAAACCGCTTGAAGATGCCGCCTATATCAATCTCAAAAATCAGCATACAGCCATAACCACAGATTCATATGTTGTGCGCCCCCTGTTCTTCCCCGGAGGCAATATAGGCAAACTCTCTATCTGCGGTACAGTCAACGACCTTGCGGTCAGCGGAGCTAAACCCAGATACCTTTCAATCGGTTTCATATTAGAAGAAGGATTCCCCATCGAGAGCCTTGAGGATATCGTAAAAAGTATCAGTGAAACCTCCAAGAATGCCGGCGTAAGCATAGTAACAGGAGACACCAAGGTTGTTGAGAAAAATAAATGTGACGGCGTATATATCAATACAACCGGCGTCGGCGAGATAATCAAGCCGTTGTCTTTGAATAATATTTCAGCAGGTGATGCAGTGATCATAACAGGTACAATAGGGGACCACGGAACAGCCATTGCTCTCGCAAGGAATGAGTTTGATATTAAGGCGCCTGTAGTGAGCGATTGCGCGCCGCTGACTGATCTGATAATGCCTGTTTTTGAAATAGACGGATTAAAGTGGATGAGGGATCCGACACGTGGAGGAGTTTCAACCGTATTAGCTGAACTTTCAGACATTACCGGATTGGGAGTAGAAATATTCGAGGCCCAGGTCCCTGTGAGAGACGATGTCCGTTTCATCTCGGATATGCTCGGATATGATCCGCTCTATCTTGCAAATGAAGGCAAGGCGATTATTATTGCATCGAGTGAGAGCGCTGATACAATTGTCAGTATACTGAAAAAACATCCCTTGGGGAAGAATGCAGCAATTATTGGAAATATCTCTTCAGAGTTCAGAAGAGCAAGATTAAAAACAACAATAGGCGGAGAACGTTTACTGGATATGCTTGAAGAAGACATGCTTCCGAGGATATGCTGAAAAAGGCAGCTATTAGCTTATAGCTATAAGCTGACAGCTAATAACATGGACAAAGTAAAAGGCATCATTAAACTCATCCACTCACTTGTGCCTGATAATAAAAATATCCGGATAATGAACGTTTGCGGATCGCATGAGCACACGATTGCTTTTTCAGGAATGAGAAGCCTGATGCCTGAAAATCTTGAAATCATTCCCGGTCCCGGTTGTCCTGTGTGTGTATGCCCTGAGAGCGATATTATTAACGCGATAAATCTTTCAAAAAGAGAAGACGTAATTCTTGTTACCTACGGCGATATGCTGAGAGTACCCACTCAAAAAGGCTCCATCAGGACTGAGGGAAAAAACTTCCGTATGATCACTTCTCCCTTTGAAGCGATAAATATTGCAAAATCAAATACTGACAGGAAGATCATATTTTTTTCCATCGGCTTTGAAACCACAACAGCGCCTACCGCCGGGATTCTTGAAATGGGAGTTCCTGAAAACCTGTTTATCCTAAGTTCACACAGGTTAACACCGACAATAATGGAAATCCTGGTTAAGGATGCGGAAATCGGGATTGACGGATTTATTGCGCCGGGTCATGTTTCAGCAATTGTAGGTACAAATGCATGGAATGTGTTTTCTGAAAAATACGGAATACCCACCGTCGTTGCCGGATTTGAAGCAGGTAACCTTTTGTTGGGCATTCTGGAAATACTGCGGCAGTTGAAGAATGGGAAAGCGGAAACATCCAATGTCTATAAAGGCGTGGTTAAACCTGAAGGCAATATGCAGGCGCAGAAGCTCATGGATAAATATTTCGAGGTTGCGAATGTAAACTGGAGGGGCATCGGATATATCCCCGGTTCCGGTCTCGAATTAAGAGAAAAATATTCATGGAAAGACGCAAGAATTGTTTTTGAACTTGAAGAAGTAAAAGAGACTAAAATACCAGGCTGCATTTGCGGAACGATAGTTTTAGGAAAGGCATATCCATCTGCGTGTAAATTATTCAGGAAGGCATGCACACCAAAAACACCAAAAGGTCCGTGTATGGTATCGATGGAAGGGTCGTGCAATATCTGGTATAAGACACTCTAAACCACAAAATCCAACTGCCGCATCGTCTAAAACATTCATCGTCAAAATTTATTGAGGTTGGTTGACAAGTCCGGCTATTTGTGATATTTATATATTTAATTATAAACAATATTTTTACAAAAAAAGAAATGCTGAAAAAATTCAGATCTCATATTTGAATAGAATAAATATCACAATTACTTAAAAGGTCAGGAAGCAATGAATGGCGATAATAGTTAATGTTATCTATATAACTTATGATGTGGAATCAAGGGGGAATGAACTTAAAAATAAATTGACAAAAAACTTGACAATATAGAATATAAACTGTAATATCTTTATATAGTCAATGGATTTAAGAACAACAGAAAAATGCCAAACGCTTTGTAAAAAAGGGGCGGAAAGCAGCGGACATTACAAATTGTCAATAATTGGAGATGGCCGATTTGCCGAGGTTTAAACTTTGGTAAGTTTTGCCATCATTTTTATTCTGTATGAAGTTTATTGTAATAGCTAACAACCTTATTATAAAATAGACTGTTATTCCTGGTTTAAAGAAAAGACATTTAGCATCTTATCATGCCAAAAAAACAACGCTTGGTTACAGGTCATGTAACTGAAAAGGCGGAGCAGTGTTTGTTGAAGGTTTTTAAGCCATAATTCCCTAATCAGATTTAATTTTGGCAATTGAAGAAATTGCAAGATATTCATTAATATTTTAAGTATGTCAAGGAGTTTTAAATGAATAAAGTTACACCTATTTCACTGAGTGTCTTTTTAAGATATTTCAGCCTTTGCTTCATTGTTATCAGCGCTGTTGCATGCAGTAATAAAGACACAATAAAACCAAGTTCGGATACTTTCAATACTATTAAAGCTGTTTCTGAGAATGAAAAAAGAAATACATTACTTTTAGAGCAGGCCATCAAAGCCTCCCCTCAAGATGATTATGTTCTTGGTCCTGAAGATGTTATTGATATTGATGTTTATGAGGTGGAGGACTTGAAGCGGACTGTGAGAGTCAGTCCCGCCGGCTTTATTAAATTGCCTCTTGTTAACAACATAAAGGCAGCAGGCTTAACTGTAGCTGAACTTGAAACGGAGATAGGTAAAAAGCTTCAGCAGTATCTTCAGGAGCCTGCGGTCACTATTTTTATAAAGGAATACAGGAGTCAGAGGATAACTGTTCTGGGAGCTGTCAAAAACCCCCAGGTTCAAATTGTAACACGCCAGAAGTTTTTACTTGATCTGCTGTCACTTTCAGGCGGGCTTGCCGAAGATGCCGGGGATATATGTTATGTGCAGAGGGGCGGCGGAACCGTAATTATAAATTTAAACGAATTATTGATGAAAGGAAATACAACGTTAAACATTCCGGTTTTTTCTGAAGATGTTATCCATGTCCCCAAAGGCGGGGTTGTATTTGTTGACGGAGCCGTGAAGAATCCCGGCTCCTTTGTAATGAAGGGAACGGTTACATTATCACAGGTTATTGCAATGGCAAAGGGTTTTAATGATGATGCAATAAAAGATCAACTTAAAGTATATAGAAATTCAGGAACGGATGCGATGGAAATTATAGATGTCGATTATGCTAAAATTTTGGCTGAAAATGGTTCAGACTTTGTTTTAAAGGACAAAGATGTTGTGATTATACCTAAAAGTAGCGCTAAGGCATTCTGGTATGGTTTTGTTAATACACTCAGGGGCGCAATATCCTTTGGGGGTGTCTCTTTCGGAGCAGGACTATAGTGAAAACTTATATTACAGGAGAAAAAAAGAGGCATCGAATTACTTGCTGCTTTAAGGAGCATTTAAAATTAAAATTTTCAGGGAGAAGTTAGTATGAGTAAAATTGAGGACAGCATTGAGAGGGCTGTAAAATTGCGAGATGGACGAACGCCTGCAATAATAAGAGAGGCGTCGTTACCGGCGTCAAATTTAAGGTGGGATTCTGAAAAAGAAGACATACAACCACATTTAAGGGACTATCTTGATATTTTGTTAAAAAGGAAATGGATTGTGATTGCCTTTTTGGTCCCGGTCGTTATAACTGTTACACTTGTATCGTTTATAATGAAACCGTTATATCAATCATCGGTAACCATTCAATTAGCAGCGGAAAAACCGACAGTTCTGACTTTCAAGAACATATATGGGGAAACCCAGAGCCCGGAGTATTACGAGACACAATTCAATATTCTCAAGAGCAATGCCCTTGCAAAAAGAGTAGTGGAGAGATTTCCGGAAGGAATCGAAAAAGAATTTATTGCATCCAAAAATACTTTTTTCCCTCCACTCTGGTCCTCAAATGATGATAAAGCTAATCATCGGAAATGGATTAGCGCTGAGGCCCGAGAGAAAGCTTTAACTAACTTTCTCGTCAATAAGATAGAGGTTGTACCTATAAAGAAATCACAGCTTGTAAATGTCAATTTTCTATCATACGATCCGGCATTAGGTACAAATGTTGCAAATACAATCGCCGATGAATATGTAAAGTTTACGCTTGAGAGCAGAATTGAACCTACCCAACAGGCAAAAAACAGGCTCGAAAAAGAAGTCGAAGATATGAAAATCAAGCTCGAAAATTCAGAAGAGCAATTTAATGAATATATGAAAAGGAACAATCTCTTCTTTTTTAATAAGGAACAAAATTATGAGAGCGTTCTGACTCAGAAACTTTCGATAATCTCTAAAGAATTGAATCAGGCTACAGCCGAAAGGCTTTCAAAGGAAGCGCTTTATCAGGAAGTCAGGAAACCCGGGAATTATTATAATATTATCCTTTCAAATCCTCTGATACAGACTCTGACGAAGGAATATATAACTCAGGAAACAGAGTATATTAAACTCTTGAATATACATAAGCCGGATTACCCGAAGATGCTTAGACTCAAAGAACAGATAGAAACGATCAAGAGCAATATTGAGACAGAGGAACAGAAGATTATTAATGCATTAGATTCTGATTACAAAATAGCTGTAAAGAAAGAAGGGTATCTGGCTTCTGCTATTGATGGGCTTCATAAGGAGGTCACTTCAATACAGGATAAAATGGGGCAGTTTCAGATTTTACAGAGAGGGGTTGAGACCAACAGGGTACTTTATGACTCTCTTCTGCAGAGGCTTAAAGAAGTCGGCGTAAGCACAGCGCTCACTGAAAGCAATATACAGATCCTTGACAGGGCGGAAGTACCGGGCGCCCCTTTTAAACCCAACAAGCCTTTTAATATAGCGCTGTCAGTGATCTTCGGACTTTTTGGCGGAGTTATGCTGGCCTTCTTTGTTGAGTATTTTGACCGCACCATAAAGACCCCTGATGATGTGGAAAAGGGCTCCCCCATTCCACTGCTCGGCATGGTGCCCCTATCAGAAGAAATCCCGGAAAAACTTATCTATGTTAACTCAAATAACAATGAAGCCTTCACAGAAGCTTTCAGATCTCTTAGCACATATATCCAGTTTGCAAATATCTCAAGACCTCCAAAACAAATATTGATCACAAGCCCTCTGCAGGGAGAAGGTAAAACCTTATTATCAGTCAATGCTGCTATGAGTCTTGTAAGTTTTCTCGGCAGGGGAATAATTATTGATGCCGACTTCAGAAGACCAAAAGTGCATACCTTTTTTGGTCTTGATAATTCTAAAGGGCTTTCCTCTTTGCTCAACGGTGTTACTGACTTTGATGGAACAGTAAAAAAATCTCCTCACCCCGGACTTGATGTTATAACCAGCGGTTCCATGCCGTCCAATCCGGCTCAACTTTTAAATTCTCCTCGTATGAGAGAGCTTATTAAGGTTCTTTCTGCCAAATATGATTATGTGATAATTGATTCAGCACCGGTGCTTGGCATGTCTGACAGTCTGATCCTTTCTGTTTTGGTTGAATCTGTGATCCTGGTAGTTAAATCAGGCAGTACGCCGGCGGATGCTTTAACCCAGACATATAAACTTTTGAACAATGTGAATGCAAAAATACTGGGTGTTGTTGTTAATGGAGTGGGCCAGAAGACAAAATACGGGTATTCGTCAAATTATGCATAATGGGAACAGCATAAAGAGAAAAAATACTCTAAAGAATTAAGTTTAAAGCAACCATGAATATAAAAAGCCTTCCTTATAGAATCTGTGATAAAATCACTGTCGAAAAACTACACGCAGAAGGACGCATAAAATTTTATTTTTGCAAGTTTGCATTCTCCTGCGCCCGCACAGTAACATCCTTTATAAGGGATGTTTCAGTAAAACATGAATTAACCCGCCTGATTCGTAGATTGTATTTAAGAAACTATTTATTGAATTCGGGTTAGATAAAAGAATATTAAAATCTTTTACACCCTGAAACCAGCCCTTCAGGTTGAGAGAGATTGTAAAGGCTTATGAAAAATTTGCAAAAAGCCGTAAGTAACCTTATGATTAACAATCAGGAAAAATTTATTGGTCCCATGGGCCTTGGCTATTGGGGAAAGAATAACCTCCGTAATCTCTATGAGATGGGAGTTCTTCATTACGTATGAATAATATTACATACAGTATCTTTCAGTTCTTAAGAGACGTTGCTATCAGGAACAGGCGCGTTATCGTCATCACTACTCATCTTATTCAAACGGTGCTGGCAAATTACCTGGCATTCATGATCAGGTTTGAGCTAATAATTGCGCCGGAGTATCTCAAAATTCTGTTGTACAATCTCCCCCTTCTCTTAATTATACGTTTATTTTTTTATGTTCAGGCAGGTCTTTATAAAGACATATGGAGTTATTCAAGCATAAGCGACTTGCTTAAAATCATAAAATCCGTAACGTTGGGGAGTGTAACATTCTTTATTGCAATCAGATATCTGACCGGCAACACATCATATCCCCTGTCAATATATATTATTGACTGGTTATTGTTCATAATTATCTCAAGCGGCAGCAGACTTTTTATACGCATCCTCAATGAATATACACACAATCAGTATACAGGGAAAAAAATACTTATTGTCGGTGCAGGTGACGCAGGTGAGAAGATTTTAAGAGACATAAGAAATAGCCACAAATTATCTTATAAGCCAATAGGTTTTATTGATGACAATCCTTACAAGAAGGGGCTAATGATACACGGGGTTCCCATCCTGGGACCTATCGACATAATCCCTAATATTATTAAAAAGAACAAAATAGATGAAATTTTAGTCACCATTTCTTTAAACAATAATGATACCATCAGAAAGATTTACGAATTATGCAAGCCTTCCAATATACTGATCAAGAAACTGCCCGGAATAGACGATATCCTTGATGGTAATATTGCCATGGCTACAAAACTCGGCCAGTGTCTGGTTGATGCCAATCTGGTCACTGAAGATAAGGTGCAGCAGGCCCTGGCGCTGCAAAAACAGGAGGGGGGCCGGCTTGGTTCAAAACTTGTAAAACTCGGGTATATCACCGAGGACAAGCTCGTCTCTTTTCTAAATAATACATACGGTATTTCACATATGAAGCCTATCTCGCTCGAGGACCTTCTGCAGAGAGAACCTGTCAAGACAAATATTGAATCAGTAAAAAAATATATCAGGAATAAATCCGTGTTAGTGACAGGCGCAGGGGGCTCGATAGGGTCGGAGCTATGCAGACAGATAATTAATTATCATCCATCTAACCTTATACTGTTTGACCGGTATGAAAACAGCCTTTTTAAGATAGACATTGAATTGTCGTATGAAAACGGGAAAGATAACGGGACCCCTCAAGGCAATATTATTCCAATAGTTGGAGATGTTGTGGACCCTGCAACGATGGAGCATGTATTTTCAAAGTTTAAACCCCAGATTGTTTTTCATGCTGCAGCATACAAGCATGTGCCTCTTATGGAATATAATCCGATAGAGGCTGTAAAGAATAATATCCTCGGGACAAAAAACCTCATTGATATTGCAGCAAATCATAATGTAGAGAGTTTTGTAATGATTTCAACTGACAAGGCCGTAAACCCCACAAGTATTATGGGGGCCACAAAGCGTGTGGCAGAGTTTTTAACTATTACAAAGAACTCTAAAACCGCCACTAAATTTACGACTGTCAGGTTTGGGAATGTCCTTGGAAGCAATGGAAGCGTGATCCCTACATTTAAGGAACAGATAAAAAAAGGCGGTCCAATAACAGTTACGCATCGCGATATGAAGAGGTTCTTTATGCTCATTCCGGAAGCTGTTCATCTTGTGCTGTTAGCCGCTTCATCCGGAAACGGAGGCGAGATATTTGTGCTTGATATGGGTGAGCAAGTAAAGATCGGCGACCTTGCAGAAAACCTTATAAGGCTTTCAGGATTTATTCCTCACAAGGAGATCAAGATAATGTATACAGGTTTAAGACCCGGGGAAAAGATGTTTGAAGAACTTTTCGATGCATCTGAAAAAATAATCCCGACCTTTAATAATAAACTCAGGATAGCAGTTCCCGCCCTGCCTCCAGTCAATACCCTCAATAAATATGTTGCAGAATTTGAAGACATTGTTAACAATTATGACGTAGAGCGCATAATCCCCACAATTCAGAAAGTGGTGCCGAATTTTCAAAATGGCAAGTTGTTAAATGTCATGCAGCATATCGAAAAGTGATCTTCACATAACAAGCGCAAAGCTTGTTGTCCCTGAAATCTGTCAATTACCGCTCGTTTCTCTCATTAAGTTTTTAACATGGCAGGTTCATTTCAAAAAATATCAGCATCCTTACAAAGGGAGGAAGTATGAAAGCAGTAATTCTTGCCGGTGGATATGGCACTCGTATTTCTGAAGAAACCACTGTAAGACCTAAGCCTATGGTAGAAATTGGCGGAAAGCCAATTCTCTGGCATATCATGAAAATCTATTCAGCTTATGATATTACCGACTTTATTATTTGCTGTGGCTATAAAGGATATATGATCAAAGAATACTTTTCCAGGTATTTTCTTCATATGTCGGATGTTACCATAGACTTAAAGAATAACAGTATGAAAGTCCATCAAAATGGTGTAGAACCATGGAAAGTTACATTAGTTGATACCGGCGAGAAAACAATGACCGGAGGGCGTCTTAAAAGAGTGGGAGATTATATCGGGAAGGAAACCTTCTGTTTTACTTACGGGGATGGGGTGAGTGACATCAATATACAAAAATTAATTGAGTTTCATAAGTCTCAAAAAACAATGGCTACGTTAACAGCGGTTCAACCGCCGGGAAGATTTGGCATTATAAACATCAGTGATGAGCATGCCAGGATTTTAAGCTTTAAGGAAAAACCTGCCGGTGACGGCACATGGATAAATGCAGGTTTCTTCGTAATGGAACCTGACGTGCTGGAATATATCTCTGATGATGCGACTGTATGGGAACAGGAACCGATGCAGAATTTAGCGCATGATGGGAATTTGTCGGCTTATAAATATCGAGGCTTCTGGCACGCAATGGATACTTTACAGGACAAACATATTCTTGAAGAACTATGGAAATCAGGCAAAGCACCCTGGAAGGTATGGTAATTAGATGATTTATTCTGATTTTCTTGTAATAGGCGGTGGAATAGTTGGAATCAATACAGCAAGAGAATTAAAAAAAATGTTTTCCGACTCAAAAGTCATTTTGATAGAAAAAGAAAATGATTGCGGGCTGCATGCCAGCGGCCGTAATAGCGGCGTTCTGCATGCAGGCTTCTATTATTCTCCTGACAGCCTGAAAGCAAAATTTACGCGGCTTGGAAATAAGTTATTAACAGAATATTGTGAAATCAATAAAATTGCAATTAATAAATGTGGGAAACTTGTTGTAGCAAAAGATTCAAGTGACCTGATGTATCTTGATGAATTGCTGAAAAGAGGGAGAAATAACGGTATTCAAGTTGAAGAAATAACAGAAGATGAAGCTAAAAAAATAGAACCAAGGGCAAAGACACACAGGAGAGCCCTCTTTTCACCTACGACGTCGACGGTAGACCCGGTTAAAGTAGTACAGGCTATGAAGCTGGATGCAATTGATGAGGGTACGGAGATTCATTCCGGTGTTAGTTTTATGAAAAAAACGGCAAAAGGAATATTGACTTCAGCAGGGGTTTATCATACAGGTTATATAGTAAACTGCTCAGGTTTATATGCGGATAGAATTGCTTTAGAATATGGCTTTTCAGAAAGATATAGAATTCTTCCTTTTAAAGGGTTGTATTTATATTCGGATGAGCCGGCGGGTGCAATTCGTACAAATATTTATCCAGTCCCGGATTTAAGAAATCCATTTCTGGGGGTTCATTTTACAGTCAGAGTTGATGGGAAAATCGAGATAGGCCCGACAGCCATTCCTGCATTCTGGCGGGAACAATATGGAATGTTTGAAAATTTTAAAATTGCGGAACTATTTGAAATCCTGAGAAGAGAAATGGGACTTCTTGTAAACTCCAATTTTGAATTTACGCGGCTTGCATTTGAAGAAATCAGAAAATATTCCCGTCAGCACATGGTTTCACTGGCATCACACCTCGCGGAAGGAATTAAAACAGAAAATTATCGTAAATGGGGCAAACCCGGAATTCGTGCCCAATTGCTGGATATAAAAGAAAAGAAACTGGAAATGGACTTTGTTCTTGAAGGGGATGATAAATCCATGCATGTATTGAATGCAGTATCCCCTGCATTCACATGTTCCATTCCGTTTTCACAATATATTTGTAAGGAAATACAGTCCCGATTGAATTAAAAAGATGCCTTTGTTGAAAAGATGAATAACATAAAATTGGTTCTTCCGGGAATTGTGTTGGTAAACGCTGTCATTCCCGCAGTCCGTTGAGCGGGAATCCAGACGTCGTCCCCGTGAAAACGGGGAACTATAATATAAAAGAACTGGATTCCCGCTAAAGACATGCGGGAATGACGTCTTAAGGTTGAGTTTTTAAACAGACTCTAACTATATACCCACAGGAATGTCTGAAGAATTAAAAAATGAAGCAGGAGAAATTATGAAAATACTGATTACAGGGAATATAGGTTATATCGGACCGTGTGTAGTGCAAAGGTTGAGGACCTCTTTCCCGGGCGCAGTTCTGGTCGGACTTGACATGGGATATTTTGCAAATTGCCTGACAAATGCAGAGATTCTTCCTGAATGCAGGGTTGACATGCAGTATTTTGCAGATGTGAGAAAGCTTCAGACGGATTTGCTCAGGGGCGTGGATGCAATAGTGCACCTTGCAGCCATATCAAACGACCCTATGACATTAATCATCTGGCAAGTATAGATTTGCATTATTAATATTCATGAGTAACATACCAAGATTACAAGCTTTAAAGAAAAACCCGATGGAGATAGGGGTATGATGAACGGTGGTTTTTGGTTTTGGAATCAGGTAGTGTTGATTACATACGAGATGACTTCACTATATCGGAAAATGAATCGATGGAGAAGCTGTCACATGATAGTATGTTGTCCGCGTACAGACATCATGGATTCTGGGTGCCTATGGATATATTGAGTGATAGAATGTATCTTGAAGAATTATGGAATTTCGGAAAAGCTCTGTTGAAGGTGTGGTAGTGAATAAGAACTTTTGGAAAGATAAAAAAGTTTTAATAACAGGACACACTGGATTCAAGGGAAGCTGGCTGTCTTTATGGCTTCAGAGCTTGGGTTCTCAGGTCATAGGATATGCTCTGGATCCATCCGGGAAACCAAATTTGTTCGAGGACGCAAATGTTGCAGGAGAAATGGTTTCTATATTTGGAGATGTTCGCAATCTGGAATTGCTCCAGTCGGTGCTTGAAAAGCATAAGCCGGAAATCATTTTTCACATGGCTGCCCAGTCTTTGGTGCGATATTCTTATTATCATCCTGTAGAGACATATACAAGCAATATCATGGGCACAGTGAATATCCTTGAGGCTGTTAGACGTACCGATAATGTACGTGTTGTGGTTAATATTACAAGCGATAAGTGTTATGAAAATAAAGAGTGGGCATGGGGATATAGGGAGATTGAACCAATGGGTGGGCATGACCCCTATTCAAGCAGTAAGGGGTGTGCTGAGCTTGTCACCGCAGCCTATCGTAATTCCTACTTTTCAAATGAGGATATTGACCGCCAGTCTGTCGCGGTAGCGACCGCAAGAGCCGGTAATGTGATCGGGGGAGGGGACTGGTCTGAGGACCGTCTCGTGCCTGATATAATGAGGTCGTTTATTAAGAACCGGCCGGTTGTTATCAGGAACCCAAATGCCATACGCCCCTGGCAGCACGTACTTGAACCGCTTTCAGGGTATTTGCTCCTCGCGGAGAAATTGTGGGACGATGGACCGCGGTTCTCCGAAGCATGGAATTTTGGTCCCGCCGATGACGATGCAAAGCCGGTATCATGGATCGTGGAAAATTTAGTACGGGCGTGGGGTGAAGGAGCGAGCTGGCGAACAGATACAACCCTGCAGCCACACGAAGCGCTTTTTCTGAAACTGGACTGTTCAAAGACCAAGCACCTGCTGGGATGGTCACATAGGCTGAGTTTGGCTGTGGCCCTGGAGTGGACGGCAGATTTCTACCGGCTTTATAAACGAAAAGGAAATTTTAGTCAACTTATCAGAGATCAGATACTGAGCTATGAGAGAATGACAGCATAATGATCTTCGAGGAAACAAAACTGAAAGGGGTCTTTATCATTCGGCTGGAGCGCGTATCGGATGCCCGCGAGTTTTAAACGAAGATTTCGGCTGGATGGACCAAAATAATATTGGGACAAGATAGGAGGCGAAAGTGATACAACTGCAAAAACCGAAGTTTGTTTATATGGGAGGAAAGCTTCGGCCCTGGGATGAAGCGATGCTCCACATTGGATGTGAGGCTGTCACCCGTGGTCTTAACGTGTTTGAAGGGGTTAAGGGTTACTGGCAGCCTGATGGACGCTTCGGGATCGTAAGACTTCATCAGCATTATGAACGGCTTTGTCGGTCCGCCCGGTTGCTTCACATTCCGTTTGACCGGACATATGACGAGTACATGAGAGCGATCTTCGATCTGATCGGAACTCTGCTGGAGCCGGAACGGGACATGTGGGCCCGCACAACCCTCTTCGTTACCGAGGGATATTGGGGTGAAAACACAGTTGCTGACCTGGTTGTCACTGCTTATCACCAGAATAAGCAAATACCTCAACCTATTAATCTCGGCGTAAGCACGTGGCAGCGAAGCGCCGATGTTTCGCTTCCTGCCAGAATCAAGACAAGCACCAACTACCAGGTGGGACGTCTCGCAAGGATCGAAGGCCGGGTGCAGGGCTGTCAGGATATGGTTCTCCTTAATCAGTGGGGCAGCGTTGCCGAAGCAACCGGTTCTTGTGTGCTCATCGTCCGGGAAGGAGTTGTTTATACGCCTTCTGCAACAGAGGGGGCGCTGGAAAGCATTACCCTGGACATAGTCGAAGCGCTGGCGCATTCGATGGAAATCAAGTTTGTCCGCCGGCCGATTGACAGAACTGAACTGCTTGTAGCAGATGAGATTGCCATTTGCGGGACCCTTGCAGAGATTACATTAGTTAAATCGATCGAAGGGCTGTCACTTGCTAAAGAGGCCCCAATCCTAAGGGCGCTTCAAGACCGCTATTTTCAGGCTGTCAGAGGCATCCATCCTCATCCTTTTGTGGAACTGGAGTGCTTAGGAAAAGGAGTTTAAGAGATGAATATAGCGCGCAACAGATGTCGTTTTTGTGAGACCCCTTTGCAGCACAGTTTTGTGGACCTGGGCATGTCGCCGATGGCGAATTCGTATTTGAAAGCGGAACAGCTCAAGAAGATGGAGCCCTTTTATCCGCTTCATACCTATGTCTGCGGGAATTGTTATCTTGTGCAATTACCGGAATTCGAGTCTCCGGAACATATATTCAGTGATTACGCCTATTTCTCTTCCTATTCCGATTCGTGGCTTAAACACGCCAGGGACTACACTGATATGATGATCCGGAGATTTCGTTTCGACAGTCAAAGCCGGGTTATCGAGATTGCGAGCAATGACGGATATCTTCTCCAATACTTTAAAGAAAAACAGGTCCCGGTGCTGGGGATAGAGCCGGCAGGAAACGTGGCTGAGGCGGCACTTGCAAAACAGATTCCGACCATAGTGAAATTTTTCGGGACAAAGACTGCAAAGGAACTAACTGCTGAAAGCAGACATGCAGACCTCCTTATTGGAAACAATGTGCTGGCGCATGTGCCGGACCTGAACGATTTTGTCAGCGGATTAAAGATCCTTTTAAAACCGCAGGGGATCATCACCATGGAATTTCCTCACTTGATGAGATTGATAGACGAGAACCAGTTCGATACCATTTATCATGAACATTTTTCATATTTTTCATTTATTACAGTGAATAAAGTTTTTGCTTCGCATGGTCTTAAAATATTTGATGTGGACGAATTACCGACACACGGCGGGTCCCTGAGGATTTATGCCTGTCATGAGGAGAATGCCTCGAGGCCGGTCGACGGAAGAGCGCTGAATCTGATTGATAAAGAAGAAAGAAGCGGATTCAGAGATATGAAATTTTATTTGACCTTCGGAGAGAAGGTAAAGGAAACCAAAAGAGCGGTTCTGGATTTTATGATAAGGGATAAGAGGCACGGCAAATCCATTGCGGCTTACGGTGCGCCTGCAAAAGGGAATACCCTCCTGAACTATTGCGGGATAAGGACCGATTTTATCGACTATACAGTCGACCGGAGTCCGCACAAGCAGGGTCTTTTTTTACCGGGAGTGCACATCCCGATTTATGGGCCTGACAAGATAAATGAGACAAGGCCGGATTATCTGGTTATTCTTCCCTGGAATCTTAAGGATGAGATTATGGAGCAGATGTCTCATATACGTGATTGGGGCGGCAAGTTCGTAGTGCTTATTCCTGAAGTGCAGGTAATTGACTAAGTGATCTTCAGGGAAACGAAATTAAAGGGAGCGTTCATAATCGAGCCGGAAAGGTTCGAGGATGAACGCGGATTTTTTTCCCGGACCTGGTGCAGGAAGGAATTCGGGAATCACGGGTTGAATCCGGCGCTGGTGCAGTGCAATATATCATTTAATAAGAAGAAAGGTACTTTAAGGGGAATGCATTATCAGACTGCTCCTCATGCTGAAGTTAAGCTGGTTAGATGCACCCTTGGATCTATCTATGATGTAATTATTGATCTAAGACCGGATTCAGAAACCTACAAAGACTGGTTTGGAGTTGAGTTGAACAGGGATAATCATAAAATGCTCTATATACCTGAAAATTTCGCACACGGTTTTCTCACATTGGAAGATAATACCGAAGTGTTCTATCAAATGTCCGAGTTTTATTATTCGGAATGTGCGAGAGGGGTCCGGTGGAATGATCCGGCATTTTCTATTCAATGGCCGATTGAATTGAGCATCATATCGAATCGGGATCGGGATTGCCCGGACTATACGTCATGAAAACAGACCAGGTATGGAAATAGGCGATCTCAAAAAGACGATTGATCTGAAGAAGGCTGCTCAGGAAATGTATGAGCTTATGTATAAACTGTATCCTATCTGCCGGAGTATTACAGGGGATGGATTTCGGGAAACATTGAGAATTATTCAGGATTATATTCCACTCACAATGCATGAGATACCCACCGGGACCAGGGTTTTTGACTGGACAGTTCCTGAAGAGTGGAATATTAAAGATGCATATGTCAAGAATTCAAAAGGTGAGAGAGTAATAGATTTTAAAGAATCAAACCTGCATGTTGTGGGATATAGTGTCCCTGTTCATACCCGGATGCCTTTGTCTGAACTGAAAAAACATCTCCACACATTACCCGGGCATCCGGACTGGATACCTTATCGAACTTCGTACTACAAAGAAAATTGGGGGTTTTGCCTGAGTCATAATAAATTTTTGGAGCTTCAGGAAGACACCTACGAGGTATATATTGATTCCACGCTTAAAGAAGGGTATCTTACTTATGGCGAATATTTTATTAAAGGCCGGGTTTCAGAAGAGGTATTGTTGTCGTGTCATGCCTGTCACCCATCTCTGTGCAACGACAATGTCTCCGGGATTGTGCTGACGTCTTTATTAGGCAGATATTTAAGCTCCTTGTCTCTGCGATATTCATACCGCATACTCTTCATCCCTGGAACTGTCGGCTCTATTACATGGCTTTCCCTTAACGAAGCCGGCGTCTCAAAAATTAAACACGGCCTGGTTGTTACGTGTGTCGGTGATCCCGGTATATCTACATATAAGAGAAGCCGTATTGGCAAAGCTGAGATAGATGTCGCTGTTGAACATGTGCTGAAACATTCCGGAGACTCTTACAAGGTAGTCGATTTTTCACCATATGGTTACGATGAAAGACAATACTGTTCTCCGGGCTTCAATCTGCCTGTCGGATGCCTGCAGAGAACGCCTCACGGAGAGTATCCTGAATATCATACGTCAGCAGACAATTGTGATTTTGTGAAACCTGAGTATCTGGCAGATTCATTTTTTAAGTATCTTTCCGTTCTCAATATCCTTGAAAACAACAAAACCTATCTAAATACAAATCCAAAATGTGAACCGCAATTGGGTAAAAGGGGACTCTATACCTCAACAGGCGGCCAAAGTCATGCTGTGGTCGATCAGATGGCGTTGTTGTGGGCGCTTAATTTCTCAGATGGTCAGCATACCTTGCTGGACATTGCAGAGAAATCGGGAGTCCGGTTTGATGAAATTTACGAAGCGTCCTGTGCTCTGCTCAGGACCGGTTTATTAGAGGAACAGAGCCTGTGAAGGAAGTAATCGGTTTAATCCCAGCCGCAGGCACGGCATCGCGAATAGCGCCCTTGCCGTGCAGTAAGGAACTGTATCCTGTAGGATTCCGTTCTGTGGATTCTGATGGCAGCATGCGTCCCAAGGTTGTAAGCCACTATCTGCTGGAGAAAATGCGGCTGGCAGATATCACAAAGGCGTTCATCATACTGCGTGACGGGAAATGGGATATCCCTGCATATTTCGGTGACGGGAAAGGACTGGATATGAACCTTGCCTACCTGATGATGGATTTGCCCTACGGAGTGCCTTTTACACTGGATCAGGCATATCCGTTTGTACAGGATGCTCTTGTTGCACTGGGATTCCCTGACATAATGATTGAACCTGACGATGTGTATAGAAAATTATTGTTAAAACAGTCTGAAACAAATGCCGACATAGTACTGGGACTCTTTCCTGCCGGTAATCCTCATAAGACCGACATGGTAGAACTCGATGACAAGGGCCGGATCCGTGCGCTTCACATAAAACCTGAACAAACTCAACTGACTTATACATGGCAGATTGCTGTATGGACGCCGGTTTTCACACGCTACATGCATGATTATCTGTCAGCCAAAAAAATAGTTGATACTCTACATCAGAATGAACTATTCGTCGGTGATGTTATCTACGCAGCAATCCAGTCAGATATGCACATAGAATCTGTGCTTTTTCAGGACGGCAAATGTCTTGATATTGGTACTCCTGAAGATTTATTTAAAGCCCTCAGGACAACATGCCAAAAAAATTGGACTAATAAATGAACGAATATAGCTGGAAGAAGAAATTATTTTTTTTCTTTATTCTTGTATCAATAACTATTTTCATTGCTATATTGTCTTTCGAAATATATGCACGTATTTTTAAAAAATATGATACGCCGGCAATAATAAAGGAAAAATCTCTTAAATATGAAGTATCTGTATTTTCGAAGAGCATTCTCAAAAGAGAGCAAAAAGCGAAAATATGGGATGATAAAAAGAAACAATGGGTAGAATACTATGTTAGCAAAAAGGGATACAGAGGACATGATTTCAATTGGAATAAACCCGTTGGAACCATAAGAATCATTATTTATGGTGGTTCACAAGTGTTTGACATATATAGTCCCGAGGAGAAAGATTGGCCGCATCAAGTAGAGTATATTCTCAAAAATAATGGTTTCCCTAACGTAGAAGTAATAAACGCAGGCATTCCAGGTCATGCCTCTTTTGATTCGTTCGGTAAACTTTTTGCAGAAGGGCATCTTTTAAGGCCTGATTATGTGATTATTGATAATGCCTGGAATGATTTTCAAATGTTACGATATAACCAATCTCTTCTTAGAGAACGCAAACCGTCACAAATATTAGACGACCCTCGCATAAATTACCAGGGTGTAATTGATCGTATGTTGTGTGAGACCTCCCAGTTATATTTAAGATTACGATCGAGGTATATTGATTGGAAATTCAATATAGACAATGAAGGTGCTATTCCAGAAGGTGAATATTGGAACATGATTAGCGAGATCGGGCTTAAACAATATAAGCTGGACATGGAAATGTTTGTTGATCTTGCTCGAAACATAGGAGCCGTTCCGATATTGATGACCCAGCCTCGTCACATATCATTTAACAACACTGATGAAGAAAAAAAGAGTTTTGAGAAATCGTACCAGTTTAAGAAAATGGATCATCAAACGATTTGCACTGTATTTGATAAAACTGATGAAATTATTAAAAGTGTCGCCAAATCCAAAAATGCTTTGATGATAGATGCTTCACAAAGTCTAACAGGGAAACACGAGTTCTTTTTTGATGTTATCCATACAAACGATAAGGGTTCTAATTATCTTGCAAGTATAACTGCAGAGTACTTAATGGATTTGCTTAAAGAGAAATAAAGTATAATTGAACCAAAGTGTATGTCGTCTTTGTTACAGAAGGTCAATAAAAATCTTGTAACATACATTTAACTTTAGGAAATTAGAAAATATGTTTAACGCAAATAATGACTCCCTGACTGTTATCAAACCGCGATCCGGCTGGCAGATAATAGATTTCAAAGAGCTTGTAGAATATCGTGATTTGTTTTTCTCAATGGTCACGCGACAGGTCAAGGCCTTATATGCACAGACTATATTGGGGTTTTCATGGGCTATATTCAAACCCCTTTTTCAGATTGTGGTTTTCACCTTCATATTCGGAAAAGTTGCCAGGGTATCAACAGAAGGCATTCCTTATTTCTTGTTTTCAAGTGTTGCCATAATCCCATGGACCTATATGTCACAGACCATGTCGGAATCCAGTGAGAGCCTTGTTAGCGGACAGGGGATGCTTGGAAAGATATATTTTCCAAGATTAGTATTTCCGCTGACCCCGGTTTTTTCCAGACTGGTTGATTTCGGGATTTCGGTCCTTATCATATTAGGTATACTTTTTTATTATCGTGTTTTGCCTACGTGGAACCTGCTTTTCTTCCCGCTGTTTTTATTAATGATGATGATAATTCCTGCCGGCATCGGTTTGTGGTTATCAACTCTTGCAATCCGGTTTCGCGATGTAAAACACGCAATGCCTTTTGTACTGCAAATGCTGATTTATACAGCGCCGATAGTCTATTCCGCATCATCAATACCGGAAAAATACCGGCTCCTTTATTCACTGAACCCTATTGTGGGTGTGATAGAAGGATACAGGGCCTGTCTGCTCGGGACCCCCATTCCCTGGATTTATATAGGACCCGGGATCATCACGGCGGTCATTCTTATGATAAGCGGCGCATTCTATTTCAGGAGGATGGAACGGATCATCGTTGATGTGATCTAAAATGGAAAATTACTACGGAGTTCATAAGTAAGGATACATAAGCGTCATTCCCGCAGTCTGTTGAGCGGGAATCCAGAAAGGCACTGGATACCCGCTTACTACCTGCGGGCATGACAAACGTGTCGGCATACTAATGAACTTATTAGTAATTCTCAAAATAGTGAAATGGCAGACACAAATATAGCAATTAAAGTTGAAAATCTGAGCAAATGCTATCGTATAGGATTGAAGGAAGAAATGCACGACAGCTTTGTAAAAAGCATGTTCAGTTTTATAAAAAGCCCCATAAAAAATTACCGGAAGCACCGCTCGCTTTATAAATTTGACGATACTGATATTGACAGTCATTCTCCTGACATCATATGGGCTTTGCGAGATGTATCTTTCAACGTAAAAGAGGGCGAAATTGTCGGTATCATCGGAGTGAACGGTGCGGGGAAGTCTACACTCCTTAAAATACTGTCAAGAATTACGGACCCGACGCACGGGCAAGCTGTAATCCGTGGGAAAATTTCAAGCTTACTCGAAGTTGGTACAGGGTTCCATCCAGAACTTTCTGGCAGGGAAAACGTCTATCTTAATGGCACAATCCTCGGTATGAGAAAAAAGGAGTTAGATCAAAAATTTGATGAAATTGTGGACTTTTCCGGAGTAGAGAAGTTTATCGATACTCCTGTCAAGCGTTATTCCAGCGGCATGAAAGTCCGCCTTGCTTTTGCCGTAGCGGCATATCTGGAACCGGAAATATTGCTTGTTGATGAAGTACTGGCTGTAGGAGACGCAGAATTTCAGAAAAAATGTCTATATAAAATGGAAGATGTAAGCCAGCATGGACGCACGGTCCTCTTTGTATCACACAATATGCCGGCAGTTACACGACTGTGTCCGAGGACGGTTCTACTTAATGGCGGCAGGGTAATAGCAGATGGCCCCTCACATAAAATTGTAAGTGTCTATATGAATTCTGAAAGAGCCACTAAGGCAGAACGTAAATGGCCCAGTTTGACAGAAGCGCCAGGTGATGAAGTGGTTCGCTTAAACACCATTCGTGTCCGGACAGAAGAAGGTCAGGTTACAGATGCTGTTGATATCCGCAAACCAATTGGTATTGAGATGGAATATGAGGTACTGCAGCCCGGTCATATATTTATGATCTACTTTCATGTGGTTAACGAGGAAGGCATAGAGGTTTTCACATCAATGGACAATGATCATACGTGGCGTAAGCGCCCTCGTCCCGCCGGAGGATATGTGAGCACCATATGGATTCCCGGTAATTTACTGTCAGAAGGAATTTTTTTTATTACACCCGGTATAAGAACTCTGAATCCAAATGTTCGTCATCTGCGCGTAGATGATGCGGTTGCATTTCAGGTAATTGACAGCCTTGATGGTGACTCGGCTCGCGCTGATTTTACCGGGAATATGACCGGAATAGTGAGACCTCTTTTAAAATGGGAAACTCAATTTAATCCGAAGAGAACTAATACTAATGTAATAGCCTCTTGTGAAGATACAAATAGTTTATAATTAATGACACATAAAGTAGTCGTCATGCCCGAAATTCTTAATCGGGCATCCATGGTTCGAATGGATTCCCGCTTACTGACTGCGGGAATGACAAGCTATGTAGCCTTCCTTATGAACTCCTTAGTTAATTAAATCGTTATCAGTTCAATATTGGTTTTAGCATTAGAACTAAAGCTTCCTTTGTGAAATTAGATTATGGAATGTAGATACCAATATGTAAAAATTCGGGGGGAAGAAAATCGTTATTTTTGCATACAGCAAAATCCTTTTGTCCTGGCCTGGTTACTATTTTTCAAAAAAAACACTTTACTTCCAATGACTATCGGAGATGGCACGGGGAAATGGTCACTACAATGGATCAAGAGCGAGATTTGGCATTATTATTCCTTTTCCAGAACTAATATTAATAAGCTCATCAGGTTTATGAAATATAAATTTCATCTTCAAAGTCTGGATTCCCTGCTTGAATTGCCATGTTATGGACAAATATGTGTACTCGTAAACAAGGGGCATAAAATTTTTGATCTTCGCCGCGGAGTCGTGATAAAGGTATACAGGAATGATGTCGATATGACTTCAATCACAAACGAAATGGAGCGGTTACAAAAAGGATCTCTCTTTGATTTTGGCCCCTCTATAAGAAGAAAGAATATTAAAGAACGATGGTATGAAGAAGATTATATTGACGGGGTTCGCGACTATTCAGCCAAGCCGCGGAATTCATCAGATTTGCTGAAAAAATTTCATGAAGAAATTGTTCCATGTCTTGAAAGGTTGATATTACATCAGTCTCCGATGACGAAAAATGCAATAGATTATGTTGATGAAATTAGTTGTATTATGGCGTCTGATAATTTTATGAGGGAAGGATTAAATGTGCAACAAGTTGAAAAGATCATGGCTTTTTTTGATTCAATTACTGAGCGGTTGCATTCCAAAGGGAATTTACCCGTTTATCTTGTGCTTACACATGGAGATTTCTGCCCTGCCAATATGCTGAACACGAGACATGGATTAAGGGTTATTGATTGGGAAAGTGCAACCTATCGGAGCGCCTTATTTGATTTTTACAGTTATTTTTTTTATCGGGCAGTTCATCAGAAACTTCCCCTTGATAAATTAAGTTCAGAGATTAAGGCGGCCCTTCCATATTTTACAGATAAATTAGATTCGATAACTCCTGACATTTCCAACAGCTTGAAATCTTTTGAAAAAGTATACCGCTGGCTTTATTATATTGAGCGGGTTTATATGCTGTTAGAACGTGAGAGGCATGATACAAAGTTCAATATCATGGATGTTATTCTGAGAGTTATTGAAGTATTTAATGCTTACGAGGAGATATCCACAGATTCTACTAAAAGGCTGGTAATTATTGAGAGAGATGACATCCTTAGATACTGAAAGATTATTGTACCGTTCCCAGTTTATTTTGGGACCATATTTTATTGAAAAGTTCATATCCTGGAAAAGAATAAAAATTGGTAACGCAATACATTTAACCGTTCATCCTGAACTGAACACATGCCAGATTAATAATAATGGAAAATCTATAACATTGCTTGGATATATTTTAGATCCGAATAATCCGGGAGATAGTGATTCTGACATAGTAAATAAATTGTCTCATAAGATATTTAATAATGGGGCAAATTGTTTTGAACAGACTTATGATTTTGGCGGCAGATGGATACTCATTGTGGACGATGGGAAAGAGACAAGATTATTTACTGATCCTGCAGGGGCGCGGCAGGTTATGTATACTGACAAAAATTATACGAAGGATCTCTGGTGCGCATCTCAATCAGGAACTATTGCGGAAATCCTGAATTTGGGAATGGATAATGAGGCAGTCAATTTTATCCATTCATTTAAGAAAAAAAATAAGCAATATTACTGGCCCGGCGGCAGTTCGCCGTATAAGGAAATAAAACGCCTTTTGCCAAACCACTTCCTGGGTCTGAATGAAGGGAAGTGTCATAGATATTGGCCTGATAAAGCTTTGGAAAAAATTA
>JACRLN010000033.1 GCA_016215115.1 Nitrospirota bacterium
GATAAAAAACACGATAAATGAAAACAACTAATTGATTCGGAAGATTAAATGGAATTTAAGCAGAGATAAGCAAACTTTGCGGCTATTTATTTAATGGAATGGTTACAATTACCCCCCGTCACTGAATGGTTACGCTTTTGTTCTACCGATTTAGAAATGTCCTATTCTTACTGATTTAGAAATGTCCGCTTTTTGTATTTTACCTGATCTGCCCTCATAACTGACATTTTTTAAAAAATCGTGAAAAATTAATGCAGTTAATGCAGTTGAAAAAATGAAAATAGAATCTGATTTCACTGGAATTAGATTTAATTTACTGCTGCAAGCTAATAACAACGGCATTAAGGTTTCCCAATCATTTGTCGATATATAAACATAAATGTATTACTAATGCGTGATGGAGCGTTTTATACAAATGTGCAGCTATCAAATAACGAGTTTCTTTTTTCTTAAAGAACGATTTTCTAAAAGCCTCAAATTAGTGATTGAAAGGAGCAGAGGTATTCATGGGCAATAAATCCGCATTAAAGAGATTTCCTGAATTACTCATTTTCATTGCGGTGTTTTTTTTTCTGTTTAATTCACCAGTGTTTGCTGACAATACTGCCGGGGCGGATCTGACTGAACTGAGCATTGAGGAGTTGATGAACGTAACTGTGTATGGGGCATCGAAATTTGAGCAGAAAGTGACAGAGGCTCCGTCGTCAGTGAGCATCATTACGAGTGAGGAAATCAAAAAATACGGATACCGCACACTGTCGGATATCCTTAAAAGCCAGAGAAGTTTTTACATCACCTATGATAGAAATTATTCGTATGTCGGTGTAAGGGGATTTGGGCGGAGCGGTGATTACAACGGAAGAATTCTCATCCTAATTGATGGACACAGGATAAACGACAACATCTATGATCAGGGATTTGTAGGTACTGAGTTCCCCCTGGATATTGACCTTATAGAAAGAGTGGAGATAATCAGGGGACCCGGTTCTTCACTTTACGGCAGTAATGCCTTTTTCGCTGTCATTAATATTATTACAAAAAAGGGTAAAGACGCTGGGTGGATAGAGACCTCGGGCGAGGCAGGCAGTTTTAAAACATACAAAGGAAGACTTAGTTTAGGACATAAATTTGACAGCGGCATGGAAATGCTTCTCTCCGGTTCCGTTAGGGACAGCAAGGGTGACAGCCGGTTGTTTATCAGTGAATTTGATAACCCTTCGACAAATAACGGTATTGCACGGGACAGTGATTTTGACAGAAACTACAGCCTGTTTTCAAAATTTTCCCGGGGCGGTTTTACATTCGAAGGATTATATGCATCAAGGACCAAAGGGATTCCGACAGCATCCTTCGGCACGGATTTCAATGACAACCGTAACAGGACATTTGATAAAAGGGGCTATGTATCTCTGAAATACGAACACCGGTTTGACGACTATTCACAGATCATGGGCCGGCTTTTCTATGATATTTATGATTATGAAGGCACTTACGTATATTCAGGGATTCTGAACAAAGATATTGGTAAAGGCGTATGGTGGGGCGGAGAGACCATGTTTGTCAAGCCGCTGAGGAACGATCATAAACTCACTATTGGAGCGGAATATCAGGTCAATTCAAAACAGGATCAAAAAAATTATGACAAAGTCCCTTTCACAGTATATCTTGATGACAAAAGAGAATCTGAAAGAATGGCGGTCTATCTTCAGGATGAGTTCACAATCCTGAAGAATCTGATGATTAACGCCGGCCTCCGTCATGATAATTATTATAAATTCAAATCAACAAACCCGAGACTTGCCGTTATCTATAACCCCTTTGAAAAAACAACATTTAAGCTTATCTGCGGCACGGCATTTCGCATCCCCAATACATATGAACTCTACTATGAAGCAACAAATCAAAAGGCTAATCCCGATCTGGCGCCGGAAAGGATAAACACTTACGAACTTGTATATGAACAATTCCTCAGCGACAACCTTCGTATGACGGCAGGCATATTCAATTACAGGATAAAGGACCTTATTCACCAGCATGCAGATACTGAAGACGGTCTTCTTGTCTTTGAAAATCATGAAGAGGTCGAGACAAAGGGTTTTGAAACAGAGATTGAGGGGAGATGGGACAACGGAATGAAAGGAAATTTGAGTTACACATACCAGAATGCAAAAGATGCACAGACATATGAATGGCTGGTAAATTCGCCGAGGCATCTGGCAAAGTTCAATCTGACCGTCCCGCTTGTAAAGGAAAAGCTCTTTAGCGGTATTGAAATACAATATATGAGCAGGAGAAAGACCCTTGCCGGCAGTCGAACAGATGATTTTATAATCACCAATCTCACAATATTCGGCAGTACCCTTGTTAAAAACCTGGAAATATCAGGCAGCGCATATAACATTTTTAACAAACATTACAGCGATCCGGCCGGGGACGAGCATATTCAGGATGTAATCGAACAGGACGGCAGGACGTTCCGGCTGAAGATAACTTATGTTTTTTAAGTGTACAGCAATAATTGTATTAGCGGTAATTCTTGTGACAAGTACAGGCGCTTTGAATGTTTTTTCTCAAAGCTATGGTTATGAGGGATATAAGGTCAAAGCAGCATTTTTGTATAACTTCACAAAATTTGTCGAATGGCCTGCGGATGCATTCAGGGATGTCGGCGATCCCGTAACACTTTGTATTCTCGGAAGCGATCCCTTCGGCGATGCTCTCGATTCTATAAAAGACAAGACTGTTGGAGGGAGAAAATTCGCTGTCAGAAAATCTTTAAATCCGGAGTCCTTGAAGGGATGCCACATCATTTTCGTTAGCGAATCCGAGAGAGAAAAGCTCCCGGCAATTTTAAACGCTGTAAAAAACAAGCATGCTTTGACAGTCGGAGATATGCCGGGTTTTGCTGAATCAGGCGGGATTATCAATTTGTTTATGTTTGAAAACAAAGTTCGCTTTGAAATCAATGTGGATGCTGCGCAACATGAGGGACTGGCAATAAGCTCACAGCTCCTCAAACTTGCCAGAATAGTAAAGGAGAAAAACTGATGCGCCGTTTCTCCGATCTTCCCATAAAACATAAACTCACTCTTATAACCATATCGACCAGCGCCATTATATTACTTATAGTTTCAGTGGCTTTCCTCATTTATGAATATCAGCAATCGAGGAGAAATATGATTGAAGACCTGTCGAGCCTGGCAGATGTAATCGGGAAGAACAGTTCGGCAGCGCTTGTCTTCAATGACCGGAAATCCGCTGAGGGCACGCTCCAGGCGCTCGATACCAAATCCGGAATTATCAAGGCATGTATTTATACAAAGAACGGGAAGATACTTGCCGTGTTCTCCAGAAATAAAGCAGACGGACCGTACACATCGTCTGAAACTGGAATGGCAAAACATATTATCTTAATGGAACAGACAGGGTCAATGAAGACGTCAGAAGAATATTTTTATTTTAATGATAATCATCTGGATTTTTTCAGGAGAATAACTCTTGATAACGAACTTGTCGGTATCGTATTCATTCGTTCCGCCCTTAGCAAGGTTTATTCGGAATTATGGCTTGATATCTTTATCGTAATTGCCTGTACCATAACCGGGCTTTTAATTGCATATGCCGTTATTTCATTGCTTCAGAGGTCCATAACCGGACCTATTATTGACCTGACACAGAAAATGAAGGCAGTTTCCGAACAAAAAGATTATTCGATCCGTGCAGAAAAAACCACCGATGACGAACTCGGCGTCCTTGTTAAAGGGTTCAATGGTATGCTGACGCAGATACAGGATCGTGACGAAAAACTGAGCAAAAATTACGAAGGCCTTGAACAGAAAATACAGGAACGCACCCTCGAACTTATGAGAACAAATGATAATCTGGCAGAAGCAGTGGAAGAACTTATTATGGAAAGGCAAAATCTTCAAACCATATTTAATGCTGCGAGTGTTGCTATGATACTGATTGATGAAGATATTAAAATTGTCCGCATTAACGATGCAGGGGCTAAATTCTTTGGCAAAGAAGCATCGGTATTCATTGGCTCCCTGCCGGGCGATGGCATCGGGTGTATAAACAGCACTAAAAATCCTGGCGGATGCGGGCACTCTCCTGATTGTCCTAATTGTTCGCTTCGCAGGGCGATAGATTCTACGTTATACTCAGGGCAATCCGTGCATGGCCTCGAGACTCAGGCAGATTTGCTTGTTAATGAAAAAGTATTCAGACCGTGGCTTGAAATCAGCGCCGAACTTCTGACTCTTGAAGGCAAGAAATATGTACTGATGGCTCTGCACGACATCACCGGGTTGAAGAAGGCGGAAGAGGATTCAAGATTGGCAAAAGAGGCTGCAGACAAGGCCAACAGGACCAAATCCGAATTCCTTGCAAATATGAGCCATGAGATAAGGACCCCTATAAACGGTGTAATAGGGTTTACTGATATGCTGCTTGAAACAAGCCTTATGAAGGAGCAGGCAATGTATGCAGAAATGATAAAACAGAGCGGTGAAACGCTCCTGACGCTGATAAACGACATACTGGACCTCTCAAAAATAGAGGCGGGGCAGATAAGTCTTGAATCCATAGAATTTGATCTTAAAGAAATTGCTTATCATATCTGTGAAATTGCAAAACTGTGGACCAGGGACAAGCCGGTCAGAGTACTCTATCGTGCAGAAGAAGGCGTGCCTGCCTCTGTGAAAGGCGACCCTGTAAGGTTTAGACAGCTTCTCCTGAACCTTATGGGAAATGCAGTGAAGTTTACAGAATCAGGCGAAATCGAGATTTCCCTCAGAGTTGAAGAAGAAAAAGAAGAACTTGTAAAACTCCATGCGGCGGTCAGGGATACCGGCATCGGAATTCCTGCGGATAAACTGGCAATCATTTTTGATCCTTTTCAGCAGGCGGATACTTCAACTACAAGGAGATTCGGTGGTACGGGGCTGGGACTGACCATTTGTAGAAAGCTGGTGTCACTTATGAACGGCAGCATCTGGGCCGAGAGCGAGCAGGGTAAAGGAACTACATTTCATTTTACAGTCCTGCTCGGTAAGCTCCGTATGAAGACGGACGAAACTGTAAAGAAGGAAACCCTCGGTAAGGAGGGTACATTTGTCACCGCAGGAGACGTACAGGATATAAGCATATTGGTTGCTGAGGATAATCCTGTCAACCAGAGGCTGATGACGATGATGCTGAACAAAATGGGCAACAGGGTTGAAATTGCAAATAACGGAAAAGAGGCTGTAGAGAAATTTACTGATTCTCCTGAAAAGTTCGATCTGATTTTTATGGATATTCAGATGCCTGAGATGGACGGATATGAAGCAGCGGTGATGATCAGAGAGAGGGGATTTAATGACGTCCCTGTTATTGCGCTGACAGCCAATGCAATGCCGGGCGACAAAGAAAAATGTCTTGAAGCAGGCATGAATGATTACCTCACAAAACCCGTGAGAAAGGATGCTGTCATTGAAATAATGAAAAAATGGATCGCCGGCGGCAGGGAAGAAAAAAATATATGACAGATAAAAAGTCAAAGATACTCATCGTAGATGACAATGAAATAAATCTGAGAGTCATGAGTGTTTTACTTAAAAACCACGGATATTTATTTGATATGGCAAAAGACGGAATTGAGGCCTTAGAGAAAATCAGGGAATCTGATTATGACCTGATCTTCCTCGATATCATGATGCCGGGAATGGATGGATATGACGTTTGTAAAACCCTGAAACAGGACCTTTTAACTCAGCGTATTCCTGTTGTGATGGTTACAGCGCTTGCAGATAAAGAGTCAAAGATTAAGGGGCTTGACGCGGGCGCAAACGACTTCCTTACAAAACCTGTTGACGGCGCTGAACTTATGGCAAGGACCAGAAACCTCCTCAGGATTAAAGAACTTGAAGACTTTCTCAGTCATCACAATGAACTGCTCAAGGCAGAAGTTAAAAAAATGACATCTGAATTAAGGGACAGCTATATTGATACGATACTCAGACTTACAAGAGTAGCCGAATACAAGGATGAAAATACAGCCGACCATATTCAAAGGGCTGGTTTTTTTTCAGGCATTATAGCGAATAAATTAGGCTGGCAAGAGGAGCAGGTTGTCACAATTTATTATGCGTCTCCCATGCACGATATAGGTAAAGTAGTGATTCCCTCCGAAATCCTCCTTAAGCCGGGAAAGCTGAGCAACGAGGAGTTTGCGCTTATGAAAACGCATACCACTATCGGCGCTCATATTTTAAGCGGATCGTCGTCCCCCGGATACTTCAGATGGCTGAGCTGATTGCCATAAGTCATCATGAGAGATGGGATGGCACAGGATATCCGGGAGGGCTGAAAGGCGATGAAATACCGCTCGAAGGCAGGATATACAATATTTGTGACCAGTATGACGCCTTAAGGAGCAGACGGCCGTATAAGGCGGCTTTCAGCCACGAAGAAGCGGTAAAGATAATAACCGAAGGCGACGGCAGGACCATGCCGTCTCACTTTGACCCCCGGATAGTTGAGGTTTTTAAGCAGTCAGCAGATGAGTTTAATGAAGCATTTGAGGCACACAAGGATTAATTACAAATGAATTTGTTCTAATACATAGCGTCATAAATAATTGCGCATAAATCGTCATTCCCACAGTCCTTAAGCGGGAATCCAGAAGCAGTTGATTTGAAAGGATACTGGATTCCCGATAAAAAACTTCGGGAATGACAACTCAGATATAAGAGACTATATTCGCAATAAAATATGTCGCTCAGTATAATTCCATAGAAGTCAGAAAAACCCGTCCATTGCCTCCCTAAACTCTGTCTCACAGATAAATGTTCAGTTATTAAAGATATGAAAATAGAATACCGAAATAATATTGTAACTATAAAGCTTAAAAGTTTTTGGCAATGATTGCGCCAAATTTAAAATTGCGATAATAACGAAAAGGAGATTATATATGAGAGTGCTTATCGTTGATGATGACTTCATCAGCCGCCGGCTGATGCAGAGGCATCTTGAGAAATACGCGGAGTGCGACATCGCTGCAAACGGAAGCGAAGCTGTGGAAGCTTTCCAGCTTGCATGGAAAGAAGGAATCCCCTATGACCTGATATGTCTTGATATCATGATGCCCTTACTGGACGGCAAAGAGGTATTAAAGACGGTCAGGATCCTGGAAAAAGAAAAGGGAACTATATTCCCGGACGGGGTAAAAATAATAATGACAACCGGCATTAGTGACAGGGAAAGTGTAATTGCTCTTGGAGTATTGCAATGCAATGCATATCTTGTTAAACCAATCAGCAAGGAAAGACTTCTTAAAGAAATTGAGTCGTTTGGGCTGCTGAAACAGGTGTCATAACAAAACAAAAAATCAAAAAGGAGATGAAATAATGAACATTAAGACAATGGCTGAAAATCTGGAGATGGAATCCGGGGAATTTATGGATTTGCTCGGATTTTTTGTGAAGAAAAGCGCTTCTGATCTTGAAAGATTGGAATCTGCTGTTAAATCCGGAGACATCCGGGAGGTTGTGGAAGCGTCGCATTCAATCAAGGGCGCTGCCGGGAACCTCGGCTTTATGAATATATACGAAATTGCCAAAGAAATAGAAGCAAATGGCAGAGAAAACAATCTGGATTGTGAAGCTGCTGTCCGCAAGTTGAGGGAAGCGTTTGATGTAGTTGGGTATACTATTAAGCAGTGGGATTGTGAGGTAAGGGGTTGAAAACAAAAATACTGACAATAGTTCAGACTCGGATTTGTTCGTAAAAAATATTCTACGGAATCCTGCAGGAATCCAGTATTTCGAAAACCGTCTTCACGGCTGCTGAATCGGAAGGAAGTTCAAAGACAGGTTTGCCTTCGAGGTCGAGGTGAAATATATTGTCATCTTCCGGGACGTTAAATATGTTCTCAAAGGACAAAACGCCTGATACGTTTTTTAATTTATCGAAGTTTTCATCGGATATCCTGTTTACAATAAGCTCGCGACGGTTTATGTCCAGTGCAAGTTCATCGACAAGGCCGTTTATCCTTTTTGCGGTCTGAAGTCCTTTCTGTGTAGGATCACTGATGATAAGCAGGAGGTCCACTTTGTGCGTTGTTCTTCTGCTCAGATGCTCCATTCCGGCTTCATTATCTATAACAACATAAGGATATTTTTCAGAGAGTTTGTCTGTGTACTTACGGATTATATTATTTGCAGCGCAATAGCATCCGGGACCTTCGGGTCTTCCCATTACCATGAGGTCGAATCCCTTTGCTTCAATGACTGACTGCTGGACCTGATAGTCAAAAAGCTGTTCCATGCTCATGCCTCCCGGCCTTGCCGCTCCGCTTCTAACTGTTGCAAGTGATTCTTCCCGCAGCTTTCCTATGGTAGCGTGTACAGTAACGCCCAGCGCCTCATTAAGACACGAATTGCTGTCGGCGTCAACTGCAAGAATAGCCTTGCGCTTTTTTTCGATAAGATAACGGATTGTGAGCGCGGCAATGGTTGTCTTGCCCGTGCCGCCTTTGCCTGCAAACGCTATTACATATGCCATAATTCTAAAATATCTTTTTACTGCTATTTTATCAATAGCGGGATTGATAGAGTAAGGAGTTAAGGGGTAAGGGGTAAGGGGTGACGCTGTCAGGATGAGACATCCTTAAGACTGTTTACAAGTGCCAGATAGTCCTGATGATTATCTAAAAGCGCAACGCCTATACCATCAAAAACATCATCTGTTTTTGTCATCCTGATTACCTTTACAGGGACCTTTAAAAGCTTTTCTTCAAAGGGAACAATTATTTCGATTGTAGAATCAAAAGGGAAGAGCATTTTATCTGTACTGATAAACATTCCGTTTTCTGAGAGATTTTTAATAGTTCCTGAGTAGTCCGTATTACAACTATAAAATCTTATATTTATATTTGCCGGTACTCTTTCAAAAGCTCTTTGTTGCATAAAAGAATATTTTTAATTTATTTTTTCCAGTTATTAAGCCGAATTAAATTTTATATTGTTTTCCAACCACATGTCATAAGCAAAATCCAAAATTTCACTTTTTGCCTCTTTATCGATCTCAAGGAAATTTACACCAAGCAGCAAGTTATCATTTCCAACTTGCTGTTTCCATACTATGTTAGCAGAGGCAGAAATAAAAATATTTTTACGGGGATGTTTGACCTGCAATTCCAGGTTTTCTCTTAAAGTTAAGTCCGTACTTTTTGATTCAATGCAACATCCGTAACGTGAAAAATTTTTTATAATTCCGGTAGAATATGGGGCTTCCTTGGATGGTTTAAAAATAACGTCGAGCGGAATGTCGAACCGTATGAATTTCCTTCTTTCAATTGACATAGTTCCTCCTTGAAAGATATTTAAAGGCAGCAACTTTCCATATATCTGAAATTTTTATCACTGTTTTGTTATTAGCAAAATCAATGCCTCCTTATAACAGATTGAATTATAAAGAAACAAATGCCTGATGATATAATAATAACCGTAAATATTTTGACATAGTGAACAATTTCAGACGTTTTAAATTATAATGTTTTTTGATATTTTTGGGAAGGTTTTAAATTGTGGCTATAAATGAAAATTATTAAGATTAAAGATTTGACTTATTGAGGGTCATTAAGCTTTATGTATTTTAATCCTGGTATTTTGTTTATAACCAACGGTAAATACTGCTTGTGTCAGAAAACTGCAGGCATCACAATCTTTACAATTCTTACAGTTCTTTTCAGTTTTGCTTAACAAACAGGTTAACATCCTTTCAATTGAATCATAAACCCTGGAGCTATGACCAGGTTCAATATTTTTAGTTATTATATTTTCAGACATTTCAGCCTCCCCTAATAAATGGTTTCATGATAACAGGTTATATATATCTTGTTACACTAAAGATATTACCGTGTCAAGAGGCGCTTAAAAAGTTATTAAAATTTTAAATACATGCAAGAAGTAACTATTTAGTGTTTGTTTATATATTGTCTTTTTTTATTGTTGTCATGCCCGAAGTCTGTAATCGGGCATCCAGAACTTATTGAAAAGACCCTGGATTCCCGCTCAACAAAATGCGGGAATGACAAATGATCGTAGTTTATAAACAGACTCTATTTAGTGATTGGGAGAGGTTTAGGGGGGGTATGTATATAGGGAATATGGATATTAAGAAGATTTGTCTTTAATTCTTGTCGATACCATATTTTTTTCTAACTTCTTTTATCTTCCCGCAGGAGTAATCTCCCTCAGGGCAGGGAGTGTAAAGACAACCGGGGCCCGCTTTATGGAATATTGTCGGCGCAGCTTTTTTGACGAGTTTCAGCATTTCTTCCGCCATCTGACGTATTTCCCACTGGGCGCGGTTGCAGCATCTCTGTCTGAAGAAATGAAGGAGTTCTCTTGCGTTCATCGTGACCATGATTTTTGTTTCAGCGGCATTGGGCAGAATAAAACGGGCATCCTGATTTGCCGACTCGCCTTTTATTCCCTTTCTGTTAAGTTTCTCAATTAGAAGGTCATATGTTTTTTGGGCCTCTTCCATAAACTTCCCGAATATCTTTTTTGCTTCCGGATCATCTTTTATCAACGGCGGAATTATGTAATCAAATACCGACTGCTGACCGCCTTCACTGACGTAACGCTGTGACTGCTGGCTGTATGAGGCAAGCCTGTGTCTGACAAGCTGGTGTGAGCAGGCCCTTGAAATTCCTTCGACAGCGAATGTAAAAGAGGCATGTTCGATGGGGCTCATATGTCCCATTTTTACAAGTTTTTCAACGAAGGCCTTCTGGTCTTTTGTCTCGATTTTATCTTTCAGTGATGTAATATCCGCAGGACTGTAACAGAGCTTTGCAGCCATCGCAATTGTTTCTTCCGGATTAGGTGAATGACGCAGAAGTATTACTTTTAATTTTGCTTCTGACATGTGATATCCTCTCTTAAAATGGTAAATTTAAAAAATATGATAAACCTATACTGTTTTATAAGTCAATTTAATTTAAAATTTATTGACAATCGGACGGAATCGTAATATATACATCTTAAGGAAAGGTTTTCAGTTTATGTACAAAAAAATTCTTGCCGCGGTAAATGAATTTTCAAATTCTGAAGTAGCTGCCCGCTATGCATTAACCGTTGCGAAATCTTCCCTGGCAAAACTCTTCCTCGTTTTTGTAGCAGAAGAAGGAATTGAAAAGGATAAGCTGCGGCATGCAGAATCAGCGCTTGAGAGACTTTTTATTGAGGCTGAGGAAAACGGCATCGAGGCTGAATGCATCATAGAAGGCGGAGAGCCTGTCAAAAAAATACATGGGTTTGTTGAAGAACATGGTATAGATATTGTATTTGCGGCCACAAGGAGAGAGGATGTAAAAAAGAGATTTTTTGTGAAGACTCTTTCAAGGCAGCTTATGGTAGGATTGCCCTGCTCGGTTGCAATGGTGAGAGTGGTCAGGATGGGAGGCATACATCCGGGGAATATACTTGTTCCTTTGCGGGGCAGGATGACAAACCCTGACGAGAGGGAATATTTCATAGCAAAGCTTGCAGAGAGCTCCGGAGCCAAAGTGACCCTTTTTTATTTGCACGAGCCCATCACGCATTTTTTCCATGGCGAGAGACATCTGAAACCTGTGCAGAGAGATAAACATATCCCCCATGACATGGAAAGATTTTCAGATTACCTGCATAAACACAAAATCCCCTTTGAAAAAAAGACGGGATATGGCGGTATCGCAAGGGGCATAACACTGGAAGCTGCTTTTAAAAGGAATGACCTTATCGTGATGGGGGCAAGTGAAAAAAGTCTTCTGAACACCATAGTAAAAGGCAATCCTGTAGAGGATGTTTTGCGGCACACTCCGTGTAACATGATAATCTTCAGGACAAGAAAAAGCTGACAGCTATCAGCTAATTATGAACATACATAACCTCACAAGAGAGGCAGTCCTAAAAAGTCTCGTCACATCTGAACGTGGGCTTTCCGAGTCAGAGGCCTCCAAAAGACTCCATGAGTACGGGGCGAACGAGATAAAAGAGGTCAGAAAAAAATCTCTTTATCAAAAGCTGTTCGCACAATTTACGCATTTCCTTGCCATTCTCCTGTGGATAGCCGCAGCACTCTGCTTTTTATCTGAATACCTGCACCCCGGAGAAGGTCTGCTTTCCCTCGGAATAGCAATAATCGGGGTCATACTTATCAATGCGGTTTTTACTTTTGTACAGGAATACCGGGCGGAAAAGGCAATTGAAGCGCTGAAAAAACTTTTGCCCTTCAATGTAAAAGTATTGCGGGAAGGCAAAGCAAAAGAAGTGCGCTCAGAAAAAGTGGTGCCCGGAGATTTGATCCTTTTAAGTGAAGGCGACAAGGTGCCTGCTGACGCACGGCTTATTGAATCAAACCGTCTTATGGTAAACAACGCGCCCCTAACAGGAGAATCCGATGCAAAACCGGGAAGTCATGATGCGTCCACCGGAGATTATCTTGAGAGTCCTAATATTGTATTTGCAGGTACGCTTGTTGTCAGCGGCATAGGCATGGCAGTGGCATTTGCCACCGGTATGTCTACAGAATTCGGCAAGATCGCGCATCTCACCGGCGGTGTTCAGGAAAGATTAAGCCCGCTCCAGAAAGAGATTATCAGGGTGACAAAGATAGTTGCAGTTATTGCAATTACAACCGGGATATTCTTTTTCGCTCTGGGGTTCTTTATAGGCAGAGGTTTCTGGCATAATTTCCTTTTTGCAGTCGGCATCATCATTGCTAATGTGCCGGAAGGACTTTTGCCGACTGTAACACTGTCTCTTGCAATGGGAAGCCAGAGAATGGCAAAGAAGAAGGCGCTGATAAAAACCCTTACATCTGTTGAGACGCTTGGCTCGGTTACGGTTATCTGTACTGACAAAACAGGCACGCTTACACAGAACAAAATGGAAGTGCAAAAAATATGGACAATTAGGAGCGATCAGCGATCAGCGGTCAGCGGTCAGCAATCGGATATTCATTTAATGAAGATAGCATCCCTCTGCAACAATGCAACTTACACAGATGGCAAATATAAAGGCGATCCGACGGAGGTCGCAATTTTGAAAGCGGCACGAGAAGCACGAGGCGATATAAAGGCGGAACGGATTTTTGAAATACCTTTTGATTCTGAAAGAAAAAGAATGAGTACTGTTTGCAAAATCCCCCTTTATCCCCCTTTTTCAAAGGGGGAGCTTTCCGGGATTCCCCTCTTTGGAAAAGAGGGGGAAGGGGAGATTTTACAAGAGAAATTTTTTGTCCTCACCAAAGGCGCTTTGGAAATGGTCCTTCCTCTTTGTGACAAAATTTTTGAAGGAGACAATTTGATAAGCCTTAATGATGAAAATAAAAAAACGCTGATGCGGGCTTACCATTCAATGATGGACGAGGGCTTGAGGGTGATAGCGTTTGCGTATAAATCTGTAGGGGCGATTCATGAATCGCCCCTACAGTCAGATATTGCGGAACTCGAATCAAATTTAATCTTCACCGGCCTCATGGGACTTGAAGACCCGCCGAGGCCCGAGGTCCCAGAGGCAATAAAAAAATGCAAAGAAGCCGGCATTAAGGTCATCATGATTACTGGAGATGCAGGCAGGACAGCGGTTTCGATAGCAAAACAGATAGGCCTTGTCAAAGGCAATCCCGTTGTAATCGAAGGGCGCGAAATGCACGGCATGTCTGATGATAATCTCAGGGAAAAACTTTCGTCGGAAGAGATACTTTTTGCGCGGATGACCCCTGAACATAAGATGAGAATCGTCTCTATCCTGGAAGATGAAGGAGAAAGGGTAGCAGTAACAGGCGACGGGGTCAATGACGCGCCTGCCTTAAAGAAGGCAAATATCGGCATTGCAATGGGAATAACCGGTACAGACGTGGCGCGGGAGGCTGCTGACATGGTTCTGCTGGATGATAATTTTGCATCCATTGTAAATGCAATTGAGGAGGGAAGAGGCATATTTGAGAATATCAGAAAATTTATCAGTTACATATTTGCATCCAACATACCCGAGGCTGTTCCTTATATTGCATATATCATTTTCAACATCCCTCTACCTCTTACAATTATGCAGATACTGGCTGTTGACCTTGGAACAGATATGTTCCCCGCACTTGCACTTGGTACGGAGAAACCATCGCCGGGAGTAATGAAACAGCCTCCCAGAAGCCCTGATGAGAGGTTGTTGAATTTCAGGGTACTCAGACGAGCATATTTATTCCTCGGACCCATTGAAGCCCTTGCAGGGCTCTTTGGATTTTTCTATGTGCTGAATTCCGGCGGCTGGCAGTGGGGCACGATACTTCCGTCTTATAATGTACTTTATATGCAGGCCACAACGGCATGTCTTGCAGGGATTATCGTTTCCCAGATAGGTAACGTTTTTGCCTGCCGTTCATCTATAGAATCTGTCTTCAGTCTTGGATTTTTCTCAAACCGACTGGTTGTACTCGGCATAGTTGCAGAGATAATTCTCTCAGCTTTTATTATCTATCACCCGTGGGGGAATAAGATTTTTGGAACAGCGAAACTTGAATTAAATGTATGGTTTATTCTTATCCCGTTTGGTATCGGACTGCTGATGGCAGAGGAAGTGAGGAAGTTTTATGTGAGAAGGGTGGATAATGATGGTATTAGATGATAAATGATTTAATTTATATGAGTTACCTAAAGAAAAGTCTATAAAAAGACGAAATAATGATATGGGTACCAGTCCGACATGGCAACTGAAGAGAATAATCCCTGGCTTGGTAATTACATGTTTTTTACTGCAATCATCAGTCCATGCAGCAGAAGTCTTAAAAATAGGCGGTGTTGGCAGCGCAATCGGATCAATGAAACTGCTCGCTGCAGCTTTTGAAAAATTACATCAGGACAGCAAAATTGAAGTATTGTCGAGTTTAGGCAGCAGCGGCGGTATCAAGGCAGTTTCTAAAGGCGCCATAGATATCGGGATTGCCGGCAGACCTATGACAGACGAAGAGCGCAATCTGGGATTATCTGTAATTGAATATGCAAAAACTCCTCTAATTTTTACCACAGGAAAAGATGTGAAAATATCCGGATTGAGCAGTGAAGAAATTATAAAAATCTATAAAGGTGAAACTCTGACATGGCCGGATGGAAAACGTATTCGTATAATATTGCGTCCGATTTCTGATAGTGAGACCATGATCCTCAAAACATTATCTCCGGAGATAGGCAAGGCTGTCGAAGGCGCATTATCCAGCGGAGGGATGAAAGTAGCGGTGACTGCCCAGGAAGCCGCTGATATGTTGGAAAAAATTCCTGGCACTTTTGGGTTTTCTACTTTAACACTGATTATTAGTGAAAATCGCTCATTGAATATACTCTCCTTCAATGGTGTGACACCAGGTGTTAAAACTCTCAGAGACGGGTCTTATCCATTCTTAGAACTGTATTATATGATAACTAAACCGGAACCCTCAGCATTGGTCAGAAAATTTACTGATTTCGTTCATTCACCTGAAGGAAGAAAAATCCTGGAAGAATCGGGTAATTTAGCGGTTAAAGGCAACCCAGGATCATAAAGAAAAATGCCTGGAAAAAATACAATCAGAATTTTTACATGGCTTATGGGAATAGCTCTGGGCGGGCTTGTAGTCATCGTTCCTTTTGGATATTTCATGGTTTCTTATCATTACATAGAAGGAGTCCTTGAAACCGAGACCGAGAACATTGCAAATATCATTACACAAGATATAATCAGTGTAAACCCTGAACTATGGGAATTCAATCACACAAGACTTAATGAATACCTCACTAAGCGTCCAAAAGACGGACATGCAGAAATCCGTCGAATCTTAAATATAAAAGATGAACTTGTTGTGGAATATGCGGACAAGCTGGAATTTCCTGTTATAACGCGTTCATTTGCACTTAGAGACTCCGGTGTTGTTGTTGGCAGACTTGATATATCCCGCACTTTGCAGCCACTTTTGAGACGAACCGGATTTATTGCATTGTTAATGAGTCTTTTTGCATCGGGAACATTTATAATACTGCGTATTTTGCCGATTCGGATGCTGTATCAATCAGAAGAAGCGCTGCGGCAGAGTGAGGAGCACAACAGGAATTTAGTTGATAATGCACGAGACATCATTTTTACTCTTTCGACAGACGGAAAATTTACTTCCCTGAACCCTGTTTTTGAAATACTTACAGGATGGTCGAGCAGTGAATGGCTCGGCAATTCATTTGTGCCTCTACTTCATCCTGATGAGGTGCCATTGGTAATGGAGATGTTTCAGCGCGCCTTGCGCGGGGAAATACCACCAACCTTTGAATTGCGCATCCTGTCCGAACAGGGTGAATATCTTATGTTTGAAATTACTTCCACCCCTTTCATTTCTGACGGAAAAGTTATCAGTGTACTCGGCATCGCGCGTGATATAACAGGTCGTAAACGGATAGAGGAGCATCTTGTCAGTCAGAGTTGTGAGATTGCAATAAAAAACATGGAACTGTCAGCTCTTTACAAGATATCCTCTGCGATCAGTCAGACCATAAATATGCAGAGTCTCTTTAAGAATATTTTAAATACCATTACTGAGATGGATGCTCTCAAGGTTCAACGCCAGGCAGGAATCTTTATTGTGCAAGGCGAGAGGTTAATTCTTACCGCCCATCTCGAGCATTCGAAGGAATTTCTGTATATGCACAAAAACATTACAATAAACGACTGCTTATGCGGTGTTGCGGTCAGGACAGGAGAGATTATAATCTCAAGAAATTGTCATACGGATTGCCGTCATACCATCGTATATTCTAACATGGCTCCCCATGGGCACATCATTATACCGCTGAAAGCTGTAGACAGAATCGTGGGAGTATTGTATCTCTATCTGCTGCCGGATGTCGAAGTAGGTGAAAGCGTTATAACAATGCTTACTACCGTTGGGAATCAGATAGGCATAGCGATCAGCAACTCTATGCTCTATGAAGAAACAAAAGCCCTTTCCCTGCATGATCCGCTCACTAAGGTTGCCAACAGGAACCTCATGAATTTTGAGATGGATAAAAATATTGCGAAGGCAGAGAGAGACGGGACTGCATTTTCAGTCATCATTATGGACCTGGATAATTTCAAAAAATATAATGATACCCACGGGTACAACGCCGGAGACACATTGCTTGTCAAGACTGCAAACATTCTATTGAATGAAATAAGGGCCATAGACCTTGTTGCCAGATTTGGCGGGGAAGAATTTTTAATCCTCCTTCCGGAGACAGAGTTGAAAGGCGCGTACTGTGTAGCTGAAAGAATAAGAAAATCCATTGAAACGGATACGGATGTTACCGTCAGCCTTGGAATTGCTTCCCATTCTCAAGAGATGAAAAATGCTGAAGACCTGATCAAAAAGGCTGATGACGCCTTGTACCAGGCCAAGCAAAAAGGGAAGAACAGGGTTGAAGTAGGTGGTTAATTAGAAACAACCTGATTAACCCCTTAAAAGAATTTACACAAAAGTATTAACACTTCCCCACTGCGATTACTATTTGATTTTTTCTTTTAATTAAGGGATAATTATGCGATGTATTGGAAAGGAGAGCTTCTTTAACCAATATGTTAACCTGCCATAAAGAACGCTTAGATAAGAAAAATATTTATAATATAAAAGACAATTTGTCTTCTTCACGAGGAATTATTTCTTTTCTGCCCTACTTATTTTAACTCCAATGCTTAAAAAAACCAAAAATAAATTAAATAGTTACAGTAACGAACTGAAAAATTTGGCAGAAGATTATCCTGCTCAAAGCAGGAAACTTGAAGAATTGATAAAAGAACGCACTTTTGAATTAATAGAAGCCAATGAAAATCTTCAGGTAGAGATTAAAGTGCGGAAACAGGTAGAAAAAAAGCTTCTTAATTATCAAAAACAGCTTCAATCGCTTTCTTCACAGATATCATTAATTGAGGAGCGCGAAAAAAGAAGAATTGCTTCAGAACTGCACGATTGTATCGGTCAGACCCTTGCTCTGACAAAGATTAAACTTGAGCTGCTGAGAAAATTGTCCGGGTCTGCCGAATGCAAAAACATTATCAATGAAATCCTTCAGTTGGTTGAGCAAACAATCAGTGGAGCAAGAACATTGACATTTGAGCTAAGTCCTCCAATACTATATGAGCTTGGACTTTGCCATGCCATTCAATGGCTTGTTGAGCAATTCAGTAAGAAACATGGTATTACAATAGAATTCGAGAAATATAATGGGGATATTCCAATTGATAACAACATCCGCTTTATTCTTTTTCAGGCCATACGGGAACTGTTAATGAATATAGTAAAACATGCCCAGGCAACAAAAGTAAAAATCAGTATGTTATTAATGAACGGTAATCTTAAGATGGTTATTGAAGATGACGGGATAGGGTTCTCCGGACATTCAGACGCATTTACCGGATACGGACTTTTTAATATACGCGAAAGGATGAATCAGATTAATGGACATTTTGAAATAAGAGCAACACACAGCAGGGGAACACGGGCTACTCTTATGGCCCCATTAAAACTCTCTGAAAAAAAATTGGCATAAAAGGGGACGATTATGAAAAAAATACGAATTTTACTGGTTGATGATCACAAGATTTTACGTGACGGAATCTGTTCGCTGTTAAAAGAATATCCCGACATGGAAGTAGTAGGAGAAGCTGCTGATGGAAAAAATGCATTAAATCTTGTAAAAGAACTATCTCCAGATATGGTTATCATGGATATCAGCATGCCGGATCTTAACGGCATCGAAGCAACACGTAAAATTCTTGCTGATTATCCTCATATAAAGGTAATGGCATTATCAATGCATTATGACAAGCATTTTGTTTCCGAGATATTTAAAGCAGGAGCATCAGGATACCTGCTTAAAGATTGTGCCTTTGATGAAATGGCGCATGCAATACGTATGATTATAGATAATAAAACATACGTAAATTCCCAGATTGCCAGTCTGGTAGTAGAGAGTCTTGTGGGTGATTCCCCGAGATCACATAATAAACATGCTTTTTCTCTTCTTACTGAAAGGGAGAAGGAAGTGCTCCAGTTAATAGCAGAAGGACAATCAACAAAACAAATCGCTTCAAATCTTAATGTGAGTACAAAAACAATAGAATCGCACCGGAGGCAAGTCATGGGCAAGTTAAATATTCGTAATGTTGCTGATCTAACAAAATATGCGATACGCGAGGGATTGATAGCCATTTAGGTATAATGTTTTTCCCTACAATCTAAGGTAAAAGCCTAATTGTTTTTCTGAGTTAATTCTGAATAATTAGATTTTCTTGTATTAGCTTGATATTATTAATTTTTTCCTGCCTATTTACAAAATAAAATTATTTGTGTAAAATGATTATTGATTAGGGTAATGTATTAAGACGTATTAATGTAAGAAAAGACTGGGAAGATAAACTCAGTTTTTATAAATTTGATTAATTTAATAGTTATAACTTTCTAAAGAGTAATTAAAGCAACGGATGCTGACCTCTGATGTAAAAGGTTATTCCCTGCCTACGCTAAGAGCCCAACCTTTTCTTCAGCCATGTCCCCTCATAAGGTCAGCATCCAATTTTTTTGCCTACGTTAAGAGCCCAACCTTTTACTAATCAGTTCATTAGTATAAAGACACGTTTGTCATGCCCGCAGGTAGTAAGCGGGCATCCAGTGCCTTTCTGGATTCCCGCTCAACAGACTGCGGGAATGACGCTTATGTATTCTTACTTATGAACAACCTTTTAACTTCAGCCATGTTCCCTCATAGGGTCAGCATTCTTTTCTTTATCCTATTTGTAACCACAAAAAGTCCTTACCAAAACAAAACTAAAGTTTTTTCCACAATTACCGATAAGAACAATAGAAAGAATATATTTATTCTTAAAACTTGAATCTCTATCAAAGAGATTCAGAAAAAGTTTTAGAAAAGGAGGGTTGAAAATGGCTAAAACTAATTGTTGGGAATTCAAGAAGTGCGGAAGAGAGCCGGGCGGAGCTAAGAGTAAAGAAATGGGAATATGTCCGGCTACTATAGAGGCTTCTTGCAACGGAATGAATGGCGGCAAAAACTCCGGTCGTATGTGCTGGGCTATTGCAGGCACTTTCTGCGGTGGAAAAGTACAGGGCGATTTTGCGCAGAAATCAGTATCCTGTATGTCTTGCGACTTCTTCAAATCTGTTAAACAGGAAGAAGGCGCCGAAAAGTTCAATCTGTTAAAACCGGGACAGAAATACGCCGCTGCAGCAAAATAAGCTTAAATTGATTCACAAGTAATTAAATGAGGGTGCTGGCCTTTGCTTAAAGTTTTTCCTGCCTTGCCAAGAGCCTACCAAAAATTTAAGCGTGTCCCCTCAGGTCAGCACCTTTTTTTTTAAAAAAAATGGTGGAGGTGAGCGGGATCGAACCGCCGACCTTCTCGTTGCGAACGAGACACTCTCCCAACTGAGCTACACCCCCATAAAAGACAGTTATTAGTGATTAGTTTTTAGTTGTTAGTTAAAACTAAAAACTAAAAACTCTCTTCATTGACGCATCTCATTTACTAAGGTAATATACTATAAAATTTCAAATAAATCGTGCAACTATTGTATTTTATAAAGTTGTTAAATAGAGGGCCTCTTGCAAACGTATCGTGGAAATAGCTTTTACCGTCATACCCGCGAAGGCGGGTATCCAGAAGCCTGCCCTCGTAAGTCTTAATCGGGGGTCTTTGGTTTTAAAGAATACTGGATTCCCGATAAAGACCTCGGGAATGACGAATAAAGACTTTTGCAAGAGCTTATTTGGTTTAATTAAACATGCGCAGAGGTTTTTAATTTGCAAAGTAAATTTCGAAAAAGTCTGGTTTTAATTATTGGCGCTATACTTATAACAGCGATACTGTTTTTCCTCCTGAGGGGACCGTATTTATCAAATTCCATAAAGAGGTTTATTATCCCTGTGCTTGAAAATACGACAAAGGAAAAAATAATCATCGATAAAGCTGTTATCAATCTTTTTCCATTTTATATTCAGGCAAAAGGATTGAAAATGTTTGACAAGGACGGAAACAAACTTCTCTGGATTACAAAAAGCCGCGCATATATTGATTTAACCGGTATCTTCTCAAAGGAATTGAAGATAAAAAAATTAACAATCAAGGAACCTGATTTAACTGCTGATGAAGCGTCTTTGAGGCGGATAATTGGAAATATAAAAAAATCCACTTCAGGTGAAGGAAATAAGCAATACAAGATCAGTATCAGGAATATTGAACTGACGAATGGCACATTAGATTTCAGAAATACAAACGGGTTGACTTTTTCAGCGGAAGGCCTGTTTTTTGAAATGACTACAAAGAATAATGTTACTGCTCAAATAAAACTCAATAGAGGAACCGTGAAAACCCCGGATCGTACAATAATAAGTGGTGGTTTAGACGGGAGTATGAAAATAGGAGATAAAGGGATTGAAATAACAACAATAAATGTGCACTCTTCTAAATCCAGGCTTCAGGCAAAAGGAGCTATGCATTTTACTTCAAAAGGCGATCTGCAGGATGGAAGATTTTCTGGTAACGCAACAATATATGAAGACATAATTCATAAACTGTTTCGTATAAAAACGGAAAAAGACGGGGTGCTGTCTTTTGACGGTTCGGTTAATATGACAATGGATAATGCTTTGAAACAACCGCAGGTTACTGTTGACTTAAAAACCGAGAGCCGGTTTCATCTTGAAACGTTAATGGATATTTTAAAAGTAAAAGAAAATATCTCCGGCAAGCTTTCAGTAAAAGGGAGAATAACCGGGACCTTCCCTGATTTTTCCGGAAGTGGAACTGCAAAACTTGAAGATGCGGTGTTTGACACTTTCCATCTTGATGATGCAGCAGGAGAAATTACATACGGAAACAAAAAATTCAGTCTGAATAATTTTAGAGCCCATACCTACGAAGGTGAAATGAAAGGGACAGCCTCTCTTTTGCTTCCTTATGGTGATTATATTGTAGATGCTGATGTATCTCATGTCAGGAGTCAGAAATTTCTCAGGTTCATAGAATGGGAGCCCCCATTCCCTCCTGGTGAAGTAAGCGGGCATTATCAGTTAAAACACGATCATGGACAGGATATCGAGGTCCAGGCAAATGTTGCTTATCTGAACACATCAGGGAATGAAGGTGATGTGTTTAATAGATTGCATACAATAAGAGGGGATCTTCATTTAAAAGAGGGCTTGCTTACATTGTATAATTCTGTCCTTTCAACTTCGGTTTCCGACCTTGCACTTGATGGTAGTATAGATCTCAAAAGAAACATAATGAACCTCGATGTGCAGCTCGACAGCAGGGATATCTCAGACCTTACGGCGCCTTATTATACAAAACTTATGGCCCAAGGGAGATTTAAAGGCAAGGCAAAAGGGCCCATTGAGGATCCGGAGATTTCAGGAAATCTCGATACAGGTTCCGGAAATGTTCACGGATTGATGTTTACAGGTGCATCTGCCGACCTGATATATAAAATCACTTCTCTTTCTGTATCACGTCTGAATATTAATAGCGGAAAATCATCCTATGATGCTTCAGGCGCTATTGAATTCAGAAATGCAAAAGGGCTTTTTCATTTTAACGAACCCTTTTACAGGGCCAAAGGCGCAGTAAAGGATGGAGACCTGAAACCTTTTGTTAAGGTCTTGTATAAAGATATTCCTGTATCCGGTTCTGTTAGCGGGGTACTCTCATTTGAAGGCGATTCAAATAACTTTAATGCCAACGTTGATTTAGTCGTTAAAGACAGTATGATCTATGGGCAACAATTAGAAAAGGTAATCGTTAAAACCACTATACGCCCGAGGGACATGGAATTTCATTCCGTTACTGCTCAAAAGGGTGATTCAACGCTTGATGCAGAAGGGAATTTGTTTTTTGATAAAAGATTTAATTTTTCCGTTTATTCTTCCAAAGTGAATTTTTCTGACATTAATATGCTCCAACGTTTTCCAATCGTCGGAAGCACACGTCTGGATGTGAAGGGTGCAGGAACATTTGAAAAACCTGTTATAAATTTTACTGTTGATATTCTCGAAAGCATTTTCAAAGGAGTGCAGACAGGAAAGGGGAAAATTGAAGGAACATTGATGGATAAGGGTCTTTCAGCCAAGGGAAACTTTATGAACGGCGTTATTACTGCTGACGCGAACGCCGTATTATCAAAAAAGATATTATGGGATGTGGATTTTAATTTCCGTAAGGGCAGTTATGATTTTCTCCTGTCAGGTTTTATGGAAAAAATGCCTGAAGACCTTTCACTTTCTCTGGAAGGAAAAATTAAAATACATGGAGAAGGGGAAAATGTTTCATTGCTTTCAAGATTCGGATATTTGAACTGCGGTCTTTACGGATATAATTTGAGAAACAGTAATGACATCGTTCTTGAGCTTGTTGAAAAGGAACTTAAGATAAGAGCTTTTTCATTAACCGGCGAAAATGCGAAATTGTCCGCAGAAGGAGTTTTAAAATTTAACGAACAGTTTGATGTCAAAATTAAAGGAAATTTAAACCTTGCACCTTTAAAGACCTTATCAGACAAGCTTGCATCATTAAAAGGCAAGGGCGATTTTATTGTTGATATCACTGGGCCCTGGGATACCCCTGATGTCAGCGGAGAGGTAAATGTGAATGAGGCCCTGGTCCTGTTGACTGAATACCCTTATAAGGTTGGTCCGATTAACGGGGCCATTTATCTGAAAAAAGACAGATTCACTTTTGATTCTGTGAAAACCGTTTTTGGTGGAGGCAGTGTAATCCTTTCCGGAGTTGGATACCTGAAAGGGCTTTCGATAAAAAGGATTTTTCTTTCTTCTATTGTTACGGGAATTATTATAAAACCAATGGAAAAAGTGAGCGCTACTGTGGATGGCAAACTTTATTATGAAACCTCGGAGAAGGGGTCAACCATCTCCGGAAATATTGACATAAAGAAGGCAAAATACGAAAAAAATGTTGAGTGGAATAAGTGGCTTGTCAGTCTTAGAGAGATTAATAAAGAAACATCACGTTATCCTGCCTTTCTGAAGGACACTCAATTTAATGTGTATCTTTCAGGATCGGATAATATTATCATTGATAATAATATTGCGAAAACCCCTGTGAAGATAGCCCTCACACTTACAGGAAATGTTACCAGGTTGGGACTTATCGGGAGGCTTGAGGCTAATGAAGGCAGTATATTTTTCAGGAGTAATGAATTTAAAATTCTCGAAGGAAGCAATGTAGATTTTGTAAATTCCAATAAAATAACCCCTGTTTATCATATTCTTGCTGAAACATACACAGGTGATTACTATATAAAACTGAATCTGGACGGCACCATGGATAAATTTACTTTATCGCTGTATTCAGATCCCCCTTTAAGCGAAATGGAAATACTTACACTGCTTACAATCGGACAAACCGGAAAGGAGTCAAAGGGTTTTGAAAGCGGTATCGCTGCAAGTGAAGCGGCAGCGATCCTGACAGGCGGGCTTCAGGATGCAGTGCAGGAAAACATCAAGAGCATTACCGGTTTCGAACGTTTTATGATTGAACCGCATACAACCTCAACAGGTGCGGTAGCTCCAAAGGTGATAATCGGAAAACGCCTGCTCGAAGACAAACTTTTTGTGACATATTCCACCTCGGTTGGTACTACAGAAGAAAGTTTTATACGACTTGAGTACATACTCGACAGGAATATTTCTCTTATTGGATCAAAAGATGAAATAGGCAGTGTCGGGGGAGATGTTAAATTCAGGTTTGAGTTTAAATAAGTGGGAAGTAAGAAGTGAGAACTGAGAAATGAGAACTAAAAAAACAACTCTGACATTTCCTGTCTTCTTATTACTTTTTACTGCCTACTGCCTGCTGCCTGCTTTTACTTATGCTATCGATCCAAAAGATGTAATCAAAGCCATTGAAGTTGAGGGTTTGAGCCGTATAAGCAGGAAAGAATTGATAGATATAATCTGTTTTAAGGTCGGAGATGTTATTGACAGGGAAGCTTTAAGATACGGAATAAGGAGAGCATTTACAAAAGGTATTTTCCATGATGTAAAGGCTGTATCTGTTCCTTATGAAGACGGGATCAAATTGAGGTATATTGTAAAAGAAATACCTCTAATAAAAGAAATTAAGGTAGAAGGAAATAAAAATATATCAAGCAGGGATATTAAAAAGGTAATTCTGTATAAAGAAGGAGAAGATTTTAAGGAAGAGTATGTTGACAAGGCAAAAACCGACCTTGCCGATTTCTATAAAAGAAAAGGTTTTCCCGGGGCGGCAATCACAATTACTACAGAAAATATAAAAAAAGCATCTGCCATAGAAATGCATATAAATATAGATGAAGGACAGCCGTTAATTATTAAAAAGATCGATGTGTCTGATGATATTAAAGAAATGTTCAGAGTCCGGGAAGGGAAAGTATTTGACAGGGACATCGTGGACCAGGAATTAAGAAGACTGGAGGGTTATTTAAAAAGACAGAACTATATTCATCCGGTTATTGGGCCCTATGAATTTACCGACGGAAATCTTGTCATTCCTGTCAAAAAGGGACCAAGACTGGAGTTGGTTTTCAGGGGAAATTTATCAGTCAGTTCAAAGAAGCTCAGCAATGAAGTCCCTTTCTTTGAGGATCAGGCAGTAACAGATGAGACGATACAGGAAGCGATAGACCGCATTAGAGACATTTATTTAAGTGAAGGATATTACCATGCCCAGGTTGCAGCAGGGATCCAGAGCGAAGATGATATAATAAAAATTACATTTATTGTATTTGAAGGAAAAAAGGTTTTTCTGAAAAAAATAGTTTTTCAGGGCATCAGTATATCACCTGACGTTTTAAAAAGGATAATCCCGGTTGAAGAAGAGAAACCATATATTGAGAATGTCCTTGAGGCAAGCAGGGAAGCGATTATCAGATTTTATAATGCACTTGGTTATCTTAAGACTGATGTTACAGGTGTAGAAAAAAATATTACAAAAGATGGCGGAGAACTGGAACTTATTTTCAATATCAAGGAAGGTCCTCAGACAAGAATTAAGGCAATTGAAATTTCCGGAAATAAAAATATCGGCACCCCTGAAATAAAGAATGTACTGCGACTCCAGGAAGAAATGCCCTATAACGTAATTGATATCGGAGATGCAAGATACAGGATTATCTCATTATACAGCAGGTATGGCTATATAGATGCGCACGTAGAAGTTGAGAGTGAAATTGATGATGATAAGGCCTTCATAACATTCAGGATAAAAGAAAATAAACCCTCTGTTATCGGAAAGATTATTTACCGCGGAAACCTGAAGACGAAACTCAAGATTATAGAGCGTGAACTTACTCTCAATGAAGGCGCGCCTTTTAATTATGAAGAACTTTTAAAAACAAAACAGAGGCTTTACAAACTCGGTATTTTCAGCGAAGTGTCTATAGATACACTGGAACCGCAAAAGGTTAGTGAGGACCAGGTTGCAAGAGACATACTCGTTACTTTAAGGGAAAGCAATGCCGGCTCAGTCGAAATAAGCCTCGGTTACGGCGACTATGAAAGATTCAGGGGGGTACTGGATATTAATTACCGTAACCTCGGGGGGTATAACAGGCAGGCAGGGTTCCGGACAGAAATCAGTTCAGTAAAGCAAAGATATGCTTTTTCATTTAAAGAGCCGAGGTTTTTCAATAAGCCTGATTTGCCGTTTAATGTTTTGTTAATGAAGGAGAATACCAGATCGGTGAATCTTGACACAAATGAGGTTCTTTATAAAGTTGACAGAACGAGTTTGCTTCTGGGTGTTGAAAGGGAAATAAAGAAAAACTGGAAGGCAAACCTTAACTATGAATATGCTTTTGTCGACACAAAAGATGTGCAGCCAGGCGTAATATTAAGTAAAGAAGATAGCGGTACTATAGCCATAGGTAGTGTTTCCGCCTCCCTTTTTTATGATAACAGGGATGACCCTTTTGATCCTGTGTCAGGGGCCCTGAACGGAATTGTAATTAAGATCGCCTCGAAAACCCTTTTATCAGAGAGCGAATTTATAAAGGGGACCTTTCAGAGTTCCTGGTTTTTCCCATTAGCAAAAAAAATTGTTTTTGCTTTTTCTTTGCGCGGGGGCGCAGCTTACAGTTATGATCACATTAAAGAACTGCCCCTTATTGAAAGATTTTTTCTTGGAGGGAGATCGACTGTAAGAGGATACAATAATGATACGCTGGGCCCCAAAGGGAAAGATGATAATCCGACCGGAGGCAATATATTTGCACTTGCAAACAGTGAATTCAGATTTTCTATCGGGAAAGGATTCGGACTTGTAACGTTTGTCGATGCCGGTAATGTCTGGAAATTAGCGGAGAATATAAGGGCGGAACTGAAGTATACGACAGGTTTGGGATTAAGGTACGGGACGCCTGTCGGACCTGTCAGGATAGATTATGGACATAAGATCAACAGGGAGAAAGGTGAAAGTTCAGGTGAGCTTCATTTCAGTTTTGGACAAGCCTTTTAAAAAAAGTAAGAAGTGAGAAGTGAGAAATAAGAAATGGTAAACAAAAAAATAATTTTCGGAAGTTTAATCTTTATTTTACTTCTTACTTCCTACTTCCTACTTCCTACTTTATCTCGTTCCGAGATACTCGAGCGGATCGTGGCGATAGTAAATAATAATGTTATTTTGCTGAGTGAATATGAAGATGCCCTTGAAGCCGCAAGAAAGTCTGACCAAAAAGTGACAGAGGACGTTGTTCTTGATGAAATGATAAACAGGATATTGATTCTGGAACAGGCAAAAAGATTAAGTTTGGGCAGTACATCGGATTCGACTGAAAATGTGAATGATGATAAACTGATAAAAGAATATATAGAGAGAAGGATAAAAGCGCTTATCCATATTCCCATAGATGAAATTGAATCTTATTATAAGAATAACAGGGGACGGTTTGCTGAGAAGGCATTCTATGAAGTCAAGGACGAAATAGAAGGTTATCTGGTGGAGGGAGAATTAAAAAGAAAGATTGCTGAACATGTTGAGGAACTGAGGAAGAAGGCTTATATCCGGATACAATTGGGGAACGGAGATAAAAATCATTAGGTAAAGTAAGTTTTACAATTCCATTATCACTGCAAGTTCATTGCATTCCGGGAATTTGTGGCATTTGAGACACTCCCCCCAGATTTTCTGTGGAAGGGCGTTTTTGTCAATATCATTAAAACCTAATTCTTTAAAAAATCCCGGATGGTAAGTAAGTGCAAATACTTTTTTTATACCGAGTGTTTCTGCTTCAATCAGGCATTTTTTCACCAGCTTTTTGCCTATGCCTTTGCCCTGATAATTTTGCGATACAGCAACGGACCTGATTTCAGCAAGATCTTCCCATAGAATGTGGAGGGCGGCGACCCCGATAATTTTATCATTCTCAAGGCATACATAGAAATCGCGGATGTTCTCATAGATTTCATTCAGAGAACGCGGCAGCATCTCATCTTTATTGGCAAATTGATTGACAAGCGTATGTATTAGCTTTGTGTCTGTTATAACAGCTTTTTTGATCTGTAGTTTAGTTGAAACCTTTTTTTTCACTTTTCTTATAAAGCTCAATCAGGACTCCTTCTCTAAGTCCATAATTGCTGACTGTAATTTCTTTAAAGTTGAAAATTTCCATCAACTTTAAAAGTATAAGTGTTCCCGGCACTATAATGTCAAGCCTTGAGGGCTCAAAAGGGATAAATTTTCCTCTCTCATGGGAGCTGACGGCGGAAATGGCGCAGAAGATATTTTTTACCTTTCTCCTTGTCAATCTGGCAGCATGAATTTTTTTATGTTCAAATATTTTCAGTTTCTTTGCCACAGCGGCAAGTGTTGTTATTGTGCCCGCTGTACCGATAAAGGCAGTTTTGAGTTTTGAGTTATGAGATATGAGTTTTAAGTATGGTTTCACGATTTTTCCGATTTCCTGAGAAATGTATCGGTCCATTTTAATTAAATCTTCTTTCAATGGAGGATCGTGCTTCATATATTTGCCTGCCAGATATACAACCCCGAGATTCAGGCTGTGAACAATTGAAGGTTTACCATGTCTTGAGAATATTAACTCGGTACTGCCGCCTCCTATATCGACCATTAGAGAGGTATCAGGCGCTGAGATATCTATTAACATACCCGAGGCGGTTTTTCTTGCCTCTTCTTCTCCGCTGATTATCTTTATATTAAGTCCTGTGGCTGCCTTTGCCTTTTTCAGGAATTCATCGCTGTTCTTTGCCTCCCTGAGGGCGCTTGTGGCTACTGCTGAAATATTATGGACATCATATTGTGACAGGATATCACTGAATTTACCGAGAACCGTCAGGCTTTTTTTTATCGCTTCATTCTTAAGAAACCCATTACGTGAAATCCCTGATCCAAGTCTTGTAATTGTTCTGTCTGAAAAGATTTCATTAATTGAATAAATGTCTTTTCGGGGATTATAGCGGACGCTGGCAATCAGCAGTCTGAAAGTGTTTGTTCCAATGTCAATTGCTCCAAGAGGTCTATTTTTCACGATGAAATTATAAGAGAAAATGACATGAATTTGCTATTGAAATTTTATTTTTTTTTGCTTATGAAATTATTACTGCAGATGAAGTCCCCTGAGCCCGCCCTTACGTGGCTTGCTTTGAAAAAAGGGGGGGAATAGTCCCCGTAACTGAGGGGTTACTACAGAGAACGGTTGAGAGTGGCAGTGATTTCATAGCATTGAAATAAAGTTAGTTAAAATGTCAAAATTATCTTCCAAATCAATTTCGATTGGACATGTGTTATTTTGTTTGAGATAATCCATATAATGTTTACAGGAGATAAAACCGGATATGCTTGAGAAAAGATACGAACCAAAGGACATTGAGAAGAAGTGGTATGACTTCTGGATTGAAAAGGACTATTTCAGGGCAGAGGCTAAAAGCGACAAGCCTGCTTACTGCATAGTTATCCCGCCGCCGAATATTACAGGTTCTTTGCACATCGGTCATGCGCTCGATATTACTCTTCAGGACATAATGATCCGGTGGAAGAGGATGTCTGGGTTTAATACACTATGGCTGCCTGGAACAGACCACGCTGGTATCGCTACTCAGAATGTTGTCGAAAAAGAACTGCAAAAACAAAACACAGACAGACATGTACTCGGCAGGGAGAAATTCATTGAGAAGGTATGGGAATGGAAGAAACTGTACGGTGGCACAATAATCAATCAGTTGAAAAGCATAGGCGCATCTTGCGATTGGAGCAGGGAAAGGTTTACTCTCGATGAAGGACTATCGAGAGCGGTGAAGGAAGTATTTGTCAGGCTTTATGAAGAAGGACTGATTTACAGGGGCGAATACCTCATCAACTGGTGCCCGCGATGCCATACTGCATTATCTGATCTGGAAGTAGAACATGAGGACAAACAAGGCAAGCTTTATTACATAAAATATAGTTTCATGGATGGAAACGGACATATTACGGTCGCCACCACAAGGCCTGAAACATACCTCGGCGACACGGCGGTTGCCGTTAATCCCGAAGATGACAGATATAAACATCTCATCGGTAAAAAGATAAGGTTGCCGATTATTAACAGGGATGTCCCGATCATAGCGGATGAATTTGTCGACGCTTCTTTTGGCACCGGCGCTGTTAAAGTAACTCCTGCACACGACCCCAATGATTTTGATATGGGCAAGAGACATAATCTGCCGTTCATCAATATATTAACAGGTGATGGAAAAATGTCGGAGGAGGCAGGCCCGTACAAAGGACAGGACAGGTTTGAATGCAGGGGGAATATTCTGAAAGACCTGGAAGAAACCGGTCATCTTGAAATGGTAACAGATCACAATCTTGCAATCGGACACTGCTACAGATGCAAGACCATTGTTGAACCATATCTCTCCATGCAATGGTTTGTGAAAATAAAGCCTCTCGCTGATGAAGCAATAAAGGCTGTAAAAGACGGTCGTGTGAAAATTATTCCATCAGGATGGGAGAACAGTTATTTTGACTGGATGGAAAACATCAGGGACTGGTGCATATCACGCCAGATATGGTGGGGGCACAGGATCCCGGTCTGGTACTGCCAGGAAATGCGGAATGCGGAATGCGGAATGCGGAACGGGACCATTGTATCACGGGACGAGCCAAAGTCATGTCCCTACTGCGGTTCCGGGAGTCTATTTCAGGACGATGATGTGCTTGATACGTGGTTTTCATCAGCGCTCTGGCCCTTTTCCACTCTTGGCTGGCCTGATGATACTGAGGACCTGAATACTTTTTATCCCACCAGCGTTTTGATAACAGGATTTGACATCTTATTCTTCTGGGTTGCACGGATGATTATGATGGGATTGAAATTCAGGGACCAGGAACCGTTTAAACATGTATATATTCACGCATTAATCAGGGATGCTGAAGGACAGAAGATGAGCAAATCAAAGGGCAATGTGGTAGACCCTCTCAAAATGACCGAAATGTACGGCACGGATGCGTTCAGGTTTACGCTTGCAGCTTATGCGGCGCAGGGAAGGGATATTAAATTTTCCGAGCAGCGGGTTGAAGGATACAGACACTTTCTCAACAAGATCTGGAACGTAGCAAGATTTATCTCCATGAATGTAAAAGAAGGAGAAGAAAGGGCCCTTGCGGTAAAAGTTAAGAACCTGAGCCTTGCCGACAGATGGGTACTGAGCCGTCTCTCGTCAGTTTGTTCAGAAATAAATAAAGCACTCGAAGAATACAGATTTAATGACGCAGCGGGCGCTTTATATCAATTCATATGGCATGAACTGTGCGATTGGTATGTTGAGATGATCAAGCCTGAATTGTACGGTGACTATGAGGAGTCAAAAAGAGCGGCGTTTTTCACTTTAGTACATGTCTTTGAAGTCTCACTTGCATTATTGCATCCATTTATGCCATATATCACTGAAGAAATCTGGCAGCAGTTACCCGGTAAAAAAGAAGATGAAAGCCTTTGTATCCGTGAATATCCTTCTACTGAAGATGGTATTGAGGATAAAGACGCCGAGAAAAAAATGAATATAGTAATGGATGCAGTAACGTGCATTAGAAGCATCCGGGGTGAATTGAATTTATCGCCGTCGCTGGAACTCCAGGCATTGATCAAGACATCAAATAGTACTGAAAACATTTTAAAAGAAAATATTACATACCTGGAAAAATTAGCAAAAGCAAAAAATATAGAGATAGGGAAAGAAATTCTTCCTCCTAAAAATGCTGCGACTGCGATCAAACCGGCTATGGAAGTATTCGTTCCGCTTGAAGGATTATTTGATATAGATGCTGAAATCAGCAGATTGAGCAAAGAGAAAATCAAGATTGAAGAGGATATCGAGTATGTTAAAAAGAAGCTTTCAAATGAAGATTTTACAAGCAAGGCACCTCAGGCTGTGGTTGAAGAAAATAAAGATAAGTATATTAATTATTTAGATAAATTACAATCAATTCAAAACAATATTGATAAACTTAATCAATGGAGGGAGTCCAATGAGTGAGGGAACTTTGGAAATAGAGAAAAGCAGAGCGCAGGTTATAGAAGGAGAGTTTATTAACATAAAACAGAGTTCAATCAGATCGGTTGAAGGTGGCCATGTAGAAATGCAGCGGGTGGGTGCTCTTACAATAGATGGTGAGAAAGTCGATGTAATGCAGGGCGCTACATGCGTTATAAAGGCAGAAGAGTTAAATCTTAACCAGAGCATCTGCATGGTGACTGTTGCAGGGGAAGCCTCGATAAATTCTTCGTGTTCTCTTGTCACGGTTGCCGGAAACAATATAAATGAGATTAACAAAAGCGCTGTCGGCGTCATGGCAGCCAATAATATTAAAGTTGAAAATACTACATCCTTAATCATGATAGCTAAAAATATCGAGGGCAATGTAAAAACGGTTTTGGACTGGCGGGCAGCTCTTGCCTTCGGCGCAGCTTTCGGAGGCGTGTTGGGATTGATAAAGATATTATCGAAAAAATAGGGTAGGGGCAATTCATGAATTGCCCCTACTTCTCCGGTCAACCCGGAGAATGATGACAATAGGAGTTTGTTCATTATGGCAAAAATAGATTATGCAATTGTAGATAACATCCTTCTCAACGTCCTGCTTGAAGATATCGGCAGTGGCGATGTGACGACATCAGCTCTGATTCCTGAAAAACATGTCTCTAATGCGGTAATCATTGCCAAAGGAGATTTCATTCTTGCGGGGCTTCCTTTTGCGGAGAGAATTTTTAAATTAACAGACAGGAACATAAAATTCAGGGCTGTTAAAAAAGACGGCAGCAGGATAAAAGCCAAAACCATTATTGCGAAAATCAGCGGTAATACAGGAAACCTGTTAATGGCTGAAAGGACAGCGTTAAATTTCCTTCAACGGCTCTCAGGGATAGCGACTCTCACAGACAAATATGTTCAAAGTGTAAAAGGTTTAAAAGTGAAAATTACAGATACCAGGAAAACGGCTCCGGGTCTCAGGTTTTTTGACAAATATGCGGTAAGAACCGGCGGAGGTTCTAACCATCGTTACGGACTTTTTGACGGTGTGCTTATTAAAGACAACCATATCGCAGCACTTGGCGGAGTCGGGAAGGCAGTAAAACTGGCCCGTGCAAAAGTTCATCATTTATTCAATATCGAGGTAGAGGTAAAAAATATTCCTGAAGTAAAAGAGGCGTTGTCCTCAGGGGCCAACGTGATCATGCTCGATAATATGAATATTGATATGATGAAAAGGGCAGTAAGCATTATCCGCCAGAAGAATTCCGATGTGTTAATAGAAGCATCAGGTAATGTAACATTTGAAAATGTGCGTTCAATTGGCGAAACAGGCGTAGACCTGATATCTATCGGCGCCCTTACTCATTCCGCTCCCGCTGCAGATGTAAGCATGAAGATCAGCTCCGGGAAATGACAGGTTACGGGTTGCAATAATTGTTTAAAGCGTGTCATCCCCGCAGTCCTTTGAGCGGGGATCCAGTTCTCCGGTTTCTGGATTCCCGCTTAACAGATCGCGGGAATGACAATCCAAATAGTTTTTTGTCACCCATAACTGAGGGGTTACATTTTTCGTCCTGGTTTAATTGACAATCTGCTTAAACACTCCTTATAATTTAAAGTCAAAGTTGAACCAGAAGGTCTTTGAATATGAAGGTAAATGTTTCAGGTATCCCGGAAGAAGGTCTGCAGCAGGAAGCAGACCTTCCGATAATAATAAATAATAAAACAAAACCCGATATTGCACATGTTTTTATAAAGGTTTTCAGATTTAAAAAAAGGGTTTTGATTGAAGGTACGGCAAAGATCTCCGTGGCATTAAAATGCGGCCGTTGTTTGAAGGAAGCTTTGTTGCCGTTTGATATTGCTTTTAAGGAAGAATATATTCCTGCAGAAGATATCAGAGGAGAAATCGAACAGGAATTATCTGACAGGGATTTAGACCTCGGTTTTTACAGTAATGATGAATTGGATATTAAGGAAATTGTAAAGGAGCAGGTTCTTCTTTCTGTTCCCATGAAGCCTCTCTGCAGGGATGATTGCCGGGGATTATGCCTCGTATGCGGAAAGGATTTAAACGAGGGTGCATGTAATTGCAGGAAAGAAGAAATAGATCCGAGGCTGGCCCCGCTCGCAAAGTTTAAAGAAATTTTAAAGGACCGAAAGGAGTAAAAGATGCCGAATCCAACGTCACGACACACAAGATCAAGAAGGGACAAGAGACGCGCAAACTGGAAGATACAGTTATCCAGTTTATCTGTTTGTCCTGAGTGTCAGGAGCCGAAACTTCCACACAGGGTATGTATGAGCTGCGGAAGTTATAACGGTAAAAAGATACTCGAGGTTGTTGAAAAAGAATCCGTATGAGGATAGCCCTGGATGCAATGGGCGGCGATTACGCCCCTGCTACAACTGTTGAAGGCGCTGTAGAGGCGCTTATTGAAAACAATGATCTCTCGGTTATTCTCGTAGGTGATGAAGCTGAGATATCTTTGGAACTCAAGAAGAAAAACTACAAGGGCCTGCAGATAAGCATTAAACATGCCTCTCAAACAGTTGAAATGGATGAGTCTCCTCTTACGGCCTTAAGACGCAAGAAAGATTCATCATTAAGGGTAGCAGTAGACCTTGTGAAATCCAATGAAGCTGATGCGATGGTCAGCGCCGGCAATTCAGGGGTGGTTATGGCTACGGCCCTTCATGTCCTTGGAAAGATCCAGGGCATTGAAAGACCTGCAATAGCTGCGGTAATGCCTACCCTGAAAGGCCGTTTTGTTCTCATAGATGCCGGCGCAAATGTTGATTGCAAACCGTTACACCTCTATCAGTTCGCAATAATGGGAGAGGCATATGCACGTTACATATTCAATATTGAGAACCCTAAAATCGGACTTCTCGGGATCGGGGAGGAAGACGCAAAAGGCAATGAACTCACGAAGGAATCAGGCAAGCTTTTAAGAAATTCTCACGTTAATTTTATCGGCAATGTAGAGGGAAAAGATATATTTGCCGGCGAAGCAGATGTAGTAGTTTGTGACGGGTTTGTGGGTAATATCGCCCTGAAGATAAGCGAAGGGTTGGCTGAGGCGACTTCAAAAATGCTCAAAAGAGAAATTTCTGAAAGGGTGTCCGGTAGGATCGGCTATCTATTATTAAAAAATGCGTTCAGAAGTTTCAGAAAAAAAACCGATTATTCAGAGTATGGCGGCGCTCCCCTTCTGGGCCTCAGCAAACCATGCATTATAAGCCATGGACGTTCAACCTCAAAAGCCATAAAAAATGCAATAAAGCTTGCAGCCACCTGTCACAGCAAAAGAGTTCTTGAGGTTATATCAAAGGAAATCAATGAGGGTATTTCAAGGAGGGAAGAGGTTGCCATTAAGAAGTAGGATAACAGGCACAGGTTCATACGCTCCCGAAAATGTTCTCACCAATTTTGATCTTGAAAAGAAGGTTGATACCTCAGACGAATGGATTACCGAGAGAACAGGTATAAAAGAGCGGAGGATTGCAAGGGATACTGAGACGACTTCCGACCTTTGTCTTGAGGCCTCAAAAAAGGCCTTGCAGGCAGCGCATCTGAAACCCGGAGAGATAGAGTTGATTATTGTTGCGACAATGAGCGGGGATATGCCGATGCCGTCCACTGCGTCTTTGCTCCAGAAAAAACTCCACGCTAAAAACGCCGCAGCTTTTGATCTGAATGCAGCATGCAGCGGTTTTTTGTACGGTCTTTCGGTAGCTGACAATTTTATTAAGGGCGGAACTTTCAGAAAGATCCTCCTTGTCGGGGCTGAGGTTATGTCAAAATTCATTGACTGGCAGGACCGTTCGACATGCGTGTTATTCGGAGACGGCGCAGGCGCTGTGATACTTGAGAAAACGACGGGACAAAGGGGGATACTTTCAACCCGTCTTTTTTCTGACGGTAACCTGTGGGATTTTATCTGTTTGCCGGGGGGCGGTTCTCAATATCCTCCTTCTTCAAAGACCTTGAAAAATAAATTGCATTTTATAAAGATGAAGGGTAACGAGACATTTAAGATTGCTGTGAGGACCCTTGAAAAACTTGTTGTAGATACGCTGAGGAAAAACAATATAAAGCTTTCTGAACTGGCAATGTTGATCCCGCATCAGGCAAATTTGAGAATAATAAAGGCAACTGCGGAAAGGCTGAATCTGCCGATGAGCAAAGTTGCTGTTAATCTTGAAAGATACGGCAATACCTCAAGCGCATCGATACCGATAGCGCTTGATGAAGTTGTGAGAAAAGGCAGGATCAAGAAAAATGATTATGTTCTTCTGGAGGCTTTTGGCGCAGGACTGACCTGGGCGTCGGCGCTTATTAGATGGTGATTGAAAATTTCAAATTTCAAATTTGAAATTTATTATGGAGGTATGATGGATTACTTTTTGACTGAAGATCAGACAATGATAAGAGACCTTGCACGGGAGATAGCAGAAGAAAAAGTAATGCCTGTCAGGGCTGAACTGGATGAGAAAGAAGAATTCCCCTGGGAAATTATGAAGACCCTTGCGCAATCTGATTTTATGGGTATTTATATCCCTGAAGAATATGGAGGCATGGGAAAAGGCGGTTTTGAGTTGACATTGGCGATTGAAGAATTAAGCAAGGCATGTCTCGGCGTATCAACGTCTTTCGCGGCAAATGCCCTCGGGACGTATCCCATTCTCCTTTACGGTTCTGATGAACAGAAGAAAAAATATCTTCCGGATATAGCTTCAGGAAAAAAGCTTGTTGCCTTTGCGCTTACAGAGGCAAATGCGGGCAGTGATGCCGCAGGCGTTCAGACAACTGCAAAGCTTGAGGGCAACAAATATGTTCTTAACGGCACAAAACAGTGGATAACCAACGGTGGCGAGGCGGAAATTTACACGGTAATAGCAATAACAGATAAAAACAAGGGGGCCAGAGGCGCGTCTGCCTTTATAGTCGAAAAAGGAACGCCGGGGTTCACTTTCGGAAAGAAGGAAAATAAACTTGGAATACGGGCCTCCTCGACAAGAGAACTTATCTTTGAAAACTGCCGCATTCCAAAGGAAAACCTCATATCGAAGGAAGGCATGGGGTTTATTGTTGCTATGAAGACTCTTGATAAATCGAGGACAGGAGTCGGTGCGCAGGGTGTCGGTGTTGCGCAGGGCGCCTTTGAGGCGGCGGCAAATTACGCAAAAGAAAGGCACCAGTTTGGACAACCGGTGATCAGCATTCAGGCCATACAGCATATTCTTGCCGATATGGCAACACAGATCGAAGCGGCGAGGGCGCTGGTATATTCAGTCGCGAAATATATTGACAGCGAGGCAAAAGACATATCAAAAGAATCCGCAATGGCAAAATTATTTGCCACAGATGTTGCAATGAAGGTTACCGTGGATGCAGTGCAGGTTATGGGTGGAGCAGGATATATGAGGGAGTACCCTGTTGAAAAGATGATGCGTGATGCAAAGATCCTGCAGATTTATGAAGGCACGAACCAGATACAGAGAAACGTCATCGGACAGGCGTTGATAAAAGAAACAGCAAAGAAGAAGGAATAATATATGGATACAGACTGGCAGGAACTTGAAGATGTACGGAAAAAGTGTGTGGAATTTGACGGAGAATTAGATACATTTTATCAGTCTTTGAGAGAAATCAAGGAAATAAGAGATTCTGTCAGAGATCTCCCGGAAAAATTAAAACAGAATGAAGAAGAAATCGAGAAACATAAAAGGGAAATTGAATGCATGATGACTTCTGCAGGCGATTTGCTGATTAATTTTGAAGAGCAGGCAAAGGGTTTATTTTATGATCTGGAAAAGAAAACCGAAAATTTAGCTGGCGATGTAAGATCGAACATCTCTGAACTTAAGAATATCTTTGAAATAGACTCTCAAAAATTACATAATGAACAGAAAGAAAGAATCGAACAAATTACACTAACATATGAACAGATAAAAATATTTTTTAAAAACATAAAAAGTGTTATTGACTCTCACGAACAGTCAATCAATACGTTGAATGATAATTATGCCAATAGTTTAGAGATGATTCAAAGGTCTGAACAATCTTTTAAGGAAATTCAGAAGACCGTATCTGAATTAATAAAAAGACCAGATGAACCGGACAACAGGATAAAAGCAGTGGAAGCACAATTAAAAGAATTGTTTTTTACCAAGCTTGAAAGACAGAAAAACATCATCTTGTGGATGCTGGCAGCAGTTATAATTAGTGTTGTCTTTATTGTTTTCTATGTGATGTGGCATTAGTGATAACCGCATAAATAATGTCCGCTTTTTCGTCATTCCCGCATGTCGTTAGCGGGAATCCAGAAGTTATTAGCCTCTGGATTCCCGATTGGAAAATCAAACATGAAGAATTCCCCCCTATTTCCGGATATCATTACAAAATACATGATATCCAATCAGCAAAGTTTAAAAATTTAAAATAATTCTTGTCAGTCCATAAGAAAAAAAAGTATATTCTTGTAGATATCCAGAAACGGTATAATTATTGGTTGTGACTCAAAAATAATATTATGAAAAAGCAATATATAAAAAACAAATTAGATGAGCTTATATCCACTGGGAAAGAACCGAAATATGAATCCTTATCAATAAAAGAATTCATCACAGAGTTTGATTATGCTACGAGATATCTATCAAGATTATTGAAAGCCCGTTCCTTAACAATGTATTTGCTTTTATTCAAAAAAGCTTATCTTGAAGAAGGTAAAAGGATCATTTCTATGAGAGCATCTGAGCTTAGTGAAAACTTGCTCTCAGATTTAGGACAACCAATGTCAAATGATACCGTGAGAAAAGGGATTAATGAACTTGTCCAAAAGAAAATTATTAGTGTAAGTTCTTCAGTAAAGCCGGGGCAAATAAACCAATACGAAGTAAGATTACCGTCAGAACTTAGAGAAGTTCAGGAGATGATAAGTAAAGACAAGGAACAGCTTAATAAATCTTTTATGATTCAAGAGATGATTACTTTACTGACCAAGAAAAGAGAATAGAAATACGGACATAATTATAAATCTAATTTAGTTTCTTCATGTAAAGTATGTAATACCAAGAAAAATAATATTGATGCTCAATCTTTTCTATTGCAAAACTACCGAAAAGACTTACTTTCACAAGATGAATATTAATCACAAAAAGATAAATTAAAGTATTTGATTGAAGACTATGACAACTTAAAAACATAACCTGACGCTGCGTACTGAGATATATGAGAACAAATGGCCAGTATAGACGGTGTACCTACTGTTGCTGTAACTATTATGGACAAAACCGGTAGAAACAATCCATGTCCGTGTGGCAGCGGCAAGAAGTACAAAAAGTGTTGCCTCGACAAGAAACCACGTGAACACACGGTAATTGTTGCCTCTCCTGAACCTCTCCACGGTTTTTATTACGACAAAGAAAGGTTGGAGTTTAGCGGCCTGACACTCGACGATCGATTGATCAAACCTGTTATCACCTATTCCCAGACCCACTATAAAAGCGACTCGGGAAAGGAAAAGGTAATTGCTCGAATTCAGGACAAGGTTATCCCCAATGAAGCAGATCTCATGAGACACCTGTCTTCAGATTTTGATTTGATCGTAGCTATCGACACAAATACAAGAATGATTCGAAGTGAAAGAATATCTGTAAGCGGCGTTGTTCATTGTGTTCTGCAGCGCATGGCCGACCCTTATAGCAACGACGTGAACTTTCCGTGGCATGAGGTTGTTCTTTTTCGAAACTGCCCAAGCGACTTGCCTTCCGAGAAATTCGGATGGATGACCGTGATACAGAGAATTAATTGCGAACCGCCGAATAAGCTAAAAAGGTTCGCTATCGTAACAGATCACGATTTGGACAACCACACATCGTACAATAGCAAGAGAACGGCCATTTTCAAGAACTTTTATTTGCCAGACAATTTTACGTTCATGTATGGAAGGGGTGATGGCCCAAACCAAAGCCTCCTGAATTATCTTGTGAAGCAGTGCGACAAAGAATCAACAGAAGTGCTCAGAATGATCGAGCAGACCGGCTATTATCAGCATGGGGACGAGAAGTGTTCAATTGACCAAATCCCTGTGCCCGGTTCGTAGATAGGTAGGAAGAAGATCGGTAGAACATTGGTTTTGGATGGAATGGCGGAGGGATACTTCTTGATCCGTCTGTTCAGAGCCCAAAACTTATCGCTGTATGGACTAAGCTTGAACCCTTACCGTTGGTAGTGAATGCCCCGGCTCCAATTATCTTGGGGCTTATCTTATTCGGCATCGGTCATGCTTTCATTTATCGATGGATCGCGCCTTTTTGGCCGGAAGGGATTAAAGCACGGGCATGGCGCATGGCTGCCCTTGTATTTTTTCTCTCATTTCTATTCTGGGAGTTTTTTACGCCTTTCAACCAATTCGGAGAGCCTCTGCCGTTGATTGGGTTAGAAATGACATTCTGGGCAACTATTGCTATTGCAGAGGCTTTCGTCATTGCGACGGTGTTTGAACGGGGAAAATGAAATATTACTCAGAAGAAGAATAGTCTTTCGCGACTTTTCTGACAGGGTTTACCTCTCCGAACTTAATTTCGTATAATACCACTCTGAATTTACGTAGGGGCGTATTGCTATACGCCCCTACTCATAAAACATGGAGGAAATTTCGCGGTGAACATTATTGTCTGCATAAAACAGGTTCCCGATACATCGGAGATAAAGATTAATCCTGAAACAAACACGCTAATGAGGGAAGGCGTTCCAAGTATCATCAATCCTTTTGATTTATATGCCCTTGAGGCTGGAATACAGATAAAGGAGAAGCTTGGAGGCAAAGTCACTGTTCTGACCATGGGACCTCCGCAGGCAGAAACCGCTCTCAGAGAAGCCATCTCAATGGGAGCTGATGAGGCGGTGCTTCTTTCAGACAGGGCTTTTGCAGGCTCTGATACATGGGCGACTTCATATACGCTTGCACAGGCGATAAAGAAGTTTGGCGCTGATATTATTTTCTGCGGCAAACAGGCGATAGACGGCGATACCGCACAGGTGGGCCCTGAGACAGCGGAATTTTTAGGGATCCCGCATATTTCATATATCAGAAAAATAGAGGAGATAAAGGATGATTACATAAGAGTTCAGAGACTTATGGATGAAGGATACGATATAGTGGAGACCGGATTGCCTGTATTGCTTACAGTTGTCAAGGAATTAAATCAGCCAAGGATGCCTTCTCTGAAGGGCAAGATGGCAGCGAAAAAGGCTGAGATAAAGAAGATGGGAAAGGCAGAAATAGAAGCTGATGAAGATAATATCGGGCTGAAAGGTTCTCCCACACAGGTGAAAAATATTTTTGCACCGCAAATAAAGGCAGAGAGAAAAATGATCAAGGGCAGTTCCGAAGAACAGGCAGATGCCTTGATAGATGAATTGAGGAAGATTAAATGCATATGAGCCGAAGGCGAATGAATATGATAAATAAGAAAATCTTACATTGGATTCCCGGAGAGAATACTAAATGCCTATAGTTGTTAGAGTTGATAAATGTACCGGATGTGAAACGTGTTTAACTTCATGCCCTTTTGATGCTATTGTGATGAAAGAGGGGAAGGCCTTTATCAATGAGTACTGCAATTACTGCAAGACATGCATTTCTGTATGCCCTGAGGGGGCAATAATTGAGACAGAAGAAATTTCAAATCTCAAATCTCAAATCTCAAATATCAAAGATTATAAAGATGTGCTTGTTTTTGCTGAACAGAGGGAAGGGAAGGTTGCGCCTGTATCTTATGAGTTACTTGGAATTGGCAGGAAGCTTGCTGATGAACTCGGTGCAAAACTGTTAGCCTTCTTATTAGGCGCTGATGAATCTGAAGCAACGGAACTGATCAAATGGGGAGCTGACAGGGTTTACCTGTGCAATGATTCAGAGTTAATTAAATTTAACGATGATTCCTACGCTGATATTCTCACCAGGGTTATTAATGAACAAAAGCCTTCTATCGTACTTGCAGGGGCGACGCCGATCGGAAGGTCATTTATCCCAAGGGTTGCAGCACGGCTTAGAACAGGACTTACAGCAGACTGTACTTCACTTGAGATAGATAAAGTGTCAAAGAATCTCCTTCAGGTACGTCCGGCTTTCGGCGGCAATATTATGGCCACGATTCTCTGCCCTGATTATCGTCCGCAGATGGCAACTGTCAGGCCACGCGTGATGAAAAGGGGTTCTTATGATGAAAACAGAACAGGCGAAATTCTCAATATACAAATGGATAACATCACTGCAAGAACAAAAGTAATCGAGTCTATCAAGGAGGTTTCCGGGATCAGCGTCAATCTCCACGAAGCTGAATTCATCGTGGCAGGCGGGAGGGGAGCAGCCGGTGAAAAGGGATTCAAACTTCTTGAAGAACTTGCGCAGGTGCTGGGCGGAGTCGTCGGCGCGTCGCGTGCCGCTGTTGACGAAGGATGGATTTCTTACAGCCATCAGGTCGGGCAGACAGGCAAGACCGTGAATCCTAAAATTTATATCGCCTGCGGAATTTCAGGCGCTGTTCAGCATCTCGTCGGAATGCAGTCATCGGACATCATCATCGCCATCAATAAAAATCCCGAAGCCCCGATTTTCAACGTCGCGACATACGGCATTGTCGGAGACCTGTTTGAGATAGTGCCGATGCTGACTAAGAGGATAAAAGAAATAAAAGGGATGTAACGGCCTTTCAGTTAATCTTTGGTATTAACATCCCTCTCTACAATAATGACCTCGCAGGAATGAGACCATAGATCTTTGATAAGGTTATCACCGCCTGCTCCTTGAATGCAGAGGTAGTGCATATATCCGCCGTCCGGTTTGGGGTATGATAAAAAGGTATGGACCTGACAATGATGCTTTAAACACAGTTCTATATAATCGTTTGGCGCTTTGTCCGTATCGTTGCCTTTATCAAAAAATAGTATACGATAGCTGGTTTTATAGGAAAGGATGCTCCATATGGCTTTGAATATATCCGATTCAGTGATAAGTCCTTTAATTTGTCCTTCCTTTACAACGGGCATGGCTCCGATCTTGTGTTTAAGCATCAGAAATGCAGCCATTTCCAGGTGGTCGTTTGGACTTAAAACGTGAACATGAGTCGTCATAACATCCTTAACAGATATATTTATACTTGCTTCGCCTTCCTGGGTGGACTGCCAAAGTGTTCGCGGAAGAACGCGATACAGGTCCCGCTCACTTATCATTCCAACAAGCTGATTGTTTTCCAGTACCGGGGCTCTCCGGATGTGATGTCTCTTGAGATAATGTAATGCTTCAAGACATCTTTGTTCAGGAAAAAGCGTAATTACTTCGGGAGTCATGAAATATCTGACTAACATAGAATTATTGTACCGTCCCGAAAATTTTGTTTAATAAATTAATACAGCATCGATAACGCTTCATGTTGGATATACTTACCTCCCGTGTATAATTATTCGGCTAAAATGACACATTACATTAGGGTTGATTCGGTAACCCTTCAGTTACGGGTTGCAATAATTGTTTAAAGCGTGTCATCCCCGCAGTCCTTTGAGCGGGGATCCAGTTCTCCGGTTTCTGGATTCCCGCTTAACAGATCGCGGGAATGACAATCCAAATACTTTTTTGTCACCCGTAACTGAGGGGTTACTTGATTCGTTGATTTAGAATAGACCAAAAGGTATAATTTTCAGGCAGTCTTATTATTTCAGGAGGTTATGATCAAAATGAAAATCGCGTTTGTCTTCCCCGGTCAGGGTTCGCAGCATGTTGGGATGGGAAAAGATTTATATGATAATTTTGAAGAAGTAAAAGAAATATACAAAAAAGCATCTGACGCTTTAGGATATGATGTTGCCGAACTCAGTTTCAACGGACCTGAGAATGAACTGAATAAAACTTTCAGGACCCAGCCGTGCCTTCTCACTGCAAGTTATGCCGCGTTTAAAATCCTTTCTGCAAAAGGCATAACACCTTTTTTCACAGCAGGCCATAGCCTCGGTGAATATACTGCTGTAACGGCTGCAGGCGTCATTTCTTTCACCGACGCTGTAAAGCTTACCGAGAAGAGGGGCAAGTACATGCAGGAATCAGTTCCTGAAGGGACGGGTTTGATGGCTGCTATTATCGGCCTCGATAGAGATGCGATAAAAAGCGTATGCGGTTCTGTTAAATCCGGTTACGCAGCTCCTGCAAATTATAATTGTCCGGGACAGATTGTTATTGCCGGTGAAAAAAACGCCGTTGAAGAGGCGATAGAACTTGCCAAGAATGCAGGAGCAAAACGGGCAATACCGCTTGCCGTCTCAGCGCCTTCACATTGTGCGTTAATGAAAAATGCATCGGAAAAACTTGCTGCCTTACTGAATAACACTCAATTGCATTTAGCGCAAATTCCGGTCGTGAACAATGCGGACGCCGCATTTTTAAGAGACCCGCAGGAAATTAAATCATCACTTGTGCGCCAACTGAATCAGCCGCTTTTATGGGAGGATTCTGTCAAGGCAATGGTCGAAAACGGTATAGATACTTTTATAGAAGTGGGCCCTAAAAAAGTCCTTTCCGGACTGATAAAGAGGATAGACGGGAATGTGAAGATCTTTAATGTCGAGGATACAAAGAGTCTTGGAGACACATTAAGCGCATTGTCTTAGCTTGATTTGATCTTTTCCTGCCAGATCCTTGCCTTGTCCATAATTTCCGCTTCATCCATTGTAGAGGGCTTTCCATTTTCAACAACAATCTTCCCGTTCACCATAACAGTTTCAATATCTGAAGGACGCAGGCAATAGGTTATGTGTGAATAAATATCGTAGAGCGGCATTAAATGAGGCTGTTCAAGATTTGCAATGATAAGGTCTGCTTTTTTCCCTGGTTTGATCGAACCTATTTTGTCTCCGAGTCCCAATATTTCGGCTCCGTTTCTTGTAGCCATTAAAAGCGCTGTTTTACTGTCAAGGACTGTCGGGTCTCCGGAAACAGCTTTATGGACCTTTGCAGCAGTAGACATTTCACCAAGTATGCTCAAATCATTATTGCTCGCAGCGCCGTCTGTGCCGAATGCAACCTTTACGCCTTCCTTTAACATCTTTGCAACAGGCGCAAAACCTGAGGCAAGTTTCAGATTGCTCTCAATACAATGAGCTACGCCTACTTTTTTCATTGCGAGTAATTCAATTTCCTTATCGGTAAGCCACACGCAGTGGGCTGCAGAAAGACGCTCTGAAAGCAGACCTATGTTTTCAAGGTACTCGACCGGTGTCTTGCCGTAACGTCTTTGACATTCAGCAACTTCAAATTGGGTCTCTGCAAGATGCGTATGTATCGGGACCTTATATTTTTCCGACAGTGCATTGGCCCGTTTATAATTATCAGTGCCGCAGGTGTATGTTGCATGAGGCGCAATACAGGGAAATACAAATTCACTGGCCTTCCAGGCAGTAATAAGATTTTCAGCATTAATGAAATAATCGTCCACAGATTTAGCGTATCCTGTAAATGCAAAATCAATAACGCCAGCTCCCAAAACTCCCCTCATTCCGAGCTTCTCAAGTTTTTTCCCTGCGGTATCCTGAAAAAAATACATATCGGTATAAGTGGTGACACCTGCCTTCAGCATCTCCAGACAGGCCAGTTCAACGGCATCATTTACGAAATCTTCATTCATCCATTTTCCTTCTGCAGGCCATATATGGTTTTGCAACCATTCCATAAGCGGAAGGTCGTCTGCGAGTCCTCTGAAATAGACCATTGCTGCATGAGTGTGAGTATTTATCAAACCGGGGAATACGACCTTATTCTTTCCGCTTAATAATTTTTGAGACGTATATTTTTTAGAAATATCGGCAAATATTCCCGCATCAATTATATCACTGCCGGTAACTGCTACGGCGCCGTCTTTAATAACGGAAAGGTCCCCTTCCATTGTGAGAAGGTAATCGGCCCTAATTATATAATCTACGTTTTGCATATGTTTGTCTTTCTTGTATCCCCTCTTTGGCAAAGAGGGGCAAGGGGAGATTTTAAAAAATCCCCCTTCATCCCCCTTTTACAAAGGGGGAAATGATGACTCTACGCCATTTCAATCAATTTCTCTGCTATCTGCACGGCATTCAGCGCTGCGCCTTTTCTCAGATTATCAGCGGCTATCCATATATTGATTCCGTTTTCAATAGTCGTATCTTCCCTTATTCTTCCGACGTAGACCTCATCCTTTCCGGCTGTAAGTGTGGGAAGGGGATAAACATTTTTTTCAGGCTCATCGTATACAAGCACACCTGGCGCTTTGGAAAGCAACGCCCTTACTGCATTCGCAGTGAGCTTCTTTTCCGTTTCGATGTTGATTGCTTCTGAATGACCTCTGAAAACCGGAACTCTTACAGTTGTAGCAGTGACCCTTATTGAATCGTCACCCATAATCTTTTTAGTTTCGTTTACCATTTTGATTTCTTCTTTTGTGTAACCGTCGTCCATAAACTTGTCAATGTGCGGAATGCAGTTGAAGGCAATCTGATGCGGATAGACAAGCGGCTTGATGTCTTTAAAGTTGAGTAAATCCGAAGTCTGGTTTAAAAGCTCATCCATCGCCTTTTTACCGGTACCTGAAACAGACTGGAAAGTTGTTACAACAACTCTTTTTATCTTTGCAGCATCGTGAATAGGCTTCAAAACAACAACCATTTGAATGGTTGAACAGTTGGGATTCGCAATGATTCCTTTGTGCCACTTTAAATCGTGAGTGTTCACTTCCGGTACAACCAGTGGCACTTTTGGATCCATTCTCCATGCGCTTGAATTATCTACAACAACACATCCTTCCTTTGTCGCAATTGGAGCGTAGTGAAGACTCCTTTCCCCTCCTGCAGAGAACAGGGCGATGTCTATTCCCTTGAAAACATTTTCAGTCAATATCTCAACAGTTACAGATTCGTCATGGAAACTTATTATTTTGCCTTCTGAACGTTCAGATGCAAAAAGCCTCAGTTTTTTCACCGGGAAATTGCGTTCTTCAAGAACTTCAGCCATTTCATTTCCAACTGCACCTGTTGCACCGACAATGGCGACTACATACTTATCTTTTTTCTTTAACATAGTGACTCCTGTATTTTATGAAAGATATTTTGCGACAAGGTCTCCCGCTTCTGTAGTGGTAAGGCCCATCTGTCCTGCTGCCAGGCTTTTTATATGTTTAGCTGTAACCTTTATCACGGCCTGTTCAACCGCCCTCCCGGCGTTTTCTTCGCCAAGATGCTCAAGCATCATACCTCCTGCACAGATAGCGGCAAGCGGGTTGATCATGTTTTTCCCTTTGTATTTAGGAGCAGAGCCGCCAATCGGTTCAAACATTGAAACGCCCTCAGGATTTATATTCCCTCCCGCGGCAATACCCATCCCGCCCTGAATCATAGCGCCAAGGTCTGTGATAATATCGCCAAACATGTTGTCTGTTACGATTACATCAAACCATTCAGGATTTTTCACAAACCACATCGTGATTGCATCTATATGAGCATAGTCCGGCTTTACATCCGGATACTCTTTTGCCACTTCATAAAAGGTCCTTTCCCATAGATCAAATGCGAATGTGAGGACATTTGTTTTTCCGCAAAGGGTGAGCTTGTTCATCTTTTTTCTCTTCCTGCAATATTCAAAAGCAAAGCGAATGCATCGCTCGACGCCCTTTCTCGTGTTAATTGATTCCTGCACGGCTACTTCATCAGGTGTTCCTTTCTTAAGTACGCCTCCTGCGCCGGCATACAGCCCTTCTGTATTTTCTCTCACAACGACGAAATCAATATGCTCAGGACCTTTATCTTTTAGAGGACATGCGACGCCGGGGTAGAGCTTGACGGGTCTAAGATTAATATACTGGTCCAATTCGAACCTCAATCTTAACAGGATACCCTTTTCGAGTATTCCCGCTTTTACATCGGGATGTCCGATTGCTCCGAGATAAATTGCGTCATGTTTTTTAAGTTCTTCAATTGCACCGTCAGGCAGTATTTCACCGGTCTTCAAATACCGTTCACCGCCAAAATCAAAATGTGTCAAATTAAGTTTAAACCCGAATTTCCCTGAAGCGGTTTGGAGTACTTTTAAACCTTCAGCAATAACCTCAGGACCTGTGCCGTCACCCGGTATGACTGCAATATTATATGTTTTTAACATCTAACCTCCATCCTTAACTTATAACTCAAAACTTATAACTCAAAACTCATAACTTCTTCATTGGTAGTCCCAACGGGATTCGAACCCGTGTCTTAGCCTTGAGAGGGCTATGTCCTGGGCCTCTAGACGATGGGACCAGTAAAGATAGCAATCAGCAATCAGCGTTCAGCAATCAGCAAAAAAAACAAACAAGAAATTTCAAGCTGAAAGCTGATAGCTAATAGCTGATAGCTGTTTTTTTGGCTGGGGAGAGAGGATTCGAACCCCTATAAGCAGATCCAGAGTCTGCCGTCCTGCCGTTGGACGACTCCCCAATTTCCTCGGTTAAAGCATCCGTTTATATTACCCGTTTTGTGAATCTCCGTCAATATACGGTATTTTAGAAATTAACCACAGAGGACACGGAGGAAAATGAGCAATGATGAATGAGTAATGCATAATTAAAGTCTGTCCATAAAGTCAAACACTGAAGCGTCATTCCCGCAGTCTGTTGAGCGGGAATCCAGTTTTTATAATAAGTTCTGGATTCCGGCTTAAGCCTGTCCCCGAGGGTAGTAATCGGGGAGACTGCAGGAATGACAGACAGACAAACCCGGTTTATGGACAGAGTCTAATTATGGTAAGATAAACTATTATTTTTTCTAAAAAGGGAAGGGAGACTATATGAAGAGAATACTCGTTACCGGCGGTGCGGGATTCCTCGGCTCGCATCTATGCGGCAGATTGCTTAAAGAAGGGCATGAAGTCATATGCGTTGATAATTTCTACACGGGCCGTCGTTCAAATATTGTGAGTTTCCTCAATAACCCTTTATTTGAGATAATCAGACATGATATCTGTTTTCCTTTATATGCTGAAGTAGATGAAATATATAATCTTGCCTGTCCTGCATCTCCGGTCCATTATCAGTTTGACCCAGTGCAGACAACGAAGACATCGGTGCACGGCGCTATTAATATGCTTGGACTTGCGAAGAGGATCAAAGCAAAAATCTTTCAGGCGTCAACTTCCGAGGTTTACGGCGATCCAAAAGTTCATCCGCAGACAGAGGCTTATTGGGGAAATGTAAATCCTATCGGTTATCGTTCTTGCTATGATGAAGGCAAAAGGTGCGCTGAAACTCTTTTCTTTGATTATTACCGCCAGCATAAGCTGAAAATAAAGGTTGCGAGGATATTTAATACTTACGGACCAAGAATGCATCCGAATGACGGCCGTGTTGTGAGCAACTTCATTATGCAGGCCTTGCATGGAGAGCCTATTACTGTTTACGGTGATGGAAGTCAGACAAGGAGTTTTTGCTATGTGGATGATATGATCGAGGGGTTTATAAGATTCATGAACTCTGCTGATGATTTTACAGGTCCGGTGAATCTCGGAAATCCCGGTGAATTCACAATACTTGAGCTTGCTGAAAAGGTCATAAAACTAACCAAATCAAGGTCCAGAATAATCTACAAACCGTTGCCGCAAGATGATCCCATACAGCGTCAGCCCAACATAAAATTAGCCAAAAGTAAACTCAAATGGGAACCGAAGGTAAACCTGGAAGAAGGGCTTAAGGAGACGATTAAATATTTCAGGAAATTAAAAATTGATCCATAAAATTTAAAGTATCTTTTGAAAAATATATCTTTAAACATTGATGGTAAAAACATTAAGACTGTAGAGCGGAAAACAGTTCTTAATGTTGCGAGAGAAAATGGAATCTACATCCCCACCCTCTGTTATCATCCCCGTACCAAACAGGCAGGCAAATGCAGAATATGTGTTGTTGAAGTAAAAGGACTGCCCGGCTTGCGAGTCTCCTGTTCACTCGAAGCAAAAGACGGAATGGAAGTGCTTACAAATACCGGAAGAATTATTGAAACAAGGAAGATGATAGTCGAATTGTATTTGTCGAGCGGCAGACATAACTGTATCTCATGTGAAGGAAGTGGTACATGCGAGCTGCAGGATGCTGCATATCATCTCGGTATAGAGAAGTCCAGTTTCCCTAATATGACAAAAGATATTCCGATTGATACGTCAAGCCCGATGATAATCAGGGATATGAACAAGTGTATCCAGTGCTACAGGTGTATTGCCGGATGCAATGATATAGCAGTCAATGAAGTCCTGGATATGGGATTTCGCAGCAGCCGGATGACAGTGGTCTGTGATACAAACAAGCCCATGGGAAAATCTTCGTGTGTGATATGCGGGGAATGCGTGCAGCTCTGTCCCACAGGCGCATTGACAGAGAGAAAATCTGCCACAAAGGGGAGGGACTGGGAGACAGGGAAGATAAAGACTACATGTCCTTATTGCGGAGTCGGATGCCAGATGTATCTGCATGTCAGGGATAACGAAATTATAAAAGTAACAGGCGCGGAAGACACCGCTCCCAATTACGGCAGTTTATGTATAAAAGGAAGATTCGGGTATGATTTTGTTCATTCTCATGAACGGCTGCGGTCACCTCTTTTGAGAAAAAATGGAGAGTTTGCGGAAGTAAGCTGGGAAGATGCGCTGGATTTTACTGCAAAAAAACTTCTGGAGATTAAAAAAAATCATGGTCCTGAATCAATTGTCGGGATCGGTTGTGCCCGGACCACGAATGAGAATAACTATGTCATGATGAAATTTATGCGTGCAGTAATAGGCACCAACAATGTTGACCATTGTGCCCGAACCTGACATGCTCCCACTGTAGCCGGTCTGGCTGCAACGTTGGGTGCAGGCGCAATGACAAATTCTATCGGTGAAATCGAAAACAGCCCTGTCATTTTTATAATCGGTTCCAATACTACAGAGACCCATCCTGTCATTGCCAACAGCATGAAAAGGGCGGCAAAAAGAGGCAGCCGGCTTATCATCGCAGACCCGAGAAAAATTGACCTTACACGCTGGGCTACAAGGCATTATCAGCATAAGGTAGGCTCTGATATAGCGCTTCTGAATTCAGTGATGTACGAGATTATAAAAAATGAATGGCATGACAGAGAGTTTATAAAAAAATATACTGAAGGCTTTGATGAACTGGAAAAGACGGTAAGTGAATATCCTCCTGAGCGTGTTTTTGAAATATGCGGAATTCCGGCAGATGATATAAGAGAACTTGCTATGATACTCGGCATGGCTGAGAGGGTTGCGCTCTATTACACCCTCGGTATTACCGAGCATATCACCGGAACGGATAACGTTAAAACCTGTGCAAACCTCCAGATGCTTCTCGGAAATATAGGGAAAGAATATACCGGTGTTAATCCATTGAGAGGGCAGAACAATGTTCAGGGCGCATGTGATATGGGCGTGCTTCCGGATGTTTTTACAGACTACCAGAAGGTATCAAACCCCGTGGTAAGAGAGAACTTTGCAAGAGCATGGAGTGTTGAATCACTTCCGGATATGGAAGGCACCAAAATTCCTGCTATGTTTGACGGTATGCTGCACGGTGACATCAGAGCGCTCTATCTCGTTGGAGAAAATGTGATAATGTCGGAGCCCAATCAGTCGCATACAATAAAGGCGCTTGAGCAACTTGATCTTCTCATTGTGCAGGATATTTTCTTTAATGAAACGGCAAAGTATGCGCATGTTATATTGCCTGCTGCGTGTTTTGCCGAGACAGAAGGGACCTTTACAAATACTGAAAGGCGTATTCAGCGTGTGAGAAAAGCTGTTGAGCCTCCGGGTCAGGCGAAAGAAGATTGGTGGATTATAAGCGAGCTTGCAAAGAGGATGGGTTATGCTATGGGATACACATTGACAGAACAGATATGGGAAGAAATTCGTAAATTAACTCCGAGCATGTCCGGTATTACATATGAAAGGATTGAACGTGAGGGAATTCAGTGGCCCTGTCCGGACCTTAATCATGCAGGAACATGTTATCTGTACTGTGATAATGTATTCCCCTGCGGCAAGGCTAAATTTCAGCCTGCTCAATGGAAACCGGCGGCAGAGGTTCCTGACAGTGAATATCCGTTTGTGCTTACAACGGGCAGAAGACTATGGCATTACCATACCGGGACACAAACCAGAAGGTCTGCAGGATTTGATGATGTTTTTCCTGAAGAGTTAATCGAAGTAAACGGAAAAGACGCCGGGAAGTTGGATATAAAGAACGGTGATCATATATGGGTAGTTTCACGCAGAGGAAGGGTAAGAGTAAAAACATGGGTAACAAGCAGGGTTTCCCCGGGCTTGTGCTTTATGACCTTTCACTTTCATGAAGCATGTGCAAATGTGTTGACGAATAACGCCTTTGATCCAGTTGCAGGAACTGCCGAATATAAGGTATGCGCGGTACGGTTGGAGAAGGAGGAGTAAAGGGTAAGAAGTAAGGAGTAAGGGGTAAGGAGAACGCCTTAATTATTATTAAGGAGTTCATAAGTAAGCATACATAAGCGTCATTCCCGCAGTCTGTTGAGCGGGAATCCAGAAAGGAACTGGATGCCCGCTTACTACCTGCGGGCATGACAAACGTGTCTTCATACTAATGAACTGATTCATAATTAATAAAATGGACGATAAGATAAAAAAACTTATAATTAAGTTAGCACACAGGTTTCCCAGGAAAGAATCTGCTCTTTTGCCGGCACTTTCACTTATTCAGAAAAGAAACGGATGTATTACCGAAGATGATTTGATGGAAATTGCAAACATAATGAATATCCCGCAGGCGCGTGTCTTCAGTGCAGCAAGTTTTTATACGATGCTCAGTTTAAAAAAGATAGGCAAGTATCATATTCAGGTTTGTACAAATGTTGTTTGCTCACTGCTTGATGGAGAATCACTAATAGATTACGTTTCAGGAAAACTTGGTATTCAGGAAGGTGAGGTAACACCGGACGGATTATTCAGCATCGCATCTGTAGAGTGTCTGGGTTCATGCGGACATGCTCCGGCAATACTAATCAATATGGCTCATTATGAGAATATGGATTTAAAGAAAATTGATAAGATAATTGATTCCCTTAAAAAAGGGGAATGGCGGGGATAATGAATAATATTTTGTTATCCAAAAAGGGCATAATTGATTTACATTCCCTTAAAAAATATATCGCTCATGGCGGATATGAGGCGCTCAAAAAAGCCCTTTCCATGCCCCCGGAGAATATCATTTCGATGGTTATTGAGTCAGGACTCAGGGGGAGAGGCGGCGCGGGTTTTCCTGCCGGGATGAAATGGAAATTTCTGCCTAAAGAGAGAGAAATAACAAAATATCTTATCTGCAATGCTGATGAAGGGGAGCCGGGCACTTTCAAGGACAGGCAGATTATGGAATTTGACCCGCATCTCTTAATCGAAGGGATGACTATTACAGCATATGCAATCGGGGCCTGCAGGGGTTTTATCTATATAAGGGGCGAATACGACTGGATAGCAAAGGTACTTATAAGGGCGCTTAAAGAGGCGGAGGACCATGGTTTCAGCGGGGACTACATATTGGGAACCGATTATCAGTTTTGTATAGATGTTTTCAGGGGAGCCGGTTCGTATATATGCGGTGAAGAAACAGCCCTTTTAGAATCAATCGAGGGAAAGGCAGGCAGACCGAGACTGAAGCCGCCGTTTCCGGCAACTTTCGGACTTTACGGCAAACCGACTGTAGTTCAAAATGTTGCGACTCTCTCTTCTATCCCGTTTATCGTTAATAACGGCCCTGATGCTTTTAAGACCTTTGGGAAACCGAGAAATTATGGAACTATGCTTTTCGGCATATGCGGTCATGTTAATAAACCGGGTGTTTATGAATATCCTATGGGTACGTCTCTGAAAAAACTGATATATGAAGTTGCAGGTGGAATCAAGGGCAACAAGGGTTTAAAGGCGGTGATCCCCGGAGGACTTTCCGCTCCGATTCTGAAGGCAGATGAAATAGATATTGAGATGGATTTTGATTCCCTCATTGCCGCAGGTTCGATACTGGGGACGGGAGGGATTATTGTGCTTGATGAGAATGTTTCCATACCCTTTGTTGCGCAAAAGGCGGCAAAGTTCTTTGCCCATGAATCATGTGGACAATGCACTCCCTGCCGTGAAGGCACAAACATAATTAAATTCCTTATAGACCGAATAGCAGCAGGCGAGGGCAGTTTGACAGACATTGAGCAGGTTCTGAGATTATGCCGCTGCATAAAAGGTTCCACCCTGTGCGCAATGGGCGATACAGCAGCATTTTCAATCGAGACGATGGTGAAGAAGTTCAGAGGGGAATTTGAGTCGCTTGTGAAATGAGAATAATGTTTACGGCGGGTTTATGAGGAGAGAATCTTCCCTCCCGCCTTTGATGATTACTTTTCTGCCTTCTACGGAAATCCTGCCTTCAGAATAAAGTCTAATGGCATACGGAAAGATTTTGTGTTCCTGTTTAAGTATCCGTTCAGACAAAGTGTCTTCTGTATCATCGTGATACACGGGTACCGCCGCCTGGATTATTATCGCTCCGGTATCCATACCTTCATCAACAAAATGCACTGTGCATCCTGAAATCTTGACTCCATAATCAACCGCCTGTTTTTGTCCGTGAAGTCCCGGAAATGAAGGGAGCAGGGCAGGGTGGATATTCATTATTTTATTACGATACTGGTCTATGAGCGCTTTTCCGACTACTCTCATAAAGCCTGCCAATATTACTAATTCAACGCCTCTCATTTTCAGTTCCTCAGCAATACAGGAATAGTATGCGTTTTTGTCAGTGAAATCTTTCGGCTTTAAGACGAGTGATTCGATGTTATGCTTTTTTGCCCGTTCAATGGCATAAGCATCTGGATTATCGGTTATCAGGACAGCGATTTTTGCCTTGAGAAAGCCGGAATCAATGCTGTCAATGATTGACTGGAAATTTGAGCCTCTGCCTGAGGCGAGAACGCCGATAGTAAGCATGGGTAATTATAAACAAAACAGAGTAAACCGTCCACCGTGTCCGTAATCCGTGTCCGTTTTGTCTTTCACGGACACGCTAACCGGTCACGTTCCACGGTCTTTTACAGCCTCATATCCCTGTCAATCATTGGCTTGAAAGGCTTTGGTTCGTGGTTGATGAATTCGTTGAATTGCTGTACAAATTCAATATAAGCATCAAAGTCCACTACACCGTTCTTGACAAAAGGAGACTGCCATTGCGAGCTCAGCATTTCCATGTCTTTCCTCAGTTCTTCAGATTTACCGAGTTCGACAAGCTCTTTTTCTGCCCTTTCAGACAGTTTCATCTCAGTCTCCTCTTAATCTTTTATATTCATCTTCCATGTTAAAAATATTGCAATATTTCTCCAGCAGCTCCCAGTCAAGGTTTTTCCTGTTTGCCGAAACGAGAAGCTCTATATCCGGCATGTCGATCTTTTCCCTTGAAGGATTATTATAAATAGCCTGAATCTTCAATCCGATAATATCCTCCGGTATCAGTGTTTTAATTTTTAACATTCCGCTGAAAATATCTTTCTCTACTGCCCGCTGAAGCATTTCAACGCTTGCTTCTCTGAAAGCATGGATAAAGTCTATCCCGCCGAAAACTTTTAAAGGAGAAGTATATTGTGAAACATTTTCAGTTTTCTGATGAACTTCGTAACCAAGGGCGGTTACTATTCCGTGAACCTTTTGCATGTCGTTCCGATGCACAAGAAAATCCAGATCAACGGTTGACCTTGAGCCTCCCCACAATCCCATCGCAAACCCGCCTATAAGGCCATAACGTATGCTATCTTTTTCAAATGCCGTCAGGAGTTTTTGCAGGATGAGTTTAAAATCCATTTGCACAATATTTTATCAGTGCGGCGTTATAATTGCCATTTCTTTTTTAATGAGATTATTAAGTTTCGTGTTCGATGAAGTGATTCTATCAGGCGCTCTTTTTATAATGTGCGGCATACCAATCTATAACCTGCCGGATCATCTTTTGATAGGAAGTATGGTGTTTTTTGGCCGCTTTTTTGAAAAAATCGATACTCTCCTTTTTTAAAGAGATTGTTATCTTAATGTTTTCTTCTTTCAATACAAGTTGATCAGGTCGAGGAAGAAAGTCTTTAATTACTTTTAACTCCCCCATCGGCTCTTCAGTATATTTTATTTTTTTCTTCATATAGTTTCCTCCCTTTTCTCCAATATCCAGCACCGTAAATACGGATAATATTACCTCTGTAGGTGAACCTAACGGTCATTATGCCGTCGTCCACACGACCGATACAGTAAAACCGCTCCTCCTCTAAACTATGATTAACGTCTTCGGCAATGACACGATGAGGGTCAAGAAAAGCAAGCTGAGCCAATGAAAAAGATACATTGTGCTTGTCCTGGTTTTCCTTGTCTTTATCATCATCCCATTCGAAGCGGGTTTTCTTCATAGAAGTAGATACAATATAATACAGATATGGTTAAAATAGCAATATTTAAGTATGGCTACAGGAATAGAAAGAGTTCGGGTGGTTGAACCTATCTTCTGCTATGAAGATGCAGTTTAAAGGGCTATTGACATAGAATCTCGGAAGGAATCAATTGATATTATCAGACAAGGAGTAACCTATATGATTCTGTAACACCATCCAAAATCAAGGTGGTGCGATGACCCCTTACTTATTTCCCATTTCGGTCACCGTTCCCATCTGTATCTCTCTGCTAAGGTAATACAGTAAAATTGATGGCAACAACACGAATCCCTGCGACATCCGATCAGTGAGGAAACAGGGTCAGGTCTTGCAATTTGCATTCGGGATTAATTTTTGAGAGTAATTTGCTAAGATAGCGATAACTTTTTTAGGATACAGGGCATGGCGAAACCTTTGAGGATAGAATATAAGGGTGCTGTACATCATGTGATTTCGAGGGGCAATGAGTGGTTAAATAATTAATGAAAAATTGCAAAATGCAAGACTTGACCCTCAAATTTCCATGTATGTTGCCGAGGGAGCTTCCTTAAATATACACTACGCCTCTATCACCCTTTTCAACCTGCCCTATAATAAATGCCTTTTCACTGAGGCGTGTAAATTTTTTAACGATCTTTTCTGCATCCGTCCTGTTAACGACCAGTATTAGACCGATCCCCATGTTGAACGTCTTATACATTTCACCTTCATCAACATTTCCCGTATTCTGGATAAGGTGGAATATCGGATGAACCGGCCAACTGCCTCTTTCAATGACAAATTTTAATTTTTTGTTCTGTGGAACGACACGCGGGAGGTTTTCGGTAATTCCCCCGCCGGTTATATGGGCGATGCCTTTTATTTTAAAATTCTCAAGCACCTTCAAAACACTTTTCACATAAATTTTCGTTGGTTTTAAAAGTTCTTCTCCGATGGAACAGCCGAGATCTTTTATATGTTTTTTCGGACTGTATTTTTTTATGTCAAAGAAAAGTTTTCTTGCGAGCGAGTATCCGTTACTGTGAAGCCCGTTTGAAGAAAGACCAATCAGTATATCGCCGTCCCTGATTTCAGAACCATTGATAATCGCTTTTTTATCCACAATACCAACTGCGAATCCGGCGAGGTCATATTCTCCTTTACTGTAAAATCCCGGCATCTCGGCGGTTTCACCACCGATGAGTGAGCAGCCGGCTTGCCTGCAGCCGTCAGCAATGCCTTTAATAACATCTCCGGCGGTTTTTGTTGAAAGCTTTCCTGTTGCAAAGTAATCGAGGAAGAAGAGGGGCATCGCTCCGCTTGTGAGGATATCATTTACCGACATGGCAACAAGGTCTATCCCGACTGTGTCGTGTTTGTTCATCAAAAAGGCAATTTTTAATTTTGTTCCCACACCGTCCGTGCTGCTTACAAGGACCGGCTCCCTGTATTTGGATTTATCGATTTTATAGAAGGCGCCGAAAGAACCAATCTCGTTAATCACATTTTTAGAAAAAGTAGCTTGCGCAAGGGGCTTGATAATATCCACGAGCCTGTTGCCCTTTTCAATATTAACCCCTGCATTTTTATAAGTGAGCGGCATAAATCTCCTTTAATAAAATAACTCAGGTAAAAATTATCATTTAGTGTAACCCTTCAGTTATGGGTGACAAAAAACTATTTGGATTGTCATTCCCGCGATCTGTTAAGCGGGAATCCAGAAACCAGAGAACTGGATCCCCGCTCAAAGGACTGCGGGGATGACACGCTATAAACAATTATTGCAACCCGTAACTGAAGGGTTACCATTTAGCATTTAACAATTTCATTTTAAACTTTGCAATGCTAAATATAACTTGCATTCTTTTTAAGTTTCTTCAGAGCAGCCTCGGCTGCCTTCTGGGCTGCAGCTTTCTTGGTTTTCCCTTTTCCCAGACCCAGATAATTTTCATTTATGAAAACTTTTACTTCGAAGGTCTTTTTATGTTCAGGACCTTCTTCTTTGTGTATGACATATGCTGGCAGTACGCCGAATTCTGCCTGGGCCACTTCCTGAAGTTTTGTCTTAAAATCAAAGATAAAATTTTTTGTTGAAAGTTCATCCGTCTTATATATTAAATGCCTGAGGATAAAAGCCTTTGCCTTTTTATAACCTCCGTCAAGATATATTGCGGCTAAGACCGCCTCAAATGCATCGGCAAGAAGAGAGTCCTTTTTCCTGCCGCCTGTCATTTCCTCACCTTTACCCAGAATAAGACATTCTCCGATATTAATACTTTTTGCAATCTCCGCCAGCGTTGACTCCTGAACAGTATAGGCCTTTATTCTGGAAAGGTCCGCCTCGGTATATTCAGGATAAGTGGTGAAGATATATTCACTGATAATTAACTCAAGTACCGAGTCGCCTAAAAATTCCATACGCTCATTGAATGATAAACTGCCTTTCTGTTTTTCATGCGCATATGACTTGTGTGTAATCGCCTCTTTTAAGAGAGATTTTTTTTTAAAAGTGTAACCGAGATTGTTTTCGAGATCAGCTATATTTTTTGAAGATGAGACACGCATTCGTTCCACCGAAACCAAATGAATTGGATATAGCAATGTTTATATAAAGGGGCCTTGATTTATGAGGTAGATAATCAAGGTCGCACTCCGGGTCAGGATTATCAAGATTAATAGTAGGAGGCACAATCTTATTATATATACTGAGCGCGCAGATTCCTGCTTCTACCCCGCCTGAAGCGCCAAGGAGATGTCCGATCATTGACTTTGTGGAACTGATGCACAATTTATGGGCGTGGGAGCCGAAAACTTTTTTGATCGCTAAAGTTTCCAGTTCATCGCCGTATTTTGTTGAAGTTCCATGTGCGTTGATATAATCAATTTCTTCAGGACTGATACCGGCATCCTTTAATGCAAGTCCCATGCATTTTGCCGCTCCTTCACCGTTGGGAGACGGGCTTGTTATATGATATGCGTCTGAGTTAAGACCATAACCTGTCAATTCAGCATAAATCCTGGCTCCCCTGTTTACCGCATTTTCCATCTCTTCAAGGACCAATACCCCGGCGCCTTCTCCCATGACAAAGCCGTCTCTGTCCCTGTCAAAAGGTCTGCTTGCCTTTTCAGGTGCGTCATTCCTTGTAGAGAGGGCTTTCATTGAAGTAAATCCGGCAATGCCTAAAGGGGTTATACATGCTTCAGTCCCTCCGCAGATCATTGCATCGGCAACACCGTGCTGTATCAGCTTGAAAGCATCACCTATTGAATGAGTTCCGGTAGCGCATGCTGTAGCAACGGCAGAATTCGGGCCTTTAACGCCGAAACGGATAGATATCTGACCGGAGGTAAGGTTTATTATTGTCATCGGGATAAAGAAAGGGGACACCCTCTTGGGACCCTTTTCAAGCAGGACCTGTTTATAATGCTCAATTGCAGACAGACCGCCTACTCCTGCGCCGACAATTACCCCGATTCTGTCAGCATTGCCTTCCGTTACCTTGAGTCCTGAATCTTCCATCGCCAGTGTTGCTGCAGCAAGCCCCAGGTGAATAAACCTGTCCATTTTTTTCTGTTCTTTTATTTCTATAAACCGGTCTATTTCAAAGTCGGGAATTTCTGCGGCTATCTGGCATGGCAGGCCCTCAGGATTAAAGTGAGTTATTATCCTTACGGCAGGACGGCCTTCTAAAAGGCCTTTCCATGATTTTTCTGTACCTGTGCCAAGGGGTGTTACCATCCCAACCCCTGTTATTACTACGCGTCTTTTCATTAATTTTTGAAGATCTTTTTACCACAGAGAACACGGAGTTTAAAAAAGAAGTTGAGAAGTTAAGAAGTTATGAAGCAAGAAAAGACAGAAATTATTTTTTCTCCCATCTTCTTAACTTCCCAACTTCTCATCTTCTATCTCTCTCTGTGACCTCTGTGGTTAAAGTTAGTTTTTTATTTTCCGGATTTATCTTCTATGTATTTTATGGCATCCTGTACTTTAAGAATTTTTTCCGCGTCTTCGTCAGGAATCTCAATGTTAAAGGCCTCTTCAAAAGCCATTACAAGCTCGACAGTATCGAGTGAATCAGCGCCGAGATCTTCAACAAATGATGCCTCAAGGGTTACCTTTTCCATATCAACACCAAGCTGTTTTGCTATTATTTCTTTTACTTTTGCTTCAACTGCCATCAAGCACCTCCGTTTTTATAATTTACATATTAAGTACAAAAGAATTACAAGCTATCAATTATACATTTTCAGATGAAATATTTCATCTAATCATTAACTGATAGCTGACAGCTGTCAGCTATTTTACATATACATCCCGCCGTTTACATGGATTACCTGGCCGGTTATATAATCAGCTTCTTTAGAGGAAAGGAATATAACCGCATTTGTTACGTCTTCCGGAGTCCCGAACTGCCCCAGAGGTATTGCCCTTTTCATCTCATCCTTTACTGCATCGGGAAGAACATCGGTCATTGCCGTCTGAATAAATCCCGGTGCGACAGCATTGGCCCTGATGCCGCGGCTTGCATATTCCTTCGCAATTGTCTTCGTAAGACCGATAAGCCCTGCCTTTGAGGCGCTGTAATTTGCCTGTCCGGGATTGCCCATAAAGGCAACCACAGATGATATGCTGATAATCTTGCCGGAACGCTGTTTTGTCATAATTTTTACTGCTTCCTTGCTGCACAAAAAAGAACCTTTGAGGTTAATGTTTAACACCGCGTCCCAGTCCTCTTCCTTCATCCTGAGCAATACATTGTCTTTGGTAATGCCGGCATTATTCACAAGTATGTCGAGAACGCCAAACTCTTTAATAAACGTCGCAAAGGCAGAAGAAACATCACCCTGTTTTGAGACGTCGAGTTTTATGGAAATACTTTTCCGGCCTGATTCCCTGATTTCCTGTGCGGTTTTTTCAGCGCTTTCAATGTTAACATCAGCAATGCCGATATCAGCGCCTTCTTTTGCCATTCCCAAGGCTATTGCCTTACCGATCCCCTGTGCTGCGCCGGTGATCAATGCTTTTTTTCCTTCAAGCCTCATTATGCCTCCATTTAAAATTTCCTTTGAATTATAAGACTGGATATTATAAAATTTCATCCTCAATTAGGCAATACAAAAGTCTGTAAGTTATAATACATCCGATGAAATTACTCCTCATCTCCTTACAATCCAATGCTTATGTAACAGGATTAAAGTATGTTGCTGCAAATGCACGTTCATACGGGCATGACGTAAAAATATTATTTCTGCCCGGATATCTGGAAAGCACATTAAATCCTGCGATTGCGGAATTTATTTCCAATTTTAATCCTGATTTGATCGGCATAAGCCTGATGTCAATCGAATATTATCCTGCCAAAAATCTTACACGTTTATTGAAAGAGAAATTTGATGTACCGATAATCTGGGGCGGGGTGCATGCAATCATTAAACCGGGGGAATGCATAAGATATGCTGACTATGTATGTATCGGGGAAGGAGAGCATGCAGTAGTTTCATTACTTAACCATTTAAGCACAAAAGGGAAGGGCACTTCTCCTGAAATTCCCGGCGTATGGGTTAATTATAACGGGCACATAATAAGACCACTGATAGCGCAGCCGGAGACGAACCTTGACAGCCTTCCGTTTCAGGAATATCTTCCTGATTATTTCTACGGGTTTCACAATAACAGGCTATACAATTTTGCTGAACACCAGCGTTTGTTCCGTCAGTATGCCCTATACGGCGGGACTTGCCATATGATGATAACTACACGCGGCTGTCCGTTTCACTGCTCCTATTGCGGGAATTCCGCATTTATGAACGTATTTGGCAGAAAGGTCCGGGAGAGGTCGGTTAGAAATGTAATTGATGAAATAAAGGAAGTCATAAAGAATCCCTTTATCCTTTATATTAATTTTCAGGATGACTGCTTTTTTACTCATAATAAGGAGTGGATGGAAGAGTTCTGCCGGTTATACAAAAAACACATTAACCTGCCCTTCATTGCACGTGCTATTCCGACAATGCTGGACAAAAAAAGATTGTCTATGCTTGTTGATGCGGGTCTCTGCTGGATAGTCATGGGCATTCAATCCGGAAGCGACCGAGTCAATTTTGAGGTTTACAACAGAAAAATACGTTTCCCGGCAGTTAAAAAGGCGGCAGACCTTATCTCGGAAACACATGCAGCGCCGTTTTATGAGATGATAGTGGATAATCCATATGAGACAGAGGAAGAGAAAATAGAAACGATTAATTCCATTGCAACATTGAAAAAGCCGTACATTGCTTCGCTCGCTCATCTGACCTTTTTCCCGGGAACCCCGCTTGCTGAAAAGGCGGTGAAGGATAACATTGTCACACCTGATGCTTACCTCTTTCGGTATCTGCTCAACATTGATGAGACTTATTTGAACAAGCTGCTTGCCATAACTCCCTGCACTCCGCGGTTTATTGTTAAATATCTTAATAAACATGAGGCGCAGAGAAAACCATTACATATATTTCTCCTCAACGTCCTTCATTTCGCAGTCAAAAGATTTATCGAACCGGTTGTATTTTTGTTCATAACAATGAGATCGCTTGATTACAGAATAAACTGGATAGTCAGAACGGTACTTGGAAACTGGAAGTCCACGCTTGCGAGACTTGTCTCCAAATATCTCGGCAAAAGTGATCTCGAATTTGATCAGCGTCTAACACTGGCAAAAAAGAACATGCCGGAGTTGTTTAAGTAATAAATACTATAAAGCCTTTCTTGACTTCTTCAACTTATTATTTCTGTTTTATCATAGAGAATATTGAAGAACTCAGAAACGTCCCCAAATTTCACTTGATATGTGGCGGGAATGACATTTATATATAGAAGTGCGGGAGTTTTTAACTTGCGAGTTTTTACGCTTGCGAACTTACTTAACTCATCACCACCGGCGACCGTTGCGTATTGAATGGATTCATCCTCACTGCGAGGGAAAAGAGATACGGATAGTTGTTTTTCAGATAATACATGTAATCCAGCCATTGAGGCACAAGCATGCTATATGCTCTTTTAATATCACCTGCCATATGGGTATAGTCTGTATCCGGTAAATTTTCAAGATCCTCCCTGCAAAGCAGCTCTTCCTTAAAATGCAGAATTGCACGGAGAAGATTTGTAAAAGACTCATGTTCAAGTAAATTCTGGTTTTCCAGCAACCGCAAAAAGAGATTGCTCTTTTCCTGGAGAAAATCCCGCAACACTTTAAAATCGACTCTGTTTTTGTCTACGTCATGGCCATGTCTTTTAATATGTTTACTTGCAGTGAGAAATTCTTTTTCAGTCCAATCGGCGTTTATAGTAAGATTCCGGCTAATGTTTTCAATTTCGGGGTCGTAATCTATAAAGTATGTTAAAAGCTTTGTGCCTGCCTCAGAAAAAAATACGCCTATGATAATATTTAACTTCTCAAGTCTTATTTCCTTTTCTCTTTTGTTCAATAATAACTCGGTTGCATTTGCTATAACGCCAAGAAATGTGCTAACGCCGGTTACAATAAGAATGATAGCAAGTATTTTGCCCTCTGCTGTAACAGGATGTATGTCGCCGTAGCCAACAGTAGCTACGGTAACGACGGTGAAATAAATAGAATCAGAGAATGATAACTTCTCTGTTATCATGAAACCAAAGGTCCCTGTTAACATGACAGCTATTAATGAAGCTATAAAAAATTTTAAGCGGAATCCTATATTACTCATATTAAAACAAGGATTAGGGGATATGGGTCAGGGGTCAGTTTTTTTTACTAATCATTAACCCATAATCCATAGTCCCTAACCCTTTAATCCTGTCGATTTATTGTGTATATGAGGCATTCAGCCTTCGTTAATTTCAGATATGACTTTTCAGTATATTCCTAATATGTTCAATATCATTTCTCAGTTGTTTTGCAAGGGCTTCAGCGTTTATAAATTTCATTTCATCCCGGATTCTTCTGATAAAAGAGATTTTCAGGGTTTTACCGAGAAGTTCTCCGTTGAAGTCCAGTATATGTGTTTCAAAGCTGAATTTTTTGTCTCTAAAAGTCGGATTGAAACCTATGTTTGTAGCCCCTCCATATTTTTTTCCGTTTATTTCCACTGTAACTGCATAAACACCATCCTTGGGAAGCAGATCGTTAGCGGTTAAAAGATTGGCTGTCGGCATGTTTAAAATATTTTTTCCTCTTTTGGCCCCTTCAATTACTATTCCTTCAACAGAATATGGTCTTCCTAATAATATTGACGCTTCATCAACTTTTCCCTTTGCAATAAGGGTCCTTATCCCGGAACTGCTGGGCACAGAGTTGTTAATTTTAATTTCATCTACAACCGTAACGGTAAATCCGCATTTCCCCCCGATTTCTTTTAATAAGTCAGGGGAGCCTTTCCTTCCTTTCCCGAACAAGTAATTGGACCCGATAAAAATTTCTTTTACTCCAAGAATTTGACAGAGAAAATCATTTACAAAATCTTCAGCCGGTATATTTGCAAACTCTTTTGTAAAATTTGCACAGATAATGATATCTATACCGGCACTTTCTATAAGTTTGAATTTATGCTTGTATGTAGTGAGGAGTTTGGGCGCCCTTTCAGGGGCAAGAACTCTCAGAGGATGTGGTATAAAAGTAAAAACAATTGACGTTCCCTGCTTTTCTCTCGCACGTTCTATCAGCATCCGGAAAATTGCCTGATGTCCGAGATGTACTCCGTCAAAATTGCCGATTGTAAGAACAGGGTAAGGGAAGCTTTCTTTAATGTTTTCTGTTCCGTCTATTATCTTCATAATCAAATCTGTTATCAAAATTTTTCTTGACAATTATAAAATAGCATTGATATTGTAGTTGCAACAATAAATCGATTTAAAAGATAATAGGGTTAATAAACTATATTTGTCAATTGAATATAGAGAGTATTGTTTAAATAGTTTACAGTTGACTGTAAAATAATTATAAGCTATACTAATGTATCTTAAAAGACATTATATATAAGTAAAACTATATCATTCTTGTTTTCCAAATAGAAGTAAATATTTCTGTGTGTAAGAAAGTATAGGTAATGTTAAAGCAAGATGTTTATATTTTAATTGCTGATAATAATCAGCCTAATATTGAGACCATCAAGTCAACATTAACCCACCATAACGATATCAAATATAAATTTGATATCATCCGCACCGGACAAGATATACTGGAGAAAGCAGATCACATCAAATATGATCTTTTACTAATGAATCGGGCACTCTCTGATTTAAACGGGATTAAAGTGCTTGACGAGATAACAAAAAGAAAATTAGATTTACCGGTGATCATGATTGTTGAAGATGGCGAGGAAGAGTTAGGCGTTAAAGCAATGGATAAAGGAGCATATGATTATTTAACGGAAGATGAAATTAAAACTGTATCATTAAGCCGGGCCATACGCAGGGCCCTACAGAGAAAAAAGCTGGAAGATGACATAAAAGAATCTATTAAAAAACTGGAAAAGTTGGCGATAAAGGATGGCTTGACAGGATTATATAATCACAACCATTTTAAAGAAATATTGAAAAGTGAATATAAAAAGGCAAAAAGGAATATACAATCACTTTCCTGTATTATGCTTGATCTTGATCACTTTAAATCAGTAAACGACACATATGGACATCAGTTTGGTGATCATGTACTTATCAAATCCTCTGAAATTATGAAAAAACTGGTGAGGGATACGGATTTTGTTGCCCGATATGGCGGAGAAGAGTTTTTTATTGTCCTGCCTAATACCAATCTGGAAGGGTCTTTTATATTAGCTGAGAGGATACGCATTGCGTTCGAGAAGAATATTTTCAGGAAGGGAGAAATTTCAGCAGTTGTCACTGTAAGTTTAGGGATTTCTTCTACTTTGGATAGTAATGTAACCGGAGATAACGACCTTATTTCAAATGCAGACAAGGCGCTGTACCGTGCAAAATGGAGAGGAAGGAATAATGTTTGCACATTTGAAGAAACAGAATTTGATGAAGCTGTCGGTATCAAGGAAGAGGAGAAAAAGATAAAAGATTTTTATATCCGGCTTGAAAGTATTAATGAAAATATAAAAGAAACGTGCATTGAATCTGCCCATAATATATTACTTGAGATGAATAGCTGGTGGAATAATGTCAAAGAACATTCTGTCCGGGTCAGCAATTTTGCAGAAAAACTGACAAGGGAGTTGTTAATGTCTGATGATGAGATCAATGTGGTAAAGCGGGCTGCATTGCTTCATGATATAGGAATGATCGGTGTTAATTCAAAGATATTGAAAAAGAAGGACAAGCTGACAGATGTAGAATATAGTCTGATTAAGAGGCATGCAAATATAGGAGTAAAAATAATTGAGAGAACAAAACTGTTTCATAAAGAACTTCCAATAATTCTGCATCATCATGAGAGGTTTGACGGCAACGGCTATCCTCACAAATTAAAGGGTGACAACATACCTTACGGAGCACGGATAATGGCTATCGTAGAGGCCTATGACGTTATGAGGACAGATACGCTTTACAGAAAAGCGAGTTCGTCAAAAGAAGCTCTTGCAGAGCTCAAAGAATGCGCCGGTAAACAGTTTGACCCGCACATGGTTGACGTTTTTACCAAAGTTGTCGAGAAATCGAAATAGCTTTCATTACAAACCACCCTTTCTTCGGAGTAAGAATGAAAATAATCGCATTTAATGGAAGTCCCAGAAGCGGAGGTAATACGGAACTGCTTCTAAAGGAAACCATAAAGGGAATCGTAGATACCGGTCTGTCCGTTCATACATTTAATCTTAATGAAATGAATATCAGGCCGTGCCAGGATTGCGGCGGGTGTAATGAAACAGGAAAGTGTATTGTCAATGATGATATGGATCAGATATATGAGGCGATCCGTAGTGCCGACAGGATCATACTTGCTTCACCGATATTCTTTTTCTCAATCAGCGCCCAATCAAAGATTATGATAGACAGATGCCAGAGTTTCTGGTGCGAGAAATATCTTTTAAAAGAACCCATTAAGGCCGGTATTTATGGAAGAAAGGGACTTTTATTGCTTGTCGGCGGGATGAAAAAAGAGATAGGAATACAATGTGCTGAAACCTGTGCCCAGGCATTTTTCAGAACAATAAGTGTTGCTGAACATGAGAAGCTTTTCTTTTTAGGTATCGATGCAAAGGGAGAAATCCTCCATCATCCCACAGCGCTAAAAGACGCATATGAGGCAGGAAGAAAGCTTGTAGAGTTAAAAGTTAAGTAGTGGCATTTTTCGTCATTCCCGCAGTCTGTTGAGCGGGAATCCAGAAGCAGTTGATTTAAAAAAACTGGATTCCCGATGAAAGACCCCGGGAATGACAAATCAGATTGTTTATTGTTCATTATTAATTGAATATGAAGCCTTCAACTGTCCGCACGCTGCAGAAATATCTGCGCCCATGCTTTTTCTGATTATAGCTGTAATTCCGGCTTTGTGCAGTATGCTCTGAAATTCAAGTATCTTCTTCCCGGAAGGTTGCCTGAACAGTTGGATAGTCTTCTGCAGAGGTGGAAGATTGCAAGGGATTAAGTTCACTTTTGATCTAATCCCCCGCAAAAGTTTAACAAGTCTCAGGGCGTCTTCATTTGTATCATTAATTCCATCCAGCAGAACATATTCAAAAGTTATGCGTCTACGGGCCGCTAAAGGCAATACTTTACATGTTTTTAAAAGTTCTCTTAAAGGATATTTTTTATTAATAGGCATTATTTTGTTCCTTGTTTCATCTGTTGTTGCGTTCAGTGATATGGCGAGATTGATATCAGGAAACTTATCAGCAAGTTTATAAATATTAGGGATTATACCTGCTGTTGAGACAGTAATCCTTCTTTTAGGGAAATTCATAAGATCAGTAATTCTCCTTAGAGCCTCGACAACCTCATTGAAATTATTTAATGGCTCTCCCATACCCATAAAGACAATGTTTGTGATGGAGGGTTGAAGGAGGTCTCCTCGTAAAATCCCCCCTTGCCCCCCTTTTTCAAAGTGGGGAAGGTCAGAAAGCCCCCCTTTAGAAAAGGGGGGGGGGGATTTGAAATGATTCTACTAACAGATATGACCTGATCAACGATTTCATATGCCCTGAGATTTCTTTTCAACCCTAATTTCCCTGTTACACAGAATACGCAACCCAAAGCACAACCGACCTGTGATGAAATACACAGTGTAAATTTATTTTCTCCTCTTGTATTCGGGATTAGAACACTCTCAATTGCTTCGCCATCTTCAAGCAGGAAGAGAAATTTCTGAGTGCCATCAGTTGAAATCTGTGTTTGCAGGAGCTTAAGATTACTTAAAAAGGCTGATTTATTAAGTTCTTTCCTGAATTCTACAGGCAGGTCTGTCATCTCATCAAAAGAACTTGCCAGTTTTTTATATATCCAGTTGATGATCTGTTTGGCCCTGTATGGTTTTTGACCGAGTTTATTGATGAACAGGTCTATTTTATCATTTGATAATTCTTTAAAGTTTTTTTTCATAAATTCCGATATAGATAAATGTAGATTATTATAGCTTAATTCTATAAGGGTTTAAGAACTGTTTATTAAGGAATTAGGATTTACTTGAAAAAAATATGATTCTAACTACTATATTGTTGAGATCGAAGGGACACAGGATATTAACAGCATCTGTTAGAAATAACTTTATAAATGTATTGGATAAAACGGTTTTAGAAACATATGATTAAAAAAATATTAATAGTTGATGATTCCCCCATTGCGAGGAAGATGCTGAAAAGCTGTTTGCCTAAAGATCAGGGTTTCGAATTTCATGAGGCATGTGATGGCAGTGAGGGTGTAGAAAAATACAAGAGCATCTGTCCTGATCTGACCTTTATGGATTTAACAATGCCTGTAATGACCGGTTATGAAGCTGTTGAGGAAATAATAAAACATGACAGGAATGCAATAATTATTGTTGTTACAGCAGACGTGCAGTTGAAGGCAATTAAAACCGTTCTGGATTCAGGCGCTTATATGGTATTAAGAAAGCCACTTAAAAAAGAAGATCTTCTAATTGCTTTATCAAAGGCGCAGGATACTCTACAGAAGGTTGAATAAATTATGAATATAGACAAAACTCAGATTTTTACAGGTGAAGAATTAGAAATCCTGCAGGAAATAATGAATATTGCTTTTGGGAAGTCTGCAGCGGACCTTGCAGATGTAATAGATACCCATGTAGTTCTTAATGTCCCGTTTATCAGTATTATGCAGGTAATGGAATTGCCCGATTATATCCGGAAGCATGTCAAGGACTACAAAAATATCAGTATTGTTGAACAGCATTTTTGGGGTCGCTTTAAGGGAGACGCCCTTTTAGTGTTTTCTTCAGGTTCGGGTAAAGAGTTGATAGGAATGTTACAGCGTGGAGAAAATGTAAGTTTAGAATCTGATCCGATTGAAATACTGGAAAGAGAAACTCTAATGGAAGTCGGCAATATCCTCATAGGAGCGTGTGTCGGAAAGGTAGCTGAGCTGCTTAAGGACGTTGTTACCTATACACCTCCGATGATTGTGTTAGAGAGATATTATGAAGATGCGATTTCTGAAAGCGAATTTGATCCGGATAAGGTTGCAATTGTTTTAAAGACCAACTTCAGTTTCAGTGAGGGCGATGTCAGCGGTTTTTTATTTCTGGTGACAAGTAATGATTCTATTCAATGGCTCAGGGAAGCATTACAAATCTTTATAGAGCAATATGAATGATATTACAACAGATTTTTGATGCGATTAATCTTGGCATTGTAATCCTTGACAGGGATTTAAAAATAAAGGAATGGAACCGCTGGATGGAAATTCACAGCGGTACCGCCGCTGATGCAATAAAAGACACCTCTATTTTAGAGGTCTTTCCTAATTTAAACAATCCGAAATTCATAAGGAGCTGTAAATCGGTATTTACTTTTGGGAATTTCTGTTTTTTTTCACAGAAACTGCATCAGTATTTATTTCCTTTTAAAACAAAAAGTTATTCCGATACCAGATTTGAATTTATGCAGCAGAGTTGTGCAATGGGCCCGCTGCGTGATGAAAATAACAATATAAAATATCTATTTGTTTATGTTCAGGATGTGACAGAGGTTGCTATATATGAGAACAAACTTGTTGAGATGAACATGAGAGACGGACTTACAGGAATATATAACAGAAGATTTCTGGAGACAATACTTAAAAACGAATTCAACAGGCATAAAAGATACGGAGGCATTTTCAGCATAATCATGTTTGATATAGATTATTTTAAAAAAGTTAATGATACATATGGTCATCAGTGTGGCGATTTTATTTTAAAATCAATCAGCTCAAGAACCTCCTCACTTATCAGAAATATAGATTATCTGGCCCGATATGGCGGAGAGGAATTTTGCTGTTTACTCCCTGAAACCGGAATCCAACCAGCAATAAGTGTCGCAGAACGTTTCAGAACAGCGATATTTGAACAGGAAAACAATTATGATGGCAACATTATAAAAGTCACTATAAGTCTGGGGGTTGCTGAATTCAGGGACGAGATAGAATCTGTGAACATGTTAATTAAAAAAGCAGATGAAGCTCTTTATAAAGCTAAGAAAGAAGGACGCAACAAGGTCATGGTTATGGAGTGACCCTTCTTGACAAATAACATACTTTCCGTCAGTTTTGATTTATTCCCGTTCGTTTATATTTAAGTTGAAAAATAACTCGTTACAACCACTGAGTCACTGAGACACAGAGAAAATAAACTTAGAAGTATGAACTAAGAAATAAGAAGTAAAAAACCTTTTTCTCAGTTATCAGTTCTCAGCTTTTAGTTCTCAGTTTTTCTCTCCATGTCTTTGTGTTTATATTTATACTATTCAGCTTTATTACGAAAGAAACTTTATTTTTTTAAACCCGTCAAACTGTTGACGTTGTTTTTATAATATGGCATTATAGTACCATGCAGCGTATCCTGATCATTGATGACGAGCCATCTATCAGAGAACTGTTAAAGGATTTTCTTACAGGCAAAGGTTTTGAAGTTGTAACTGCATCAGATGGTGAATCAGGACTTAATCTCCTGAAAGAAGATAAATTTGACCTTTTATTACTTGATCTCATGATGCCGGGTATGAACGGTATGGATGTTTTGCGTGAGATCGCTTCTGAAAAGATTGATATCCCTGCAATAATGATAACTGCATATGCCAGTGTTTCTACCGCAGTGGAAGCTATGAAACTCGGCGCTTTTGACTATATAACAAAACCTTTTGTGCTTGAAGATGTGCACCTTGCAATAAAAAGGGCTCTCGATGTTTCCAGGCTTCAGGAGGAAAACAGCAGGCTTAAGAAAGAACTGAAAAAGAAATTCAGTACCCATAAGATCATCGGCAATTCCCTGCCGCTTCAGGAAGTTATCAAATTTATAGAAAAGATAGCTGATACAGACAGCACGGTCCTTGTCACTGGAGAGAGCGGTACAGGTAAAGAACTTGTTGCAAAGACAATACATTATAACAGTCCAAGAGCACGCAGTACCTTTGTACCGTTAAATTGCGCTGCAATTCCAAAGGACATACTTGAGTCTGAACTTTTTGGACATGAAAAAGGTGCTTTTACGGGCGCTGTAACAACAAGGATAGGCCGTTTTGAACTTGCAAACAATGGCACCCTTTTTCTTGATGAAATTGGGGAACTGGCTCCTTCGCTTCAGGTCAAACTTCTGAGGGTCCTTCAGGAAAAAGAATTTGAGAGAGTCGGCGGCATAAAGACCATAAAGGTAGATGTCAGAATTATTGCTGCAACAAACAGGGATCTGGAAAAAGCAGTGAAAGACGGAACTTTTAGAGAGGATCTTTATTACAGACTTAATGTAATCCCGTTACATTTACCGCCATTAAGAAAGATGAAAGAAGATGTACCGTTATTAATTGAGCATTTTATCATAGAAATATCAAAAAGAAAGAAAAAGGAGCCTCCAAAGATTTCACATGAGACCATGAGTTATCTCGCAAATTACAGATGGCCCGGTAATGTGCGGGAGCTTGAAAATCTTATAGAGAGACTTATAATCCTCAAAGAAGGCGACTACATTACACCTGATGAACTTCCGGAGAGATTCCTTGAAAACCGTCATACGCCTAAAGTCGTTACAAAATCAAAATTATTATCATCCGAAGGAGTTGATCTTAATGTAGTGCTTGACGAGCTAGAGAACAACATGATTATTCAGGCCCTGGAAATGTCAAAGGGTGTAAAGAGCAAGGCTGCAAGCCTTCTGGGGCTCAACAGGACTACCCTGATTGAAAAAATGAAGAAAAAATCTATTGATTTCCACACAAAGACCGTTGAGTAATTAGAGTCTGTTTATAAAGTCAAACACTGAAGCGTCATTCCCGCAGTTGTTGAGCGGGAATCCAGTCTATTCAGTAAGTTCTGGATGCCCGATTAATGACCCCCGCTTACGACGTGCGGGGGCAGGCTTCGGGCATGACAAAAATAAAAAATAGCAATTTATGGACAGACTCTAATTAATATCCCACCGCTAAAGCACGCTAAACCGTCATTTTAATGACACCCCATTTTCCTTAGAAATCATAAAAAACCAGTAGTTGGGTTTGGCATATTTATTGCTGTTTATACTGGCATGAATATTTTGTTTGTAATAATCGTTTCATTGTTCTTGATTGTTTGCCCCCCCTCATATGATATCCAGGCTGCGCTACAAAATGATGCTGCTGCACCTCTGAAGGTCAGGGCCAGTAATCATTCCGAGTTTCTAAGAATAGTTTTGGAAGGCCCGAAGACTTTAATATCAAAAGGGAAGGTGAACCAGAAAGAAAAAAATATATTCGCCAAATTCTCTGATTCAGATTTTACATTACAAAACGAAAAAAGCCATGTTCCCTGCAAAAGGAATAATGACACCCTGGTATTTTCATTAAACTATATAGGCGATATAAAGGTTTTTACTCTTGAGGAACCGAGCCGGCTCATTATTGATATATTTAAAAAAGCACAAAAAAATAAAATAGGCAACGAAGGTAATAAAGTTAAAAACAATAAAAGCAGGGTCATGGAAAAATATGAGAAGAAAGACGCGGGGAAATCATTAACAAGCATATCTGAACGGCATGCATATAACAGTACAAAGGATAAAGGAAATAAAAACAACCCTTCTGCATCTTTCTTTAGCACGGAGGCTGAAGCCTCAACAATACAGGAAAGAGACGATATCAGGCGACCAAATCTGGAGCAAAATCAAAAGGACAAAAGTACAGTAATTGCTGCAGATGATATTGATGATGACTACAGTTTTATTCCGGAAAAATATAAAAAAGTATGGTCTGTTTTCAAAAAAGAGAATAACCCTTATAAAGTCATTTCAGAGCTTTCCGCAAATAAACCTTCTGATGTTGAATCTCTTGCTGTTTATCACTTTATCCGTGGAGAAGCATTGAGTGAAATAAAGCGGTATTTTGAAGCAATAGAACAACTGCGTCTGGCATATATATATGCATCAAATGAAAAGCTGAAAGAAGTGTCTCTCATCAAAAGGGCAGAGGCATATGTAAAACTCGGTTTTATATATGAAGCAAAAAATAATTATTTTGTCTTCATCAGAGATTATCCGTCATCAAAATACCTTGCAAAGGCGCATCTTGGGATGGCAAACAGCCTGTCGGAGATTGGTTATTTTACTGAAGCAGTGGAGCATTACAGAATGGCAGGAAACAATCCTGAAGTCATGTTTAATATGGCAAATGCATTACAAAAGCTTGAGAAAGTAGATGAAGCACACAAGGCATATTCGAATGCCATGCTTGTCGACAGAAATTATCCCGAAAGATCCCCGGAGACTTATTATCTTATGGGTGAAAATTTATGGATGTCCGGGAAACTTATAGAAGCAAAAAAAATATTATCAACGATCAACAGCGGTCCTTTCAGAGACAACGCCAGCATAAGTCTCGGTCTTATAGCTATGGAAGAGTCAAATAATGACGAGGCTATAAAACATTTCCAGTCTGTTGCTTTTACCAGGAATATAAAGGTAAAGGTTAAAGCATTATTCAACCTTTCATTAGCGTTTTTAAAAACCGGCAAGTTGAAGGAATCAATTTCAACTCTTGAGGAAGTAAGAAAAAATTATCCTGATTCCTCTATGTATGACGAAGCATTGCTTGTTCTCTCAAGACTTTATAAACATGAAGGCAGAATAAAAGAATCTGTTGCTTTATTAAAGGAACTTGTTTATGGAAATCACCCTCCGATGGAAGCTTTCGGCGAGCTTGAGGCTATCCTCCTTGAAGCAAGCGGAAAGACAGTCCCCGGGGCAGAAGGAGAATTACGTTTTACAGATTTATGGAGAGAAGTAGGCCAGTGGATGCTTGATGAAACAAGAGGGGAATTTTTACTGAAGATGGCAAAAAGTCTTAAACCTGAGGGTAAACCATTCTTGCAGTTGTGTTCATGGCTTGTTGAGAATACATCAGGGAATGTAAGGCAAACTGCAGCTCTTGATCTTGCAGACTATTATGCCGGTTTAGAAGACATCCGGCTTGCAGAAAAATATTTTACAGTAGTGAAAGAGACAAACAGGGAATTGAAGGCAAAACAGTCGAATGACTCTATTCTGAGAATTGAAGCAAAAATAAGCCAGGGCAACAAAAACACCGACTTGGCATTAAAAAACATTATGGCAATAAAAGAGTTTGAGAAAGGGGATTTTAAACTGCTTGGAAAAACAATATCTGACTTGAAACAATCTGGTTCAAACAATGTAAAACAGGCCACAGCCTTATATGAAAAAATGATAAATAAATATGATGGAGAGGCAGAAGATTATGTCAGATTGGCTGATATTCTTTATGACACCGATGAAGAAAGTGCGCTTAAATATTACCGGACTGCTTATGAGAAAAACCCTAAAGATGAATGGACCATATACAGAATCGGGCTTATCGTTGATATGCCCGAGACAAGTAAGATGCTGGGTCAGTTGCAAAAAGGTGATAATTTGTTAAGCCGTATGGCAAAAACAAAGCTTATGGAGATTAATCTTTTAAATAAAATAAACGAGGTATATCAATAATTGGATAAGACGGTCAGGCTTAACGAAGCATTTTACAGTTTTACGCAGGCCTCAAAAAGCCTGGAGACATATTATGCCAGGCTGAGCGAAAAAGTTCAGTATCTTACCGGAGAGCTGGAGAAGAAGAACGCGCAGCTAAATGATGTTATTTCAAAACTGAGAGAATCAAAAGATTTTTTACACGCAGTATTGCAGAGTATAGGCGAGGCGATGATTGTCCTGGATCAGGATGAGAGAATTACCATGATAAACAGGGCGGCAGAAGAGCTTTTTTGTCTGAATCTGGCTGATGCCAGAGGTACGATGTTTAAAGACCTGAAATATGCACTGGAAGAAAGCAGTTCCGGTACCGTATTAACTGTGAAAGGAAGGAGATATGATGTAATACGATCGCGATCGACGGTATTTGATTCGACAGGTTCTGTTCGCGGTCATGTTATCCTGATCAAGGACATTACAAAACTTAAAGAACTTGAAAGGCAGGATGAGAGGAATTCAAGGCTTATAGCTATGGGGGAGATGGCTGCAAAAATTGTCCATGAGATAAGAAGCCCCCTGTGCAGTATAGAACTCTTTTCCACTATGCTTTCTAACGACCTTGAAGGGACTCCCCATGCAGAAATGTCCAAAGGTATTTCAACCGGCATTCAAAGCCTTAATAATATTCTTACAAATATGCTTTTATTTGCCAGGAATCAGAAACCGTCTTTCAGGGACGTTAAGCTCCGCAATGTTATTGAAGAATCCATAAAGATGTTAACGCCTCTCATAGAAATCAGAGGAGTGAGTATTGCAGGAGAATTGAAAGATGAGATTATAAACGGCGATGCTGAACTATCCAAGCAGGTTTTTATGAACATAATTCTTAATGCGATCCAGTCAATGCCTGATGGGGGAAAATTAGAAGTAGTGATGGAAAAAGGTGATGAATTCATAACTGTAGCAGTTAGAGATGAGGGTGAGGGTATCAATCCCGAAAATATTGAAAAGATATTTGATCCGTTTTTCAGCACAAAAGATAGAGGCACAGGACTTGGTCTTACGATTGCTCACAAGATAATGCAGTGCCACAATGGTTTTATAAAGGCGTTTAAAAACGATTATAAAGGCAGTACTTTTTGTCTTTATTTTCCAAAGAATAACAACAACTCCTCTGTCTCCTCCGTAGGAGCGGGTTTGAAACCCGCCCCTGCAAATAGGGCAATTAAAGAGGGGTTTGTTTCAGGAGTAACAAATGAAAACAATACTTGTGGTTGATGACGATCCGCAATTAAGGACAGCATTGAAAGAGGCTATTGTCAGAATAGGTTATTCTGTAATGCTTGCCGAAGATCCAATAGATGCGCTGAAGAAACTCGAAGACACCTCTGTATCGATGATTGTTACAGATATGAAAATGCCCAGAATGGACGGAGTTGCATTCATAAAAGAAGCAAGGAAAAGGGTTGGGAACCTGCCGATTCTTGTTATAACAGGTTTTGCGACAATTGAAAACGCTGTTAATGCCATGAAAGAAGGGGCGTGTGATTATCTGATGAAGCCGTTTTCTTTTGATTCTCTTATGAAGGCTGTTGAATCCATTATGTCGAGTGTTTCATATGCTCATAACGAACTATTAACCAACAATGAAAACATGAAGAATCTCATACAACTCTCACGGAGCGTTGCACTAAGCGATATGACAGTGCTTATTCTTGGCGAAAGTGGCACTGGAAAAGAACTGTTTGCAAGGTATATTCACAAGACAAGCCACAGAAGCAAAAAACAGTTTATCGCGGTTAATTGCGCGGCTATCCCGGACAATCTTCTCGAATCCGAGCTTTTTGGTTATGAAAAAGGCGCTTTTACAGGCGCCCTGGAAAAGAAGATCGGCAAGTTTGAACTTGCTCACGGAGGCACAATTCTTCTCGATGAAATAGGAGAAATGTCAGCAACATTACAGGCGAAATTATTGAGAGTTCTGCAGGAGAGGGAGATTGACAGGATAGGGAGTAAACAGCCTGTACCTGTTGATGTAAGGGTAATTGCTACTACCAACAGGGACCTGAAAAAAGAGATAAATGAAGGAAGGTTCAGAGAGGATCTCTATTACAGATTGAGCGCTTTCCCGATTCAATTACCTCCTTTAAGGGAAAGACCTGAAGATGTACTACTGCTCTCAGAACACTTTATAAAGAAGTTTGCTGAACAAATGAACAAAACCGTTACAGGTTTTACAGATGAGGCCGTGGAGTTGCTTACAACACGGCAATGGAAAGGTAATATACGCGAACTTGAAAACGCAATTCATCGGTCAGTACTTATTGCTAAAAAAGACCTGATAGACTCAGATGACTTTATGCTTGAGGGAAATTCAAATCAATATCATCCGAACAACGGAAGCTTGAAGGAAATGGAAATGGATTTAATACATAGGACCCTTGAAGAAACAAATGGAAACAAGGCAAAGGCCGCAAAAAAACTTGGAGTGAGCGTAAGAACAATCAGGAACAAACTTGATGAATACGGGAAAAATTTTCCCACTGTGTGAAAAAATTGACACATGATGAAGACAGAAGTTAGGAAGATAGGAAGAATAAAAGATAAGAAAAGTTAAAAAACTGCTGTTATTTTAACTTCTCAACTTCAAATTTTCTCAACTTTGTTATTTATAAGAGTGGCATAGTTTTTGATATATAAGTTGTAAGGAGACAAATAAATGGACAAGGGATTCAAGATTCTCGAAAGAATGGTGCAGGCAGCAGATATAAGGCAAAAAGTAATAGCTTCTAATATTGCCAATTCGGATACACCGGGTTTCAAGGCAAAAGATGTAAAATTTAATAATCTTCTTGGAAAAGAAATGAAACTGTCAGCAACAAACCCTAAACATATTGGCGGTGGAAAAGCCGGTGAAATCAGCACCAGGACAGAAGTTGAAAATAATCTGTCCTGGGAGGATCGTAATAACGTGGAACTTAATGTCGAGGTTGCCAGGATGACGGAAAATGCTTTGCTGCATGACACTGCCGTAACAATTTTGTCATCAAAAATAAGAATGTTTAAAAACGCCATAAGAACGAAATAAAGATAAATGCAAATTGCAGATTTTAAAATTTATAATCTGCAATTTGCAATCTCCTAAAAAGGAGACAGGGAGGTAGTAAATGGATATCTTTAAGGTAAGCGCTTCAGCGCTGGAGGCACAGCGCATAAGAATGAATACCATAGCCTCTAATATGGCAAATGCACAAACAACAAAAACAGGAGCAGGCGGGCCATATGTCAGGAAGGATGTTGTATTTTCACCAATGCAGGTTACTTCAAATCCTGCTGAAAAACTTGAAGGGGTAAAAGTAAGAGAAGTAGTGGAAGATAATAAACCGCCTGTAACAATTTATGACCCGGGACATCCGGACGCTGATGAGAACGGTTATGTTTCAATGCCCAATATTAATGTTATCGAAGAGATGGTAAATATGATGATGGCTCTGCGCGCTTATGAAGCAAATGTCAGGTCGTTTAATATGTCCAAAGGCATGTATCAGAAGGCCCTTGAGCTAGGGAGGCAATAATGGCTGACATTCCTATAAAAAATATAGGCAATACAATTGCAACAAATAATATTTCACAGAAGAATTCATCACAGCAGGTTTCAGGAAAAAATTTTGACGATGTCATTAATGATGCGATGAGCAAGGTTTCAGAGGTGCAGAATGATGTTGACAAGGCAGTGAATGAATTGGCAAAAGGCGGTGACATTACGAGCGCTATCCTTGCCGTGGAAAAAGCGGATATGTCATTCCAGTTGATGGTGGAGATCAGAAATAAGCTTGTCAGTACTTATGAAGAGATAATGAGGATGCCGGTATAGGAATCAGCTATAAGCTTTTAGCTGTAAGCTATGAGCTAATAACTGGAGCCTGATTATAAATTGCCGGTTCGTCATTCCCGTGAAAACGGGAATCCAGAAAATACAAACTGGATTTCGGCTTAAGGACCGCCGGAATGACAGACAAACAGAGTTTATAAATAGACTCTACTTATGGCTTAAAGCTTATGGCTAAAGAGAGGAGAAATTATGGCAGCTATTGACAACATTATTGCAAACTTAAAGCTCTGGCCGGCAAAGAAAATGACAGCGGCCCTGGCAATTATAATTATATGTATTGCAGGCACGCTGCTTCTGTTATCATGGATACAAAAAATTGATTATCAGGTTTTATATTCAAACCTGTCAGATGACGATGCAGGAAGGATAGTCCAGGAGCTGCAGGGCAAGAAAATACCTTATAAGGCGGGTAGCGGAGGAACAATCCTTGTTTCTTCGGACCAGGTTTATGACATCAGGCTCCAGCTTGCAGCGCAGGGGCTTCCACAGGGGGGCGGAGTAGGATTTGAAATATTTGACAATACGAATTTTACTACAAGCGAGTTTGTTCAGAAGCTTAATTACAGAAGGGCTCTTGAAGGGGAACTGTCAAGGACTATTCGCTCCCTTTCAGGAGTACAGCAGTGCAGGGTCCATCTTGTGGTCCCTGACAAGTCCATATTCGCATTTCAGCAGGACAAAAAGGAGGCTTCCGCTGCAGTATTTATATCGCTCAAGCAGGGAAGAAAGCTTAACGGCGGGGAAGTAGACGGGATAATACACCTTGTTGCAAGCAGTGTGGAAGGTCTGAGTCCCGAAAATATAACTGTTGTTGATAACAAGGGAGAGCTTCTCCAGAAACCTAACGATGACAGTATGCTGAGCCTCAGCGGCTCACAAATGGAATTTCAGCACAATTATGAAAAAAATATGGCAACAAAAATTATCAGCATGCTCGAATCTGTTGCCGGAAGAGGCAAGATAAAAGCAAAGGTTTCAGCCACATTTGATTTTAAAAAGAGTGAAAGAACAGAAGAAAAATACGACCCTGAGGGAGTAGTTGTAAGGAGCGAACAGAAGAGCACGGAAAAATCAACGTCAGGATCCCCGGCCGGCATACCAGGCGTTGCTTCAAATCTGCCTGGTGGCGCCGGGCAGCAAGCTGCTTCTTCACAGGGTCAATCCCAGAAGCAGGATGAAATGATCAATTACGAAACGAGCAAGACGGTTACTCATGTAGTTGAATCACCAGTCACACTGGAAAGACTGACAGTTGCAATATTAATAGACGGTATCCTCCCGTCTCAGCAGGGTTCGGTAGAAAATGCAAAGCAGTACGTTCAGCGTTCAGAAGAGGATATTAAATATTATGAAGATATTATAAAAAAGACGGTGGGATTTACTTCAGACAGAGGCGATGAAATCAGTGTGAAAGTTATGCCGTTCAGAGAACTGGAAGCTGAGAGTATGCAGGAGGCCCCAAAGGAATATATGCCGATTATTCTAAATGCCCTGAAATATCTTGTACCGGTTATTGCAGCTTTATTGTTTTTCCTTTTTATCGTACGTCCGCTGTTAAAGTCACTGACTGCACCTTCGTTAAGGACACAGTCTTCTGCTACCGGAATTACAGAAGGAACACTGGGGAATCTCATGCAACCGAAGGAGCTTCCGCTTGAAAAACAGGTTATTGAATGGGCGAATAAAAATCCACAGCAGGCTGCGGTACTGGTAAAAGGGTGGTTAGAGGAAAAATAAATGGTAATGAATGGCTATGAAAAGGCTGCAATATTTTTAAGTTCCGTCGGTGAAGAGACGGCGGCGCAGATATTAAAAGGTCTGGACCAGGAAATCATAGGAAGGATCACGTCATATATGGCGAAAATGAAGAAATCAGATCGCACCAAGATAGAGAGTGTTTTTGTAGAAACCCTGGAAAAAGTTAATAGCGGAGACATTAAACAGCTTGGCGGAGAGGATTATGTAAAAAAAATATTGACTAGGGGACTTGGTAATGAAAATGCCGAAAAAATACTTGAGATGGTCGGAAAGGAAAGCCCCCTGGAATCCCTGAAATGGGTAAATCCAAAAACCCTCTCGAGTTTTCTTGTTACGGAGCATCCTCAAACCATTGCATTGATATTGTGTCTGCTTGAGGCAGAACAGGCAGCAGCAGTTATAGAGGTTTTGCCGGAGCATATTAGAGGTGATGTTGCGATGAGGGTAGCGACAACTGAGAGGATCCCTGACAGCGCATTGGTAGAAATAGAAGAGGTACTGAAAGTTCAGCTGGATATAGGCAAGGCTAATCAGGGAGTGACTTTCCACGGCACAAAAGCAATAGCAGAGATATTAAATCACTGTGAAAGAAACACTGAGCAGAAGATCCTTGAAAAGATAGAAGGTCAGAATAATCCAATGGCGGACTCGATAAGAGAGCTTATGCTGGTATTTGACGATCTCGATAAAGTGGATGACAGGGGAATTCAGCTTATTCTGAAAGAAATTTCTACTGAGGATCTTACTCTTGCTTTAAAAACAGCATCTGACTCCCTTAAACAAAAGATTTTCAAGAATATGTCCCAGAGAGCTGTCCAGATTCTAAAAGAAGAAATGGAAGCGAGAGGACCTGTCAAAGTGTCTGATGTTGAAAAGGCTCAGCAGAATATAGTAAAGATTGCAAGAAAACTTGATGAGGAGGGAAAGATTGTAATTGCTGGACGTGGCAAGGAGGAATTTGTATAAAGGCAGAATTTTAAACAATAGCGATGCGGTAATTTTTAATATGCCTTCTTTTTTGGAAGAAGAGAGGGACGTCAAGTCAATAGTGCATAAAGCAGAAGAAATCCAGAGACTGGCGTATGAAGAAGGTTTTTTATCAGGAGAGAAAGCAGGTTTCACACATGGAGAACAGAAAGCGCTTGTATTGCTGGAGCGGCTTGAGGGTATATTTGAAGAGTTAGTAGAATTCAGGGAAAATTTAGTTAAGAACCTTGAATCACAAGTTGTAGAGCTCGCAATAGCCATAGCAAAAAAAATAATAATTGAAGAAGTCAGCTCAAAACCTGAAATTATTATAACAATGGTGAAAGAAGCATTGTTAAAACTCCAGCGGATGGGAACGATCACAATAAAAATTAACCCGTCTCTTTATGAAATGTTTAAGAAAAACAGACCTGAATTACTTGATATTCATCCTGATATAGTTTTTGATGTCAATTCTAATGTTCCGGTTACAGCGCCGCTTGTAATAAGTGAGATAGAAGAAGTTGTAACAGATATTGATTCATTGCTGGCAAACATTATGGAAGATATGAAAAAAGAGAAAACAAATAACCCCTCTGTGTCCCCCCTTGGTAAGGGGGGGAATTAAAGGGGGGTATGACAGTAAAACAGAAACCAATGACAAACATTGATCTTGGCCCATACATAACGGCAGTTGAAAATTCTGAACCGCTTGAGGTTTACGGGAGAATTATAGAAATAACCGGCCTTACTATCAAGGCCACCGGGATTGATGTAAGTATTGGTGAGGCCTGCAGGATATATTCTGATAACGCCTCTCCGGTAGATGCGGAGGTAGTTGGTTTTAAAGATGGTAAAGTGATCCTTATGGCTACAGGAGAAGTATCCGGAATCAGGCATGGGAGCAGGGTGTTATCCCTTGGCAAAAGTATATCAGTAAAAGTCGGCGATGAACTGATTGGAAGGGTTATAGATGCAGCTGGAAATCCGATAGACGGCAAAGGACCTGTAGAAGGTATGGATTATTCTTTATTTACATCAGAAATCAACCCGCTTAAAAAACGGACCATAGGACAACCGATAGACATCGGTATCCGGGCCATAAACGGATTGCTTACCTGCGGTAAGGGGCAACGGGTCGGAATTATGGCAGGATCAGGAGTAGGGAAAAGTGTTCTTCTCGGGATGATTGCAAAATATTCTGAGGCTCCAGTGAATGTAATAGCGCTCATCGGGGAAAGGAGCCGGGAGGTCAGAGAATTTGTTGAGAAAAATCTGGGTACGGAAGGATTAATGAAGTCAGTTGTTGTTGTATCTACATCTAACCAAACCCCGCTTGCTAAAGTGAGAGGCGCTTTTACAGCTACTGCGGTTGCGGAATATTTCAGGAGTCGAGGAAGGGATGTCCTTCTTCTTATGGATTCACTGACGCGTGTTGCAATGGCACAAAGAGAAATAGGCCTCGCAGTTGGAGAACCTCCTACGACGAGAGGATATACGCCGTCGGTCTTCGCTCTGCTTCCGAAGTTACTCGAAAGAGTCGGCACTTCTGAGAATGCAGGCAGCATCACCGGACTTTATACAGTCCTTGTAGAGGGAGATGATATGCTGGACCCGGTTGCAGACATGTCAAGATCTATCCTTGACGGTCACATTGTATTATCGAGGGATCTTGCTATGGATAATCATTATCCATCAATTGATATATTACAATCCATAAGCAGGGTAATGTCTCATGTTATTGATGAAAGACACAGGGAATATGCCGGAAGGTTTATTGAAATACTTTCTACATACAGGAAATTTGAGGATATGATAAACCTTGGAGCCTATAAACATGGGTCTAATTTTAAGGTTGATTATTCGATTAAGCTTATTGACAAACTGAAGAATTATCTTAGACAAAATATGAATGAACATATAGATTTTGCTGATAGTCTTCAAGCTTTATATTTTATTTTTGATGAAATGGAGAAGGTCAATGCGTAAAAATAAGACGATTACCAAGATCCTGAAATTAAAAGAGAACAAGAAAAAAGAAATAGAGCTTGAAGTAAAGAGAGCATCTGACAGGGAGGAGGAAGAAAAAACAAAGCTTAAGGACCTTGAGAAAGACTATATGGACACCCTCAAATACTTTAATGAAAAGCACGAAGAAGGCTTGCTGGACATAAGTAATTTGATTTCATACTATGATTTTTTCTCACGTATCAATGGAAAAATAGACGAGCAGAAAAAGATCCATACTGAATGTTTGAATGAACTTGCATGGTTAAAGGATACCCTGGTGAATGCGCATAAGGAGAAGAGAATGTTTGAAATAATAAATAACAAGGCTGTAAAGAGAGAACATAAAGAAAATCTGAACTTGGAGCAGAAAGAAAATGATTTTATTGCACTTTCAAGGAGGTTACGATGAAAAAATATATTTTTTGCATGGTAATAACAATATTGTTTTCATCCCATGCATATGCAGTAGATGATATTACAAACACTGTCGAGAAACAGAAACTTGAAATGGCCCAAAAAGAAGAAATTATTAAGCAGGAGACTGAAAGGCTTAAGACCTTAAAAAAAGAGGTGGAGGATGATATTGTAAAATATACAAATCTCCTTCAGCAGATCGAGAAATCATTACAACAGGCAACAGAAGAAGGAGGCAAGAGATTAAAGCATGTGGCAAAGGCATATGAAGCTATGCCGCCTGAAGACGCCGCTACACGACTTGCAGGACTTGATAATGAAACATCAGTTCAGATACTGCTGAAAATGGAGAGCAAAATTAAAAATGTAGAAATAGATTATCTGCCCCCCTCTGAAGGAGATGTTTCAGGGTTGTCATTCCCGTGCAAACGGGAATCCAGAAAGATCGTCATTCTGAGAGAAGATAAGAATCTTATCCCACCTAAATATTTGCGCAACCGCGCAAATGTAACCATTCAGTGACGGGGGGTAATTGTAACCATTCCATTAAATAAATAGCCGCAAAGTTTGCTTATCTCTGCTTAAATTCCATTTAATCTTCCGAATCAATTAGTTGTTTTCATTTATCGTGTTTTTTATCTTGAC
>JACRLN010000039.1 GCA_016215115.1 Nitrospirota bacterium
ACTATCCAAGGACATTACCCTTGATCCTTCCCCCCTCTTGTTCCATAAAGATACCCCACCTCCTTAAAAAGAAGAAACCGCCCTGATTCAAAAAATAACATCTGAGGCGTGTTGCTTCCACCTTTCACTGAAGGGTTACTTATTATATAATATTCCCTTGAACTTCCGGTTCAGTTCTGATAAGGTTTAGTATCAAAATGGATAAATTGATCGTTAACGAATTTAATCTCCGAAATGACATAATTTATCTTAATCACGCCGGTGTGTCTCCCTGGCCCTTGAGGACGGCAAAGGCTGTACAGAACTTTGCAGAAGAAAATATGTTGTCAGGTTCTTTTAGATATCCCATGTGGCTTGGGATTGAGGCAGAATTGCGCAGACGTGCTCAGGAATTAATGAAGGCCCCTTCAAAAGATGATATTGCACTTCTTAAAAACACCTCTGAAGCCCTTTCTGTAGTAGCTTATGGACTGGAATGGAAAAAGGGAGACAATATTGTCAGCAGCAACCAGGAATTTCCTTCAAACCGGATTGTCTGGGAATCGCTCGCTGAAAAAGGAGTTGAATTCCGCGAGGCAGATATCAACATATCAGGCAATCCTGAGGACGCCTTATTTTCTCTTGTTGACAACAACACTCGTTTAATCACCATCAGTTCGGTGCAGTTTTCCACAGGTTTGCAAATGGATCTTCAACGCCTCGGGGAATTTTGTAAAAAGCACGGCATCCTTTTTTGCGTCGATGCTATTCAGAGTCTCGGCGCAATGCAGTTCGATGTTCAGCAAATTCAGGCTGACTTTGTAATGGCAGACGGGCACAAGTGGATGCTTGGACCTGAAGGACTTGCGGTCTTTTACTCTAACCCTGATGCAAGAGACCGTTTGCATCTTAATCAATATGGCTGGCACATGGTGGAAGCTGCGGGAGATTTTGATCGCAGGGACTGGAGCATTGCAAAAAGTGCGCGCCGTTTTGAATGCGGAAGTCCGAATATGCTGGGCATTTATGCCCTTAATGCAAGCCTGTCGCTTATACTTGAATTTGGGATGAATTATATTGAAAGGGAGATACTGAATCGGAGCAAATATCTTTTTGATAAAATTAAAACAAGATCCGAACTCGAATTAATAACCTCAACAAGTCAGGGGCGCTACGCAGGGATTGTCACCTTCCGCCGTCGTGGTGTGGATCCTGCATTGCTTTATCAAAACCTGATGCAAAAAAAGATATTATGTGCCCCTCGCTCCGGAGGCATCCGCCTGTCACCGCACTTCTATACGCCGTATGAACAGCTTGATCATGTTATTGAACTGGTAATAAAATATACAGCATGATTTTTCATATACAAATAATGTCTGCATTTTCCGGAATGAACTACCCCGCAACAGTGCTGCGGGGTATCCAAAAGACAGAGGTGTTATTCGACATTAACATGTCTTAATTCTGTCATTCCGGCAGTCCTTAAGCCGGAATCCAATTCCTTATGAAAAGACTCTGGATTCCCGCTCAAAAGACTGCGGGAATGACAGACAAAGGAGTGTATGATTAACCCCGAAGCAGAGCTTCGAGGAATTCTTTTGATTAATAGAAAGGATTTGAAATACCATGAGCAACGAACCTAACAAGATCATTTACTCAATGATCGGTGTCAGTAAATATTACGACAAGAAACCCGTACTGAAAGATATCTATCTCTCATACTTCTACGGGGCCAAGATCGGGGTCCTCGGACTCAACGGCTCCGGGAAAAGTTCCCTCCTCCGCATCCTTGCAGGAAAAGATAAGGAGTTTAACGGTGAGACAGTACTTTCTCCGGGTCATACCGTGGGCCTTCTTGAGCAGGAGCCGCAGCTCGATAACAACAAGACCGTGCGGGAGATTGTTGAAGAAGGGGTCCAGGAGACAGTGGATACCCTTAAAGAATATAACCTGATTAATGAAAGATTCGCCGAGCCCATGTCTGATGATGAGATGAACAAGCTTATTGAACGGCAGGGAAAGGTGCAGGAAAAACTCGATGCAATGGATGCGTGGGACCTGGATTCTCGTCTGGAAATGGCGATGGATGCCCTGCGCTGTCCTTCGGGAGATACGCAGGTGAAGGTCCTTTCAGGAGGAGAAAGGAGGCGTGTTGCGCTTTGCAGGCTTCTCCTGCAGAAACCGGATATCCTGCTTTTGGACGAGCCCACCAACCATCTCGATGCCGAGACCGTTGCATGGCTGGAGCATCATCTGCAGAGCTATCCCGGCACAATCATTGCAGTGACCCATGACCGGTATTTTCTCGATAATGTAGCCGGGTGGATACTGGAACTTGACAGAGGACAGGGCATCCCGTGGAAAGGTAATTACTCCTCCTGGCTGGAACAGAAGAAAAACCGTTTGCAGCAGGAAGAGAAGTCAGAGAGTGAAAGGCAAAAGACCCTGCAGCGCGAGCTTGAATGGATCCGGATGTCGCCCAAAGGACGCCATGCAAAGGCAAAGGCGCGCATCACCTCATATGAGGCGCTCCTCAGCCAGGATATCGAAAAAAGTTCAAAGGACCTGGAAATCTATATTCCTCCCGGACCGCGTCTGGGCAATGTAGTTATTGAAGCCGATAATGTGAGCAAGGCATACGGCGACAATATCCTTGTAGAAGGAATGACCTTCTCCCTTCCCCCGGGCGGTATTATAGGCGTCATTGGGCCCAACGGAGCAGGAAAGACAACCCTCTTCCGGATGATCACCGGACAGGAGAAAGCTGATTCGGGCACCTTCAAAACAGGAGAAACAGTAAAGCTTGCATATATTGACCAGAGCCGCGATGATCTTGACTCGAATAAAACCATATGGGAGATCATCTCCGACGGGCTGGATGTTGTTCAGCTTGGCAAGAGGCAGCTCAACTCACGCGCATATGTGGCCCGCTTCAATTTCTCCGGGAGCGATCAGCAGAAAAAAGTTTCGATGCTGTCAGGAGGGGAAAGAAACCGGGTCCATCTTGCACGTATGCTGAAGGAAGAGGCAAATGTACTGCTGCTCGATGAACCTACAAATGACCTGGACGTAAACACCATGCGCGCCCTTGAAGAGGCATTGGAAAACTTCGCGGGATGCGCCGTGGTCATCAGCCACGACAGGTGGTTCCTTGACCGCATCGCTACACATATATTGGCCTTTGAGGGAGACAGTAAAGTAGTCTGGTTCGATGGGAACTACTCCGAATATGAAGCTGACAGAAAAGCACGCCTCGGAGCCGCCGCTGACCAACCGCACAGAATTAAATACCGGCATTTGACGAGAGGGTAAAGGCATTTGTTGTCCGTCATTCCGGCTTGTCCGGAATCCAGTTCCGCTTTGCTGATAACTGAACGCTGAGTGCTGAAAGCTGTCTAAATTACTTATCCTCAATAATAAGAAGAGTCAGCCCGCAATCCGGGCACTCAACCGCATCAGGACTCACAGGGGAAGAGCATGCCGGACATTTCCCCCGGCCCATCATTTCCCTCGAGGCCTGCAGTTCCGGATGGAGCTCCGCGCAGTATTCCTCTATGAGCTCATTTGCCTTTTCCGCATCGTGCGATGACACGAGCAACCGGTATGTATCCCCTCCACAACATCCTTTATTGCACCCTGCATCGGAATTGACAACACAGGAGATATTGGAATCAATAAGGACGTCGTAAAGCTCATTCATCCAATTTAAACTGCCCTCCCTGACAACGACCGAATTCTCCAGAGACTTATCCATACTCTGCTTCTCTTCCTCCTGCATCTTTTTGTTTTCCTCAGGCGTCAGAAGGACCGAGCCGCAGTCCGCGCAGCGCTCGATATGCAGGAAATACTCCGTTGTACAATCAGGACATATTTTTATTCGTGTCATTGATTCTTCCTAAAGCATAATTATAAAGATAACTAACGTTGTTTGCCAGCGCTTTTTTAAAAACGATTTGAACGTGGTGTCATTCCGTACATATTACAGATATTTTATGAAGAATGTAGATCTGATACTACCCCCTTTAGTATGGACAGATTTTTAATAAAGAAGTAAAGACCTTTTTATAGGGATTCGGACAACCTGTCGAGGACTGACCCCGTTGCTTGCGTTGAGTACAATTCATTCAGAGAGTGATAAACAAAGATCTTTCAAAGATACAATATTAAAATCATTTTCTTCTATAATTATAAAAGATAATTCTTCTTTTTTAATATGTTTGCATTTGTTTTTTATATCGTCCATTGATACTATTTTCAAATCCTTTTTATGATTGTAATAAGGGTGTGTTCTTAACATCAAATCAAAATGCCATCCTTGTGCATGTTCCCATTTTTGTTCTTCTGGCCTAACTATAACAGCATCAGTTTCGTAAGCAGCTTTTATAGCTTTACCAATAGTTTGATACCATAGAGCCTGGCTTCCAGATTTTTCTAAAGCTTCTTTTGTGTATCCAACACCAATAAAAATCAATAAAAAAATTAAACCAATAATTAGAATAATATTCCCATATGCATAAAATAATTTCTTTTTATTTCTTTTGAAAAAAGAAACTCCTTCAAGCCATAGATATCCTACCATCGGAACACAAAAATAATTCACTCTTTTTGGACCAAGTGGTAATAAACTCAAGAAATATAATACCCAGACGGCAAAGAAAAGAATGAAGAAAAATATGCTGATAGAAAACGATTCATTAAATGATATTATTTTAAATCCTTTAAAAAAAGAATTTTCTTTCTTAGTTCTATCAATAAAACTTTTAATAGTATATATGGATATATTTATCATGCCTATAACTGTAGGGATTAAAAAAAACAGTATGCGGACTAAGTAAACTATATATTTCATATGGTCACTACTCCATATAGTGTCTTTATAGGTTTTGTCTATGGGAATGAAAATAAGAGACATGAAAATAAAAAAAGATCTTAATAGATTTAGTGCGAATAAATTAAAGCTTTCATATGTTGCTATGTATGAACGCCACCAATCGTCTAAATGAATATTTAATGATATTGCATATTTAATATCAAGATGATATTCAGTCACAATAGCTATTAGAAACAGTATAAGAGGGAATAATGTTTTTGTGATATTACTGAATTTCTTTGGGGTAAATAAAAAAGTAATAAATAAACTTATAATGAGAGGTGTGGCAATAATTGGATAGGAATAACTGAAAAAAGGAGCGACAAGAAAAATGCCGACAGCAATCCAGAAACGAAAGCATGTCACATTAATATCTTTGAAGCATTTGCTGAATTCATAGAATTGCCATAATGCGAGTAAAGAGCAGAACATCTCCATTGTATACTGCTTTACTTGTGTGAAATAGATAAAGGTTGTCTCATAACTTAAAAATACAAGGATAAGCAGGTAACTTTTAAGTTTATCTTCTTTGTAAATTATTTCCGTAGAAACGTACCAAAAGAATACAATATTTAATAATTGAACAATAAAAGGAATTAGTACTAAGGAGAGGTAGTTGTAATTAAATATTCGAGAGAAATATTTTATAAGAACTAAATATGCCCGTGGAAAACCTTGGTTAAAATCCAACGGGCGAAAGAAGAACTCTTCTATTTCTTTGAATTTAATATTGACTATTACAAACCACTCATCAAGCCAAAATGGTTTCATTCTTACTATTGAAATAATTTCCACAATTACTATTCCACTAATGATTGTTAAGAGGAGATATTTAAGTATGAGTAAATTAATATTTTTCTTCTGATTTAAAGTTGTCATTTTCGCTTACTTTTTCTAACGATTATCAATTGAAATCAACAATTCTTATAAACATCTGTCAATTGTTGTTAAGTTCAGACAAGTTCTAAGATATAGCACAATAATTACTGCTGCTGTACAGTTTTTATAATGATCATAAAATTTGACCGATTTAAGTATGCCGTTGAAGTTGCTCCCCCCATAATATCCTCCTTAAAAAAGCTTGGAATAAAGTACGCTATCAAGAAAGTAATTATTCTAAAACCGTCAAGGGTAACACACAAGAAGAAAAGAATATTTATTGAGTGTTTTCCTTTTGAACCTCTAACGGATCAGGGCCGAACCTGTTCGGACCGGGGGTCCCGGGGACAAAGCCGTTGTAGTATCCTGATTCATTTTATATCCTTCTGGTTATTGTGAAATTATAACCTATGAGAGTTGTTAAATCCAACAAACTCTCTCCCATCCTCTCAATTGGAGGAGAGCGCGCCTGTCTAAAAACTGCCATTTTTTTGTCATGCCCGAAGCCTGCCCCCGCACGTCGTAAGCGGGGGGCTGCAATCGGGCATCCAGAAGGCGTTGAAAAAATAGATTCCGGCTTAAAGACTGCCGGAATGACAGACAGATAAATTGAGTTTTTAGACAAGCTCTGTGTCCCCATTTATGAAAGTAGTAATTTTTAAAATAAATTATACTATGCGTATGAATAGAAACCTGAAAATATTTTTAGCGAACGGAATTCCTTTCGGCATATTCACGGCAATATTGTTTTCATCTCTTTACGGGATCAAAGTCGGTCTTTCAAGCGGGCTTATTTCCGGTTTAATCTTCGGGTTTCTTATGTTTATCATATTAGGCTTTCTTCACAGCCGGGCAGTGGAAAAAATTGCAGGTGAAAAATCCGAAGAGTCAATGGGTACCTATCAAGAGCGGAATATAAAACTGCAACTCCCCTATGACAGGACCTTTGACCTTTGCATTAAATCTCTAAACCTGATCAGCAGATGCAGAGTCCAGGAGGAAGACCGCTCTCAGGGTAAAATTATAGCAAGATCGTTTATTAACTGGAAGACATGGGGAGACACAATCTCTTTTGACATAGCCGGAATAAGCAATGAAAACACCGCTGTAAAGGTATCAAGCAGACCGACTTCATGGTCAACACTCGTAGATTATGGCAAAAACCTGGAGAATGTGAATACAATAGTTTCTTTTTTGGAAAAAGGTAATACAGCATAAAGACTGCAATCAGCTTTCAGCGTTCAGCAACAAAGAACAAAAGTTCGAAAGCGTGTGAGCCCGGAAGTTAGAAAGCGAGAAAGTGTGTCCGGGTATGCTACAGCATATGTTTATTTCCCGTTCATCAAGTTAAGCTGCACTCCTTAATATCCGTTAAAATAGAATATAACAGGATCACGGTGCTGATAGTATGAACATTGTAGCTGTTTACAATCTGGAAAAGGACGAAGACAGGCTCTCGAAAGCCCTTGCGGCAGCGCTCGGCAAGACGGTATATGAAGCGCGTTCCCGTCTGCGCGTCTCAAAAGGCGGTCCCTCAATCATTGCCGTTTTTCATGAGCTGGAAAAAGCGGAAGACTGTGTTGTAAAACTCAGGACAAACGGCTTTGATGCTGTTATTCTCCGGCATGAAGAAATAGAGTCCGACAAAGCACGCTTCCTCGTAAGGAGCTTTGAATTTACCGTGGAATCGCTGAATGCCGTCTCCCGCCAGGGGCAGAAACTTATACTGCCCTATCGTGACATCAGACTCATCCTGTATGGTATCGGTATCACCGTCCTCACGGAAACTGAGACGGTGAAGGAACGCAAGTTCAGCATGGGCAGGGCCCTCGTGACAAGCGGGTTGGTGATGACCAGAAGCACAAGTCATAAAGCTCATACCGATGAGGAAAACCGTGAACGATTTCTTTATATCTATGCGCCGGACCGGCAGACGGTTGTGCTTCGCGAGAATGCACTCCAGTATGAATCTCTTGGAAAAGCTCTCCAGCCATCACAGGCAGCGAACTTCAACTATATCGTTGCGGAACTGAGTATGCAAAGCAGGGATGCTGTGTTCGATGACCGCTTGTTGAACCGCGGAAGCCAGGCACAGATGCTTGGGCCTTCGTTAAATCCTGAGGAACATCTGGATCTTGCAACATCACTGCTCGCCAAAATATTCAAGATCAGCTATTAACAATCAGCTTTCAGGATGTTTTTGAGCCATGCCTGCACTGCTGCAGAACTTTTTGTCCACCACTTTATCCACCACTTTATTGATTGCCTTTGCTTAAGATATAGTAGATGATGTGAGATTTAAAGAACTTCTTATCCTTGTAGAGGTTCTTGAGGGAATCAAATCCCTTTCTGACATCAAGCATCCATCAGACGGAAGATAAATGAATAAAAATAGAACGCATGGGGAATTTATGTTAGAGACTAAAAGAAAGTTCAGGAGATTTGATCTGCCGCTTGGGGTAAAATTCAAACCCACTTACGGAGCCAAAGACTATTTCACCGGGGTTGCAACAAACCTGTCATGTGAAGGGCTTGGACTGAATGCAGATGATTTCAAATTTATCATGTACGAAAACCTTGAGCTGATCATCGGACTCCCCGGAAGTGAAGGCCCTGTTTCCCTCTTTGGTGATATCTTATGGAAGAGACAGAGCGGGAAGAGATGTTCCGCCGGGATTGAATTCAGAATGAAAGACAAAAGCATGCAGGAAGATGCGATAGGAAAAATATTTTCCTGTTCAAATATCCCGGTACATGATATGTACAGCATTGACCCGGATTATATTATTTACAAAGAGACAAAGAAGATTCCTGAGAAGCACATTGAGGTGACTAACAAACTGGGTTTTATAAAGCAATATAATAAGGACCGCACCAAATGTAAAGTTACGTTCAGACTATTGTGGGAGACAGCAAAGAATTCACAGACCGTAACGATCGCAGGTGATTTTAATAACTGGGAGCTCTATAAATCACCTATGACCCGTCTTCAAAACGGTGACTTTGTCATAACGTTCGACCTGGACTGCGGAAGAAGTTACAGATTCAGATATCTCATTGATGGTCATCGCTGGGAAAACGATTTGTATGCCGACAGGTTCGTCCGGAATGATTATGGCTTCAAGGACTCAGTAGTGATTGTGTAAAGATTTTTTTAAAATTTATGAATAAACTGGTTTAAAAAAAAGAGGGATGTGGAGCCATATTTCCCTCACATATTTCCCTCCATATTTCCTCTCCAACCGTTCAAGCGGTTCAAACTTCCAAGCTTTTCTGGTAGTATTTAGCATGTCTTACGCAAACGGCTCTATAAAAGCTATCATGTATGCATTTGGCGCTAATCTCGGTATTGCCCTGGCGAAGGGGTTCGCTGCGTGGTATACCGGATCAGGAGCAATGCTTGCAGAAACTATCCATTCCTTTGCAGACTGCGTTAACCAAATTTTACTCCTGCTGGGTCTCAGGCGTGCGAAACTGCCGGCTTCTGAGGAACATCCTCTGGGGTATGGCAAAGCCATCTACTTCTGGTCCTTTATTGTAGCGCTCATGCTGTTCAGTATGGGCGGTATCTTTTCTATATACGAAGGCGTACATAAGATGATGCACCCTGAGATGCCTGAAGCGCCATGGGTTGCAGTGGGCGTGTTGGCGGTTTCCGTCCTGCTGGAAATCGGGTCCTTAAAGGGGGCTCTCTCTGAAGTAAAAAAATTTCGGGGCCGGCGCTCATTACTGAAATGGTTCAGGCAGAGCCGGCAAAGCGAACTTATTGTGGTAGTCGGAGAAGACCTCGCCGCTCTTTTGGGATTATCTCTGGCTCTCTTAGCTGTGCTTGCAACGATTATGGCGGCCAACCCGCTCTTCGATGCCCTGGGAACCATTGCCATAGGCGTCATTTTAGTGCTCGTAGCTGTTGCTGTCGGAATTGAAGTGAAAAGTCTCCTTATTGGTGAGAGCGCAGACCCTGAGACTGTCTCCGCATTGCGCGATTTTCTGTCCGGGCGCCCCGAGATTGAGCAAGTATACAACCTTATCACTCTGCAACTCGGCACAGAACTGATGATATCGGCAAAGGTAAAGATGAAAGAAATGAGCGCTGCGTTACCTTTAATAGATGATATCAACCGTGTAGAGGCTGCACTCAGGACGAGCTTCCCGCAGGTGCGCTGGGTATTTTTTGAGCCGGATGTGCGCGATTGAGAAAGAAAATAAGAACATGAAGAGGTAACACCTTGAGCAATCTTGTTTCCGTTGCAGAGCAATTTAAGCCCTCGGTTAAAGTTATTGACATAAAGGAATTTGGGAATGGCAATATCAATAAAACCTTTTTGGTAACCCTGAATGCCAAAGAAAAACAATTTGTCCTGCAACGGATCAACACGCGGGTGTTTCATCAGCCGGAACTTGTCATGCTCAATATGCGCATCTCTACCGAGCATATGCGCCGGCGTTTGCGACATTTTCCTCTCAGCTCAGGCCACCGCTGGGAGGTTTTGCATGTGCTCTTGACACAGGACGGTCAGGACCACTGGGTTGACTCCGAAGGGTCGTTCTGGCGTGCAATCAGCTTGATAGATAATGCTCAGTCTTTTGACACCGTTAGAGATATTGGGCACGCGAGAGAAGCCGGTTACGCACTTGGTATCTTCCATACTCTCCTTAGTGATCTGCCCTCCGGCAAACTGGCTGATACGCTGAAAGGATTCCACGTTACGCCGTATTACTTGCAACACTATCATAAGGTCCTTATCAAATACAGTGCCGGCAAATCCCCCGAAGTTAATTATTGCTTACAGTTTGTTAATGAGCGAAGCGCCTGGGCAAATGTGCTTGAAACTGCCAGAGCACAAGGAAGACTGCGTCTACGTACGATTCATGGCGATCCAAAGGTCAACAATATTATGATGGACACTGCCTCAGGGCAGGCCATCAGCTTTATTGATCTGGATACCATCAAGCCCGGCCTAGTTCATTATGATATCGGTGACTGCCTCCGCTCGGGCTGCAATCCACTTGGAGAAGAAACCAAACAATGGGAGACAGTGCGTTTTGACACCGACCTTTGCCGGGCCATTCTGCAGGGTTATCTCTCAATGGCAAATGAATTCCTCACCGGAAATGATTTTGACTATCTATACGACTCAATCCGCCTGTTAGCTTTCGAACTGGGACTGAGATTCTTTACAGACTATCTGGAAGGCAATGTCTACTTCAAGGTCAGGTATCCTGAACACAATCTTGACAGAGCGCTTGTCCAGTTCAGGCTCACCGGGAGTATAGAATCACAGGAAACAGCCATTCGCAATATCATAAAGGACCTCAGATGAACGGTAAAAGTTTTTCCATAAATGGCAAGGCAACTTATTAGGCATTGACCCATCCCGGCCCGCAACCTGATTTTCACCAAAGAAACAGTTTCATTGTCGAATTGCGATAATTGATTTTACCAAAGCTTCCAGTTGAGCGCCTGGTTTGTAGGAGAAAATGATATGAATTTTATCATCTTTCTTCACATTAATTGGTGCAGGTAAAGGTACGACCATATACTGGTTGTGCCAGTCAATAGTGCTGTTTTCAGAAACAAGTACAGCAAGAATATTTTTAGTGATAAAGCGCAGGGCATTTAATACTCCCGAAGCGCTGATAGAGACAATCCCATCCCATGAGAAATGTTCCGGAAGATTTTCATTGTACTGGACCATTTGATAAACAAACGGATCGCCAAGCCCTATGGTTTCTTTTTTTTCGCAATACGGATCCTGAAAAAGTATTATGGGCGCATAATATCCTGAGAAGTCAAAAGACTGCTGCACAGGTTGCGCAGCCAAAAATGCGGCTTCAGGTAAAAACAGAGGTAGTGATGTCTTGAATCTTTCGATATAACGCTTTTTAAAAGATGAAATGACCTCTATCTGTTTCTCCCGATGCATCCCCACATGTAACATCTCACAAATAAGAACATCCACAGGTTCCGGGGGAAGATATTCAGATGCATCGGCTTCAACCACTTCGATTTTTTCAAAACCCGGATTGAGCGATAAAATTCTTTTAGCTGCTCCTGCAATTTCAGGATTCCTTTCTACACACCAGACCTTAGACGCGTGTCTTGAGGCAAAGAACGACATGACACCGGTCCCCCCTCCAAGTTCCAGAACACGCGCTCCGGGCCGGACCACTCTTTCAATTGCAGACTTGAATCCAGTCATCCTATAACTGTCATTCAGCATATTATAATGATAATGCAGGGGAATAAACTGTCCGGAATAAAAACTATCTATCTTTGACACTGCAACACCAGCGCTTTCTTTGTAGTTATTGTGTGGTTATATAAATCACAAATATTGATCAGACTAATTCGGCAAGGTCCCTGACGAGACGTTCTGAATCCTGCCATCCAAGGCAAGGATCGGTGATAGATTTGCCATAAACGTTTTCTGATATTTTCTGTGAGCCTTCAACAAGATAGCTCTCGATCATCAGGCCCATCACCTTGTTCCTGAGAGTCTTTGAGTGCTTGCGGCTCCTCATCACATCTTTCGCTATCCTCGGCTGTTCGTAGAACTTTTTGTTCGAGTTCGCATGATTAGTGTCAACGATTATCGCAGGATACCGGAGGGTCCGCCGCTTGTACGCCTCGGAAAGCCTCATCAGGTCTTCGTAATGATAGTTCGGTATGCTCGCCCCGCACAGGTCGTCCACCCCGCCGCGCAATATGCAGTGGGTAAGCGGATTTCCTGAGGTCTTTACCTCCCAGCCGTTATAAACAAAGACATGCGGCATCTGGGCAGCCTGCACTGAATTCAACATTATTTCGATATCTCCGCCCGTCGGGTTCTTCATACCCGCAGGCACGTCAAGTCCGCTGATAGTTAGACGGTGCAACTGGTTTTCCACGGAACGGGCGCCTACCGCTACATAGCTGAGGATATCTTCAAGGTAAGGATAATTCCCGGGATACAGCATCTCATCCGCGGCCGTAAGGTGGGATTCCCTCATCGCCCGGATGTGCATCTTGCGGATCGCCTTGAGTCCCTTCACCATGTTCGGAGCTTCTGAGGGTTTAGGCTGGTGTGCCATGCCCTTATAACCCTCGCCTGTGGTCCGTGGCTTGTTTGTATAGATTCGCGGGATAAGTATGATTTTTTCCTTCACCTCATCCTGCAGATATGCAAGCCTGCTAACGTATTCGCACACAGCGTCTTCGTTGTCCGCAGAGCAGGGACCGATGATAACAATGAACTGCTCGCTCTCCCTCCTGAAGACAGCGATGATCTCCTCGTCCCTCTTTATTTTAACCTTACTGAGGTCTTCAGAAAGAGGCATTGAATTGAGGATATCGCTGACATACGGCATCTCTCTGATATATTTGAAACTCATATTCGATCCGCTGCTATTTTACTATAATTGAAAGAAGTTCAGCAAAACCTAAGTAGTTTCTTGATTCGGCTTGTATTTTTCATGATTCTTATATTACTCTTTTAGAAAAGCGCTTAACCCAAAAAATGCAATTAGAAAATAATTTAGCAGCCTATGTACAAAGAATATTTCGGTCTTGAGGAAATGCCATTTTCTATCGCTCCTGACCCTCGATATCTATACATGAGCGAGCAGCATCGTGAGGCATTGGCTCATCTGTTATTTGGCTTTAACAGTGATGGGGGCTTTGTCCTTCTCACTGGTGACGTTGGGACCGGCAAAACAACAATCTGCCGCTGTTTGCTGGAGCAGATACCTGATAAAACTTCGACAGCATTTATTATAAATCCAAAACTGACGGTCGAAGAACTCCTGGCTGTTATCTGTGATGAATTCGGTATCCGGTATCCAGCCGGCAATAAAAGCATAAAAATATTTATCGATTATATAAACAGTTACCTGCTCGAAGCTCATGTAAAAGGTAATAAAACTGTCCTTGTCATTGATGAAGCTCAAAACCTGAGCGCCGATGTCCTGGAGCAATTGCGCCTTTTAACCAATCTCGAGACAAACCAGGTAAAGCTTCTTCAGATCATTCTGCTGGGACAGCCTGAACTCAGGGATAAGCTGTCACAGCCTGAATTACGGCAGCTTTCACAGCGTATCATTGCACGCTACCATTTAGGCGCTTTAGCCAAAAAAGAAGTGTCTGCCTACGTCACACATCGTCTAACAGTTGCAGGAGTAAAAAATCAATTATTTACTGGTCCGGCCATTGATAAACTTTATAAATTAAGCGGCGGGGTGCCACGTCTTATTAATGTGCTTTGTGACCGTGCTTTGCTCGGGGTCTTTGCACATGGAAGAAAGCAGGTTACAAAATCCATACTCAAAAAAGCAGCTTGTGAAGTATTCGGAGCAGACAGGTTTATTACACAATATAGAAAAGCAGTGATTTGGATTCTGCTCACTACGGTTCCGGTAATTGTTGGAGTTGTGTTAGCTGCAAGTTACTATAACAGGAATGAATCACCCAAACCACAACCGGCCGTAACAAATATTATAAAACCTCCCCTGCTTGATAAATTAGAATGGCCTGAGGACCGGCCCATCAGTCAAAGCAGCAAATTTGCATTTGAGGCACTTCTCAGCCAATGGGGCCTTACACTACAGCCACAGGAAAGTCCCTTCGCTTGTGAGCAGGCAAAAACACACGGTTTACAATGCCTAAAAGACATAGGCAGTTTAAATATCCTGCATCAATTAAATATACCTGCCATTCTCAAGCTTTCCGGTGATAAGGGAGATATTTTTTACGCAACATTAACAGTTCTTAAAGAAGAAACCGCCATTGTTAAAGTGGGAACAAAATCTAAAGAAGTTTCTGTCAAAGACATAGAATCACACTGGCTTGGCGATTATATATTGTTATGGAAAATACCACCTGATTATAAAAGTGAAGTTCTTCCCGGCTATAAAGGACCCGTGGTTCAATGGTTAAATAAACAGTTATCAGTTATTCTTGGACATCCGATTCAACCCCTGGAAAATTCAGTCTATGATGATAACCTCGTTAAAGAAGTCAGGAAATTTCAGCTTGCTAATGGACTTAAACCGGATGGAATTATCGGTCCCCGGACCATTATCCTTCTTAACAATATGCTTGGGGGAAAAACACCTTTATTAAATAAATGAGTAAAGAGTTATGGGTTATGAGTTACTAAGGCGGTCATAAGTAAAGCCACATAGCTTGTCATTCCCGCAATCTATTGAGCGGGAATCCAGACAGCTAAAGAACTGGATGCCCGATTAAGAACTTCGGGCATGACGACTTATTTATGTGTCTTTACTTATGAACTCATTAGTAAGGGTAAAAAAAGTGAGAGATCTTAAATAAATTTTAAGCTCTTTAATCAGTAATTACATTGATAATTATTAATTGTTATGTCATTTATTCTTGATGCACTGAAAAAACTGGAACAAAAACGTCAACGCGGCTCTGTGCCGGACTTAATGACAGTTCATGTCCCTTTTCCGCAGGAACCGAAAAAACGTCTGATATGGCCTTATTTTGTTCTTGGGGCCTTAATCCTCAATGCCATCATATTAACAGCCTGGCTTCATCCATGGGAATCAATTAAACAGAATGTTGCTGCCAAATCAGTTAGCATACAGCAGCAAAAATCAATTTCAGCAGAACCATCAAGACAAAGCATCAATAATAGACCGTCTTATGCCACAAAAAGAAATACCGATTCTGAATCCGCAGGAGCCGATAAAATGTCATTGCCTCGAACTGAAAAACCAGTTAAAGAAGTACAACAGACCCTGCAAATACCAGCTAAAACCATTCACCAAAATTCAGCGCCCGATTCTAAAACACCTCCAGGCATTAACATACAGGAAACTTCTTCAGGCAAAACTTCCGGGCAGCAACTATCAAAAGACGATTACTCACCTTCAACGCTTCAGCCATCTGATACCGGTAAAACCATCGCTGGAAAAGCTGTTACCGAATTAGGTGATTTACCCTCAGCCATCCAGAGCGAACTCACCCCGCTGTCCATTTTCGGACATATTTATTCAGATAGTCCTTCTGCCAGGATGGTCAACATTAATGGTCAGATATTGCGGGAAGGGGAAACCGTAAGAAAAAATCTCAGGATTGAAGAAATTACCGAAACCGGAGTTATATTTAGTTATCAGGGGACCCGTTTCCGCATAAGAGCGTTTTAAATAGTGTCTGTTTATAAATTGCAGTTTTTTATATTTGTCATGCCCGAAGCCTGCCCTCGAATGTCGTAATCGGGGGTCTTTAATCGGGCATCCAGAAATTATTAAAAAGACTGGATTCCCGCTCAACAGACTGCCAACAGTAGGTGCTTTAGGCACGGGAATGACGCTTCAGTATTTGACTTTATAAACAGACTCTAAATAGTCTTGCTCTTAAAACCACCGCCCGAAATATCCCGGAATTATTTTATCCCGGAATTATTTTAACGTAACCATTCAGTGACGGGGGGTAATTGTAACCATTCCATTAAATAAATAGCCGCAAAGTTTGCTTATCTCTGCTTAAATTCCATTTAATCTTCCGAATCAATTAGTTGTTTTCATTTATCGTGTTTTTTATCTTGA
>JACRLN010000040.1:0-86814 GCA_016215115.1 Nitrospirota bacterium
CTTCTTTGCCATCTTGGACTCCTATTTGATATTAAGATGGCTTTACTCTATCAGGTGGGTATCATACCGTATGCTTTTATCCTACTGATTGTCTACTAATGATATTTACAAAATGTCTATATATGATTATTCCGTAACACAAATAGCGATTTTTCTTGACAGGATAAGAAGTTTTCTTGTATAAATATTGTACACCACCTTGAGAGGAATCTGGGTTCTTTTCTATATTCTCCTCTCTATGTTTCTGTTAAATATGATGCAAAATTAGGGGAAGGGGTTTTAACCTCATGGTAAGCGTTTTGCATAGACAGACAGACAGACAGACAGACAGACAGACAGAATATAAGTCTTATAAGAAATATTTAGATTACATAAAGGGCGTGTCTTGCGGCACGTCCTTTTTTTGTTTTTTGGAAGGTAGCCGCAGGCTTCAGACTGCGTTCAGTTGTCATTCCCGCAAGCGAAGCGAGTCGGGAATCCAGTGAAAATTTCCCTCTATTTCAAGATAGAACAGCTTCAATACTCTCAGAATATTCTGTTAAGAAGATAAGAACAGATAGTAGTATGAAAAAAAAGAGGCTAAAGAAGGAGGTGGTTTAATGGAACATAACTTGTAGTATTATAGTGAACCGACTTAGTTACGGAAAAGGAGGAGTTATGAGAACATTAGTAGTATGTATCTTAATACTAGTATTAATGGTATCAGCTCTACCAACATACGCTGAAGATATTGCAGCATTTCAGAGTTATTGGTGGGTAGCACCTTTAGGTAATGTAAGACATACTTATATTAAGTTCACAGGGGTTACTGGAGTTGTCTATAGGTATGCAAATCCAGGAAGTGTAGGAAATGGATATTATGTGCCCTACACTCTAGGAGTTATTAACGGTAGTAGAGCTATTTGCCATTCAGGTAGTTCTACATATGCCTGGTACTATAAATTTGATAGTCTTAACAGACTTGTAACTTATTTGCTTAAAGGTTCACCATGGTGTACTATCAGATGGTTGGTTGACGGTACCTGCCATAATGGTAGTAACCGAATACTATTTGCTTCTGGTAAGATAGTAAACTATGCTGATGGGTATTGGATTACCTATCAGTTGTTTAAGAATTATGGGACATCTGTATCGTGGAATAATTGCTATTCCACATGCTTGTATTCCTAGGGGAAGATCAGTTAGAACTAGAGTAAGGAAGGTATTAAATTTATCTAATACTTTCCTTACTCTGTAACTAAAGGAGATTAAGTTATGGAAACAGAAAAAAGAAGAATGGCTTATAGTATTTTAGTAGTTCTCATCTTAATGGTATTATTAGTAGTAGTAAATCGGTTTTTAACTAAAGACATTAAGGGAGATAAGAAACCAAGCATAGGTTTAGAACAACCAATTTCTAAATCTAAAGCAACCACTTCAGGAAGTAAGAGAGAATTTAGAGACAGTTTGTTAGATAAAGGGGAACTTGAATACTATAAGACAAAGAGAAAATTTCCAGCTTATAGAATAACAATTACTAATACTAATGAACACTATAAATATCTCTCAGAGACTTTAGGATTAGATTTTGAACATATAGATGCTTCTATTCCCTTAGATGAAAGACATCTAGCCTGGACAGCAAAGTTATTAGCAGCCTCTCAGACTTGGAATCTAAAAGAATCTCAGTTACGGGATTTTGTAAACCAGAATCAGTTAATGTTAGACTTATTTAACCAGATTCAGATTAAGTATCTATCTAATGAGATTGATTTTAGTGAATATGCTATAGCAGTTAAGAAACTTCAACTCTGGAATGAAGCTTATTATATGGAAGCTCTATCAAATCAACAGTATAAAGATCTTAATTTTGGAACGTCTAAAGATGAAGCACCACAAGCTATAGAAAATGTACTGACGCCTCCAGTAACAGAACTTAGTAATATGTTCCCAGGATTTGAGAAGGACTTTAAGAACAATGAAGATATTCTAACCATACTGACACAAGAGCAACTTGATAGATTAGTTATTGCTGAAAAAGCTAAATGGTTAAAAGAGACTACTCTAAATAGTAAATTTACTTCTAAGGAAATAACACAAGACCAGTATCAGAAAGAAAAAGAAGAAAGTATTAGGGTGATAGAAGCAGCAAAGATAGAAATAGTAGGTCAGGATATCTATAGTAAGTATCTTGATCCTGGGAGTGTATATACAGGCTCTAATATCCAAGGTGAACCACCTCCAGGGGTAGCGCCAGAGAATTATAAGGATTACGTTAGGAATTAGTAGTATAGAGTTAACTGGTGATAGATAAAAAAAGCCAGGGAAAAAGTGTCACAATATCATAGCTCACAGTAAAAAATACTAAAAGACACTGAACTTGAAATACTTTTTGGGGTTCTCTTTTATATCTTTTATCAGGGTATTCAGTTCCGAGAGGGTTGTCTTGAGTTCTTTTGCAAGCTCTTCATCTTTCACAAGTCTTCCTGCGAGACCTTCGCCCCGGTCTATCCTTTCAAGGAGGTTCGCGAGTTTTTCAGAAGCGGAATTTATATTCCCGTACAGGCCTTCGTCTTCGATCAATCTGTTGACTGTGCCTTTTGACGAGGAAAGTTTTTGTGTGAAGACATCAAGGTTTTCCGATGCTTTCTGAAATCTGTCATAGAGCGACGGGTCATTGACGAGCTTATAAACGGTCCCTTTTGAATCCCTGAGAGACCTCGCGAAAAGATTTATGTCCTTGACGGAAGATGAAAGGTCCACGTAAAGAGTGTCGTCATTCAACAGCCTGCTTATCGTTCCCTTGCCGTTTTCAATCTTTCTGATTAATTTTGTGAGTTCCCCTGTAGTATCTTTCAAGTTATCATAAATGGAGGGGTCGTTCAGAAATTTTGACAGCGTCCCATCTCCACTTTCTATTTTTTTCAATATCCCTTCAAGGATGTTGACGAAGTCGGATATCTTCGCTATGGATTCCTGTCCTGTCCTGACAACGTCCTGAATCTCCATGGTGGTTTGTCCCATGATGGTCCCGCCGGCATGCAATCCACCCGCTGCACGTGACCCTGGCGTTATTTCTACATATTTATCTCCGAGGAGGCCGAGGGTAAGGATATGCGCCCTCGAATCCTGTTTGAGAAATTTAAGGGTATCGGCTGATACCGACATTTCCGTCTGTATTTCCCTCTCTGTGGTAAAGTTGATGGACTTAACGGAACCTATTTCTACTCCGGAAAACCATATCGGCGCGCCCTCCCGCAGTCCTTTTATGTCGGTAAAGGTAGCGTAGATCCTTGATTTGGGAGCAAATATTTTTTCAATATCCCCTGCAAATATAATTGCAAGAAACACAATTCCGACGGCAATAGTTATGACGATGCCGACCTTCAGTTTTGCCCACCTTTGCTGTTTTACATAATCGTACATTTATTCACCTCCTCAATCCGTTACTCGTGTCCGTGAACCGTGTCATGTCTCCCCCTTTGAAAAAGGGGGATTAAGGGGGATTTTTTAATTACAACGTCTGACAAATCCCCCCTCGCCACCCTTTACTAAAGGGGGGACACGATTAAGCCGCGTACAGTTCGCTGATAAAGCTCCTTAATTCGGTATCAGACGTATTTTTCAACGCGTTTATATCCCCGTCAAAAATTATGTTCCCGTTTCTTAAGTACATAAAACGCTCCGCCACCTTCGACGCATCTGTTACCTTATGCGTTACGATGATAAAGCCCGCTCTTCCGGGAGGATCCCCCTTTGAGAGTTCTTTAATGAGTTTGCAGATATTATCTGCGGTAAGGGGATCAAGCCCTGATGTTGGCTCATCATAGAGCATCATTTTGGGTTCACATCCGGCAAGGGACCTTGCAATGGCAACCCTCCTCTGCATCCCACCGCTCAATTCTTCGGGCATAAGATAAATAGCGTCCTCTATCCCCAGCCTGTTCAGAAGGCTTCTTACGCGCTTTTCTATTTCGTCCTCAGAATAGTTTGTGTATTCTCTCATACAGAAGGCAACATTTTCCCTGACGTTCATCGAATCAAAGAGCGCTCCCTCCTGAAATACGATGCTGAAATTCATACGGAAGTCCCTTAGTTGAGACTCTGAATGTTCCGTGATATCCTGTCCATCTATAAGAATTTTACCGCTATCCGGACGCAGAAGTCCGAGGATGAGCCGTAAAATAGTGGTCTTCCCTTCCCCGCTGCTGCCGAGAATTGCCACCCTTTCATGAAACTCCGCCTTGAAACTCACCCGGTCCAGCACAACATGGTCTCCATAAGCAAGCGTGACATCCCTCAGCTCTATCATACCCGCTCCCCCAAAACAAGAAGAAGCACTCTCGTCAGCATGAAGTCAGATATGATAATCATAATGGTTGACATAACAACAGCCGAAGTAGTGGCCTTCCTTAGCCCCTGCGCGCCTCCTCTTGCGGAAAGCCCCATATAGCAGCTGATACAGGAAATGAGATAGCCGAAGAGGAATGGTTTTATAACACCCGAAAAAATATTCTTAAAATTCATAATATCCCTGATCTGGCTCCAGTAATATGACCCGCTCTGGTGACTGACAAATACGGAAATATAATATCCCCCCAGAAGGGAGACTGCGTCCCCGATTATGGTGAGTACCGGGAGCATCAGGACCGCGCTTATGACGCGGGGGGTGACCAGTTTCTTGAGCGGGTTGACGCCATGCACTCTCATAATATCCACCTGATGTCCAAGTATCATGGAGCCAATCTCAGAGGTTATGCCGGAACCGACCCTTCCCGCGAAGCTGAGCGCTATTGCTACAGGGCCTATCTCCCTGATAATTGACAGCCCGACTATCCTCCCCGTATACATTTTCAGTCCCAGGGCGGAGAGTTCAGCGGATATCTGGAGCGAGAGCGCCATACCGATAAAAAGAGAAACAAGAAACACAATAAAGAGAGACCCCGTGCCCATATAATCCATATGTTCTATCGTTTCGCGTATATAGAACGGCCTGCCAAAGACACCCAGAGGCGCTCTGAAGCACAATATATAAAAATCCTGAAGTCTCGATATCGTGTCCCTGATATTCATCCTGGTAGTCCTACTTACCATTATACTAATACAAACGCATTAAATAAATTGACATTAACAATTAGTGTCGTCATTCCCGTGAAAACGGGAATCCAGTGTTTTTAAGGACTTCTGGATACCCGCCTTCGCGGGTATGACAGCAAATGTAACATTATTAATTTCGTTTTCTGTTCAGAACAGTTACAGTTTTTACTAAGATAGAGAGGGGACATGAAGTAAGCATTTCCGGCGGCAGTCTTAAACCATGTTGCAGGCAGAAATGAATTTGTCACTACCTCGAAACTTGTCCTATGAATGATTTAGCGGAGAGCAATGAAGATAATAATTACAGAAAGGAGGTGGATATTATGAAGACCGGATTCTCAGTTACACGGGGATCATTAACCCCCTTTCATCTCCCTTAACTTAAGGGGGACAGAGGGGGTTAATGAAGTAATTGTAACTTACAAGGTTGGGCTGAACAAATCTTATTATCATTCTATAACAGGAGGGGACAGGAATGATTCAACGAATTGTTGTATCTGCAATAGTTGTGTTTTTTGTTGTGATTTTTTTAGGCGTTGCAAATGCTGACCCTTTAAATGACGAAGCATGGCAAGCGGTAACTCCTTTAAATGTTGCACGCTATCAATTTACCGGCGGCATTATGAACGGGCAAATTTATGTATTCGGCGGCAGGGGGACCAGAAATCTTAAATCCACCGAAATGTATAATCCTCTAACCAATAAATGGTCTTCAAAAGCAAGCAACCAGAACGCTGTTGAAGAACTGACAGGCGCAACAGTAAACGATAAACTTTATGTCTTCGGGGCTAAAGGCGGAGGGGATCCATATGTTGCTGTCAACTTTGTTGAAGAATATGACCCTGTAACAAACACATGGACTTCAAAGGCATCAAAGCCCACACCTGTATCCGGTGCGCCTGCAGCATTGTATAACGGGGAAATTTATCTTTTTGGGGGAATGTATGATTATGACAGTGATAGCGGTTCTGCAATTTATAGTGATGTTGTTGAAGCTTATAATCCTGTTACGGATACGTGGCGTTTTATCACCAGCATCCCTGCCAAAATAGGTAATATGGCTGTAGCCGTGTCCGGATCAACAGCATATTTGATTGGGGGCATATATGCTGACGGGAATAATGCGGCAACTGACGTTATTGCTTACAATTTTGAAACAAGCGAATGGATTATCAGCGGCCTCGGTTTATTGTCAAAACCTCGCGGGTTTGTATACAGCAGAGCTGCGCCTGCAGTAAATGGAAAGATATATCTGATCGGCGGATGGACTTCTGACAAATGGACCGGGATTAAAGAGTCTGATACAATGCCGACGGATGATGTTCAGATTTATAATACGGCTACCCGAACATTCGCTCAGGGAATTCCTTTGCCTCAGGCCACTGATAAGCATCTTGCAGTATTTTTAAATAATTCACTGTATGTAATCGGTGGGTCAACAGGACGTAATGCTTCAGGCAGTGATATAAGAACAAATGCGGTCTGGAGACTTCAACTCTTGTGTACTGATAATGACGGCGATGGATATGCCGTTGGGGTCGGTGATTGCGGACCGGCAGACTGTGATGATAACAACCCGTTAATCAATTCTGGAGCAGAAGATTCCAACTGTAACGGGATTGATGAAAATTGTGACGGGACTGCAGACAATAACTATGTGCCGGCAGCAACATCTTGTGGAGTCGGAGCATGCGCAGCAACGGGTCAGTTGATCTGCCAAAGCGGAGTTGAGACAGATACTTGCATAGCCGGTACGCCGGCTGAAAATTCTGAATTAATCTGTGATGACAGCCAGGATAATGATTGTGACGGATTAACTGATGCAGGTGACCCGGATTGTCTGGCATTACCGGATTTAACCGTTGGTTCCATCTCCGATCCTCCCGCTCAAAAGAGATGCGGCGGGAAATTCCATATTAAGGATTCAGTAAGTAATCAGGGAGAAGGACGGGCAGGAAAATCCGTAACAAAGTATTATCTTTCAAGCGATACCGTCAGGGATGACAACGATATACTTCTTAAAGGAAGGCGTGTTGTCTCAGAACTTGATATCAATGCTGTATCGGACGGGACCAGGCCGGTTAAACTCTTTATACCTGTAAAGGCAAGTCCGGGCGATTATTATTTAATCGCTTGTGCGGATGACAGAAACAGCATAAACGAGAGTGATGATACGAACAACTGCATGGCGTCACAGACGATGATAAAAGTGAAGCGGTAAGAAGGGCAGGACAAGGGAGCCATATTCAATTCAATTGCAGGGGCGGTTCGCGAACCGCCCCTGCAAACTATTTCTGGTTCCTTTTTATATTCTGTACGAATTCGAGATCCCTTTTGCTCCTTTCGGTTATCCTGTCTTCAACTTCTTCCTTGCTTACCCCCATTAAAATTCTGTAAGCATTGTATTTGGTTTTACAGAAATAAATGTCAAAGGGGTCTTTCTTCCCTTCGGTTCTGTAAAGCCTTATACCGGGGACATCTTCTTTCTGAATATACTCGAATTCCATATTCACGAGGAGGGGTTCTATATCATGTTTGTTCTGCCAGGGTATGCACGCTCCCTCCATAGTAAGGTCTATATCCATGACGGACCTTACTTTTTCAGTAACTCCTCCAACCGGGAGAATGATCTCGCCGGTTAAGGAACCGGTTATTCCAAACTTTTGACTCACAGGCTGCTGTATATAATCCGAGATTAGCCCAACATTCATTGCAACTGACGCACTGTCGCCTTCAACACCGTCATGGGCCTGAATGTACTCGATATGCATTTCGTACCCTGCATAAGGCGCCCCGACATTATGAAGAAGTCTCTTTATTGAGGCCCGGACATTTTCAGCGGCGGCTTTGGCAATTTCACCTATTTTCCCGGGAGCCGTGATGACGTCAGAGCCGCCTGCATTTATCTGGCAGTGAATGGGAAGAGGCTGGCCGAACATTTGTCCGCTCGATTTTGAGCGTATTACAGCAAGACCTACTACGTAACCTATTGAATCTGTCATGGACGTGATATATTTTTTAAGGTCTTTCTTATGTTCAGTAATTTCCCTTGAGATCGCCCCTTCAATGCTTAAATGCTCACCAATAGCATTTCTGATATGCTGCGGTTCCACAAGCTGTGAATTTTCAACTATTGCCTCAAGCTCGGCAGTTTTTATGATTCCGTTTACAGGTCTTAATATGCAGCTTAATTTCCCATCCGCACTCCTGCACCGGAGTTCCTTAACAATCTCGGCAACGGCATTCCTCGAAAACTCACGAACCTTTAGCTGATAGTCGAGCGGCAGTCTTTTACCATAAATCTGTTCGCTTCTCCTTCTCACTCCCATGTGTCCTTCTTTTTCCATTACCTTGCCCCAGGTATTTTTAAATTCTATGTCGAGGTTTTCTATCTCCTGTTTTATATATTGGGCCACCTGTGCTATATTTTCTTTTGTTTCATTCACTGAACTTTCCATATTAACTATTTCGCCCTTATCTTCTATCCTGCTGAGGAAGGCCCCGTCGCCTTCATCCTGCAGATAGTTTAAGGTATCATGGTTACAGCAGGCTATGATTATATTATCAGCCTTCAGGTAGTTTTCTGACATGTCGGCAGCGCCGCTTCCCGTGTTCCTGCCGCCCTCAAGGATATATTTTTTGTTCTGCATTATTTCAAGCAGGCTCGACATGTAGCCTTCTTTTATAAGGGTCTTTAATTCATCAATATAAATAATTGGGGCTTTTGCATGAGCGCCGAGATAGGCCCTTTTATGTATGGGGGTGTGAAGATTGCCGGACTGATAGGGGTCATGTCTGAAGCCGCCTTTCATATTTTTAGAGCTGGGTTCTGATATTCTTATCATCAGGTTCGTATCTTTTCTTGGATCATATAGAATCTCCGGGACCGTGTCCGTTATGTGCTTAACGTTGGCGGATTTACTGCTGAAGGTTTCCTGCTGTATTTTTTCCTGCACCCTGTGATTGTTTTCCTGAATGAACATGAATATGGCCCCGAGGCCTGACAAGCCTGTAATAACAAAAGCAGGAGGAAAGAAAATCCCTGTGATGATGCTTAATGCTGTAATCCATAAAAGTATATTTTTAACCTTTTTGACAGAGTTAATCTGCGTATCAAGGGAAAATTCTTCGATGCTGTTTTTTACAGCTTCAATGGCCTGGTTTACCATCAAGATGTGATTTTCTATCTTTTCAGGAGTTGCGTATGCAACACGCATATGGTTTTGGTCTTTACCAGGATAAGCAACTATGGATTCCCTGGGCCTGATATAATCTCCAAGTGATTTGTCAATGACATAATTAAACATATCTGCAAGCATTGACTTGCCTGTTCCCGGTTTGCCGACCAGAAGCAGATGTCCCCTGTTCTGGGCCACTTTCCTGATGGCTTTTTTGGCTTTATCCTGAAAAATTACTTTTTCGATCGGGTCTTCAGGGATGGCAATCTGAGAGGTATCTTTAAAATAACTTAAATTTTTTTCGAGTGTTTGAGGGTAGAGCATGAGCTCTTTGATCCATTTATAATCTTCGTCCCTGTAGATATTATACATTTTGATACCCGCTCATGGAATCCAGTAAATACAGCTTGCCTATGTCGGATGGAGGCGCCTTTTTATTTATTTCCGAATATAACAGGGGCAGCTTGCTTTTTATCGGTTCAAGCGCTTTTATATCATGGAGCACCGAAATATTTATGAACAGCTTCTGTTTTTCTGCTTCAGTTTTGGGAATGTAATTAAATGAAACTATGCTCTGATGGTCATTCAGCATGCTTGCGATTGACGCTTTTGCAACCTGATTCATTTCATACATATCAAATACTTTCCGGTATGTCAGGGGCAGGTATTTCTCGGTATAACTCTTCTCCAGTTTTTTTGAGAAAAATAACTTTAAAGGTTTTGCGCCGCCTTCAACGCAAAGGGCGAGAGCCTCTTTCAGTTTCGGGTCGGTTTTTATTGATTGTTCCAAAATATGCATGAAATGAACGAGCTCACTGTCATGGACCCAGTATTTCAACTGGTAATTCTCTTTAAGAACACAATATTTGGTCTGGTTATCCTGTGTGAACCGTATTAAACGGTAAAATATATGTGCATTAAATGAATGAAAATTGAAACCGCGCATTTCAAACAGGCCCTTTGAGAGATAAGCCTTGTTGAAAACAATGTTGACTTTCTTTGATATCGAATTCATGATATAGTTTAACTTCTCATTTACATTTCCCTGTAAGTTTAATTGATACCGGTTGCTGCCGATATCCTCGCACATGGCTGTAATATCATCTATCTTTTCACCATTTAATCCGGCAAGTTTTTTTAATACAGGGTCAAAGGGCCTGAGCAGTTCATTGATCTTTATGAAATGTTTATTTAAATCCTCATCCTGAAATGCCGGGGTTCCGATTTTTGATGTCGATATGAATTCTTCAACAAAAGGGGCGCCGTTAGAAGAGCGCTTTTTATCCGGGAAGAGTTTTTTTAGTATCCTTCCTGCAATTCCTGATGGAGATTTACTGTGTTTTACCCTGCAGCCTATCACCTTTTCTTCTACTGTTACCGGGTTTGGATTAAGTAAATAGCCGGCAAGTTCCGATATCCTGTATTCCGTGACCGGCTTTGAAACAGGTTGTTCACAGATATTACTCAAATCCAGATTGACAAATCTGCCTTCAGAAATTATCCAGATATCGTTTGTCTCTTTTTCTTTTTTGTTTTCACTAACAAACATGTTAATAAATAAAGGACTTCTGCTGTAATTAATATTATTGAGTTGACATTTATATTATAATTCGGCACAGAGGAGCATTTTCTTGAGAACAGATATATTTTTTTGTCCCGGAGATGTAATTTTGTTGAGGAGCATGAAAATCTATTTTCCCCCTTTGTAAAAGGGGGGGCAAGGGGGGATTTTGAAAACAGATAATTTATTTATAAAATCTCCCCTAACCCCTCTTTGCCTAAGAGGGGTATTTTTAAATCAATGACATTAAGGATTAAGGTTTTTGCAGAAATATACGATAAGATAATTAGAGAAATTCGGAAGCGTGGTTTGAGTATGTTAAAAAGTTCTGAAATTGATACGGGGCATCCTTTAAGAAAGCTTTTCAGGAACGCCCTGGAATACGGGTTTAAACTTAACCCCACAGACAAGATCGGGATTGCAGATTATATAGAGGAGCAGATCCTTTGTGAATTTGTCCACTTAGACAGTCTCTACAAGATCAGAGATGCGGAAGGCAGAAGCCTTGAAGATATAGCCGATATGCTGACTGAAGGCGATGTGCTCCTTAATGCTCAGAGTTTTGACAGGGAATTCCAGGTTCATAAGCATATAGGAGATTATACACTCTTTATGCTTGGTATGTTTCCCTCGGCCCTTTGCGGGAAGAAGGGCAAGGAGCTGCTTCTCGGCAGTATTATTGTTCCAGGTGCAAGCCTTTCCGAACTTTATATAATCCAGGGTCAGCGGTCTTACAGGATTGCCTCGGAATTTACCCACAAAGAATTATTCCTGGAACTTTCACTGAACTTCCAGAAATACCAGGCTGTTATTGAGATTGTGAGAACATATTTTGAGTCAACAAGAAACAGCGCATTTCTCAGGGCCCAAAAGATAATCGGCGGGACGGGGTAACTACCTCTTAATGAGGTCTGTTTATAAATGTCATTTTTTATTTTTGTCATGCCCGAAGTCTGTAATCGGGCATCCATGTTTTGACAGAGCTTGTCCTGAGTCAGTGTTACACTTCGACAAGCTCAGTGTGACACTTATCAAAGGGCTCACCATGACGATTGTCAACCTGAGCCTGTCGAAGGGTGGATTCCCGCTTACTGACTGCGGGAATGACAAGCTATGCAGCCTTTCTTATGAACTCTTTAGTAACCTGTTGCGGTCCCAGTCGTCAGCAAATCCCTGCAACATGGACGCAGGGTTTTAAACCTTGTTAAGACTTTTAGGGGTAAAATGCCTTATTTGACATCATAATATTTTGCGGTTAATATTTGAGTAGAAACAGCGGAGATAATATGAAAGACGATTACAAGACAAAAGAAGATCTCATGAAAGAACTGGATGAAGTGAACAGGAAGGTTGTAGAGATTGAAAACTGCAAAAGTGAGTTCCGGAAAGTGCAGGAGAAATATGAAAAGCTTTTAAATTCTGCTCCTGATGCACTGGTATTTGTGAATAACCAAGGCAGGATTGTCATGGTAAATGCGCGCACTGAGAAGATGTTCGGATATGTTAATAATGAAGTTGCCGGTAAAGGGCTTGAGATGTTGATTCCGGAGCGCTTCCGGAGCAAACACCGCGAACATGTTGCGGAATTTTTCCTGAAACCCAGGGTTCATCCAATGGGCTCGAGTTTTGAAATTTATGCATTAAAAAAAGACGGGGAAGAGTTTCCGGTTGATGTAACTTTAAGCCCCTTGAATACCGATGAGGGCCTGCTTATAACCGCAGCCGTAAGAGATATTACAAAACGCAAACAGGCAGAAGATCAGATCGAACTGAATTACCATATTCAGAGAGTAATAAATTCAATGCTTAAGATATCATTGGAACCGCTATCATTAGAGGAACAGTTTGAACGCATTCTGGATTTAATGATTTCCATCCCGCATCTTTCACTGCAGTCAAAAGTAGCAATATATTTTGCAGAAGATGATAAGCCGGAAGTTCTTGTGATGAAAGCACATCGGGGGTTCTCGAAGGAGGAGCGTATCCCCTGTCAAAGAATCCCTTTTGGTAAGTGCCTCTGCGGTATGGCGGCGTCGCTTTCCGAGACGGTCTATTCTAACCACATCAATAAGCGTCACGAGATTCACAATGAAAAGATATTCCCCCATGGCCACTACTGTGTGCCTATTGTATCAGGCGGGCATACACTCGGATTGCTTAATGTGTATATAAGAGAAGGACATAAAAGGAGCGGCGGAGAAGAGGAATTTCTTACCTCTGTTTCGAGCACACTTGCGAGCATTATTAAACATGATAAAACCGATCAGGAAAAGAAACACCTTCAGGTACAACTTGCTCAGTCTGAAAAGCTCGCAGCCCTCGGCAGGTTTACAGCTAATGTGGCTCATGAAATACGGAATCCTCTCACTGCGATCGGGGGCTTTGCGAGGAGACTGGATAAGAATATTCCTGCAGGAACAAAAGAAAAAGAATACGCCAATTTCATAATTACAGAAGTGACCAGGCTCGAAGGTATTCTGAAAAATGTTCTGGCCTTTTCGCGGGACATTACGCCGCACCCTGAAAAGCACAATATTCATGAAATCATTGAAAGAGTTCTGAAAATAAATGAAGAAACATGCAGGGAAAAATCTATTGCGGTACATACATCATATAACGATATGACGCCTATTTTCATTGATGAAACACACGTTCATGAGGCTGTCGAAAATATTGTTCTAAATGCTATTGATTCAATGCCCGCAGGCGGTTCGCTCAATATTACAACTGATAAAAAAGTAATAGAAGGCATACCCTTTATGTATGTAGAGGTAAAAGATACGGGGGTGGGGATTCCACAGAATAAACTGGATATGATTTTTGAGCCTTTTTTCACTACAAAGATAACCCAGAAAAGTACAGGACTGGGTCTATCAATAACCAAAAAATTTGTGGAAGAACACGGGGGCTTTATCGAGGTAGAGAGTGTGGCAGATGCAGGCACAACTTTTACTCTTTATTTCCCGTACAGACTGAAACCATAAATTGCAAATGTAAGGACTTCTAATTTAAACCATCCCCCTGTCCAGTGTTCTATACTGTATTGCTTCGGAGATATGTTCTGCCTGAATGTTTTCTGACCCTGTTAAATCGGCGATTGTGCGGCTTACTTTCAGTATCCTCGTGTACGCCTGGGCAGATAGTCCGAGTTTGTGCATTGCAGTTTCTATGATATTCTGCGCGTCAGGATTAAGGACACAGTATTTCTTTATATGTTTTGAACGCATTTTGGAATTTGAATATATATTGTCTTTCTTAAATCTTTCGATCTGGAGGCGCCGGGCTTTTTGTATCCTCTCACGGATAGTCTTCGAGGATTCTCCGCAATATTCAGTTGAGAGATCTTTGCCGTCGCCGTCATTAAGGAGAATTTTCCCCAACAGATCTAATCCCTGCTGGAACCGTTCGTGATCAGAATGTTTTCGACAGGTATATCGAGCTTATTCTTTTGACGATAATGCTCAGAGATATATTCTCTCAGTTTCAGATAACCTTCTGAATTGCTATATTGGAAAATATCACGCCCATGTATACGAAATACCGCATTTGTAGCCTTCTCAAGTTCCTCGGCAGGAAAATATTCCCTATTAGGAAGTCCGCCCGCAAATGAAATTATCGCAGGGTCGAGAGCAACCTTGAGTATTTTACGAATGAATGAACGGGGGACATCAGTGATCCGGTCAGAAAATATGCTGTCCATTAATTCCCTTCATAGTGTTTGTTAATATAGCGCTGAATTGTCCGATCAGACTTTAGAATAGTAACATGCGATTGGACAATTTGAATATTATAACCCATAGCATGTCAGATATTTTTAATAACTTCCCGGTCACGTCCAATAAAGCGGGAGATAGAAGGGGAAGCGGTGGGATCTTCATCGCTTCCCCTTTTCCATAAGAAGCATTAAGTGCCAACCGGGCAGCATTTTTCTTCCTTAACATCGCCGAATAAATTTCCTGCATTTTGTCTGGTTTTCTTATGCGCTCCCATTTTTACACTTTCTGCTACCTGAATTGCAGCCTGCATTTCTTCTTTAGTCAATCCGGCTTCGATCGCTTTTTGCTTATGGTATTCCATACAGGGTCGGCAATTCACGCCATAGGCTACGCCTAATGCTATCATCTCTTCGATCTTCTTGTTCATGATATGCTTTTACCTCCTTTTTAAACTGTATTTGATCATAACTCGTTTTTCTCTCTCTGTTCATACCGGATCAGCAACAGCAGCTTTTGTCGTTAGTCTTCTTCTGTTTATCACAAAAAGACTTGAACAATTGAAAGCAGTTGCCATCTTTGATTTTCGTGCCGGTGATCTCAATGCTGTAGCCGTTCTCGATCTCGGTAGTCTTTATCTGGCAGCAATCTTTTTCCATATGTTCTCACCTCCTTTCTTTCCTGATTCGTCCCTCCGCAAGCGTTACTTGCGGGCTTCGATGTAAATGCTTACTGCATATTCATCAAGATCCTGTCCATCTTCCAAACTGTCCAAAATGGCCCTGCCTATGGGGTCTTTTGTTTCAGGATCAATGCAGATGGATGTTCCTTTGGAAGTGATCTTTACATCTTTCAATCCTGAAGACTCTACGGACTTTTTATACTCGTCGACAAGAAGCGCCCCGCTTATGCAGCCCACATAAGCATCCATGCTCTTCTGGACTTTCTCCGGGAGTTTTTTATTAAGGGCAATATCGGAGATGGCTACTCTTCCACCCGGTTTTAATACTCTGTAGATCTCCTGAAAAACTTTTTGCTTGTCAGGTGATAAGTTGATGACGCAGTTTGATATGACCGCGTCAACAGAGTTGTCAGCAACGGGCAGACTCTCGATCTCTCCGAGCCTGAATTCAACATTCTTTATTTTGTTCTTCTTTGCATTTTCACGTGCCTTCTCAATCATTTGGGGCGTCATATCCACACCGATGATCTTGCCGTTCCTGCCGACTTTGTCTGCTGCAAGAAAACAGTCAAAACCAGCGCCCGAACCGAGGTCCAGTACGGTTTCGCCTTTCTTAAGACCTGCTAAAGCAGTTGGATTACCGCAGCTGAGAGCCAGATTCGCCTCATCAGGTATTGCATTCAATTCTGTCTCTGAATAGCCGATCGATCTGGCAAATTCCCTCGCATCCGGGCCGCAAGTGCCGCACCCGCAGCCGTTTTTTGCCTGTGCGATCTTACCGTAGGCTTTTTTTACCAGTTCTCTTGTTTCTGATCTTTTCATTTATCTCACCTCCTTTCATTGTCTAATAGTTTCACAACAATCGAACAAACCCAATAAAAAAAACTATTTCAGAAAATCTTTTATGGAATTGACCACATCCTCATTTACCCTGCAGCGGAAGGTCTGACCTTCACGCTCACATGTTATAAGTCCTGCATTCTGCAGTTCTTTGAAATGATGAGATATTGTGGAGCGTGAAAGTTTCATGCAATCACAGATCCTGGTAAAGGCCTTTTCCACGCCTCCAACTCCGCAGCAGGATTCCCCTTTTAAGCGAAATTCCGATCCGACCTTGGAGCCTTCTGGCGCGCAGCAGTTCTTGTAGATCATTATAAAGATCTTCAACCGCTGCTCATTTGAGAGTGCTTTGAAGATCTTTGGATAGTTCGATAGTTCCACAATAATAGAATAAACTAATTTAAATGCCTTGTCAAGTATTTTTTTAGATCTTTTTTTAGCTGCGGTTTTTCAAGTACTCTCTAACAACCCCGATGCTTTCTGCAGGTCTTTCTCCAAACATTGAATGCCCGCTCCCTTTGATGATCTCAATTTTCACATTGGGGAAGAACTTTGCCTGTTTTTCCTGATGGCTCATACCGATGAGTCGGTTACATTCAGTGGTCAAAAAGAGAACGGGAGATGTAAAACGTTCAACGTCTTTGATCAGATCAATATAAACATCGCCTTTTTCATCCATAGCAGAACTAAGTATCGCCTGCGAAGCCTGACTGCCTGTACGCCAATGCAAAATTGCTGCATCAGGCACAACGCTGTTGCAATAGTACTCTGTATTGGCATAAGGCGCCACCCGGCCAAAGAAGTAATCTGTTGCTGCATCTTTGTCAGGCCCCTTAATGTGGAGAGACTGGAACCATGCCTTTGCAGCCCGAAGCAGGAATCCTGCTTCCCGTCTCGGGCCGAATTTTATACCTGATATCTTCATCATTTCAGTTGTAAGAAACCCGGGTTCGGCAAGCACGGCATGTGACACCTTTTCCGGGTGCCTTCCGAGATAACCCGAAACGAGCATCGCGCCCCAGGAATGGCCGATCAGATCCACTTTCTTTCCCCTGCCAAAGTGATTGACAATGGAATCCAGGTCTTGCAGCGTGGATTCCAGGGTGAGTCCCTTGGGATCGACTCTCGGTGAAAGGCCGGTTCCCTGCTGATCATAAAAGATCACATAATATTCGTCCGAGAGTGCCTTCAGCGGCAATAAACCCCGATAGTCCCAACCCGGACCTCCGTGGACTATAATAACTGCGGGTTTTGCAGGATCGCCGAAAGACTCCGCATGAAATACCCGGCTGTTTATCGCTACACGTGGGAGAGATGGATCATCTGAAACCGTCATTGGAACAGGATAGTTCCCGATAGTCAGAAGGTAAAACAGCATAAACAGGATTGCAAATGCAATGCCTAAACAGAAAGCTATCATGACTGTTGTGATTAGAGCTTTTTTCATTAGATCACTGTCTCACTGTCAGAGACGGGTTTAATGAAGCCGCGTCTCTCTTGAGCGTCTTGTTAACCCTCTTCGTCTTTGTTCAAAATAATATCAACCATTGTTTTACGTGGTTGGCAGAACAGACGTTTAACGAGCCGGCGATATTCTTTTCGGCATCTCATCGATAGACGCGAATTGGTCACATCTTTTCCGTTCTCATAACTGTTTCTGCCGCTAAAATACCAGACATTGCTGCAGAACTTACACCATAACCCGGATATGTGGTCTGTCCCGCCTGAAATAATCCGCTGATTGGAGAACAGTGCGGGAAATATGCCCGGAGATCAGCGGTTGGTGACAATCCGTAGACAGCCCCTTTGTAAAGGTGCATTCTATCCTGAAAATCCTTTGGACCTATCACCCGTTTCACCGCGATATCAAGATCGTGTATGCGAGAAAGCGCCTTAACCGCTGATATAGCCATCCGTTCCTTTTTTTGAGTATCCCAATCATCCGCGGGCATATTCTGTTGTATGGGGGGAAACACCTCGATGATGCTTCCACCATGAGGCGCCAGCTCCGGCATGGTAACCGTAGGCATGGTGTAAACAGGCCATTTCACATCATCCTCATCTGGCATAAACACTTTGTATTGGTCATCCATCATTGGAAGTATGCTGTTGGAATGGCTGCGCACATCTACAAGGTTTGACAGACCCAACTGGATGACCAGTGCTTTGTGTGACAACGGAGCACTCTGCACTTTTCGTCGCATACTATTTGGTATATCCTCATCATTCAGGAGTGAACTGAAAGTCGTCATACCGCTTGCCGTAGATATTACGGCATCAACTTCAACCAGACCTTGCCCATCAACTTTCAACCCATGAACACGGCCATTCCTGATGATAATTTTGTCGGCCTTCGAATTGAGGAATATTTCACCGCCATTATTGATTAAAGCCCGGCTCAGTGCTTCGGGTATTTTTCCCATGCCGCCCTCAGGCAGGTAAAATCCCTCCGTAAGCATAGCAACAAGCCCTAAAATGGATAGAACCGGTGTTTTCTGAGGCGGCATGCCGGAAAAGAGCATCACGCCTGACATTGCAGAACGAACTGCCCCGTCGCTGAAGAGATTATTTATCTCCGAGGCAACTGACCCGCGGAATTTGGGCAGATGACGCCACCCCTTTGCAATAAGCTGCGACCATGAGAACGGGTGGCGGAGAATATCGTCTGCAAAGAGACGGCGAACTGGCTCCCACTTTTTCAGCATGCTGTCAAGTTCTTTTTTGAGCTGCCCCTCATTCGCCCCGCCCTTCCTTCTAATTGTCACATCAAGCCCGTTGCCGAAAGACAGAACAGTACCATCAGGTAAAGTCGTCGTCTGCGCGGCGATTATTTTCCGTAACGGCAGGAGTGAAGAGCGGTCAAGGCCTAATCTCTCAAATACATGCTCCAGAATCCCGGGAAAGGCCAGATACAGGGCGCCATCGTGAAAAGTGTACCCATCAATGTCAGTGTTGGCACAGCAGCCACCCAGCTTATCATTGGCTTCGAAGAGCTTCACCCTCATCCCTTTTTGAGAAAGCAATCCGCCGGCTGATAATCCCGACACACCTCCGCCGATAATTGCCACAGTGTTAATTTTGCTCATAATATTCTCCTTCTTGTTTTATTTCCTTGCAGCCCATCGAAAGAAGTTAACCGCGGCAACGCAGCCGGGCCCGGTTTAATGGATGTTCGAGCATTCATGATCTCAAAAGTATCCTTCCATAAGTCTATCGACCCAATCCGGCACTATTGCGCTCTTTACACGATCATAGGCCGGATAGTAAGGCTTAACATCAACTACCGGCGTTCCGTCGATAGCGTCAAGACCCCGAACGACCAGCACCCCTGATTGAACGCCCGCGATTGACACAGCTGTGACGCCCAGCGGATTTGGGCGATCTTTCGCCCGTTGCGCAAAGATGCCCACTTCGGGCATGGAATCGAGTCCCCGCGGACGTCGAATAAGGCGTTTGGAAGGCTCGAAAAGAGCCTCGTGTAAGAAGGTAACGATAAGTGCGTGTGAGAACTGTTCAATGCCTTGCAATCCTGCGCGGTACTCCGGGCGCAGAACAACTCGAGCCTCAACCTCCCCCCAATTTTCATCTGTTTGCTCCTTGACCGCCGATTCGACGTATCCAATGATCGTGAGTGTTATATTGTTCATTTCTGCCTCCTTACTGTAAAGATAATTTATATCCCATTTCGTGTCTCTTCTTTTTTACCCATATATACGATGGGATGATTGTACAATAAAGCACCAGATACAGGGTAAACATCGGCATCATGTTTATTATGGAGATATGACCTGATCTCACAACAATCACCGCAGCGCCGGCCAGTATGCTTACAACAGGAAACAGGGTGATAAGGAGAATGTCGGTACGCTCTACGGGTTTTAGCTGCGCCCAGAAGAGCAAGACCGTCCAGCCAAGCATCAATGCCCCTGCAACTCGCGTAACGTACAAATAGAGCGGAGATATTACAAATGGCTGGGGCTGAAGAACGATCTCAGCGGCTTGAGGTGAAAACAGGAGTACAGTCGCGATGGCATCAGCAACAATTCCGAGCCAGTATGAAGTTATCAGGAGTTTTTTCATAATGTTCCTTACAAAAAAATTAACCTCCTCAGTCTTTCTATCAAACCGTATTTATTAGTATCAGAGAAAGATATTGCTATCGAGGCATCCGAAAAAGCCCAGGCAAGTACGCGCCCTTTTTTGTCAATAATAAAAATATCGTCACCGGACAATATATGATCTTTCCCATCATTTTGCTGGGTGACACTGACCGTGCCTTTTTCGCATGATATTAACGTTCTCCTGCGGTCACCGTCGATCTTCAGCACTGAGTTTTCGCCGATGGTTATCTTTAGAGAATTCATATTCGCCTCCTGCCTACTCATATGCCAACGCTTCCCGGGTCGATACTTTAATTGCCTTGCGAGGCGGAATTCGGCTGGCTATCCAGCCAAAAATTAAACTTGCGATCAGGGTTATCACGAAGCCGGTCCTGCTGAAAGAAAAACGAAGATCGACTTCCAGCATTAAGTTGCCGAAAAACTTTGAGGCAACGATACTGAGAGGCCACGATAATAAGAATCCAAGAAAAATACTGATAACGCTCACTATCATTCCTTCGGCGACAAACAGGTTATTGATGATTTTGGGAGTCGCGCCGATCGCCCTCAGCACGCCAATCTCACGGGTCCTCTCCATGATATTGATGCTCGTCGCGGATGCCATTCCTATTGCGCTGACAACCAGCACCAGCAAGGCAAAGAACACGATCGTTACGAGGATTATCTTCAGGTGGTCGTAAATAATTTTTACCCGTTCCGCCTGCATCATTACATAGAGCACCTGAAGGTTGGTCGGTTCGATCGCCTTCTCAATCTCTTTTTTCAGTGCTGTTACCTTGTCATAGCTTTTATCCTTGGCAACAAACATCAAGCTATTGATGTAGTGATCTGGATTAGTGACCGCGTCATACTGTTCCTGGGCCATATAAATTTTGGGCTTTTCAAATTCATCAACGACCCCGACCAGTTTTGCCCTGAATTGTTTCCCCCTGATGCTAAGCACTTGATGATTGCCTATGGCCGGGTTGTCATACATTTTTGCCGCCTCCTGGTTCATCACTATTTCAGGCTCGGTTGGACCGCTCAACCATCGCCCTCTGATGGACCTGAAAGCAATGAGGTCGCTATTGTAGGGGAGGGCAATAATTCCCACTCCAGAATCCGTAGAAACGATCATATTTTGCATTGCACCTCGGCCGCCATTCCATGTTTCTATCCGGCTAATGTTTTCAATTTCGTCAAAATATTTCAGTGCCTCTTTTTTCGGTATCTGGTTGATAAGCACCACCTGAATATCATGCTTCATGCTGTTGTTCACATCCGACAGGAGGTCCTTAAGGGATTGCTGCACATTGAACCCTGTGCTGAAGATCGCCACGCCGAGCGCCATGGCAGCTACTGTGACCGCAAGACGTTTTTTGCGGCGTATGGTATTTTCGAAGGCCAATACGAGATTCCTCGGGAGCGGCAATTTATGAGCGAACCTGGATTTTTTAGCGCCAGCATCCTGTTGAATGCCGTAATCGCTTAACGCTTCACGGACAGAGATCCTCGTACCTTTTAAAATAGCAGGCAGGGACAGCAAGACCGGCAGCAACAGGCTCGCGGCTATGAGATAAATATACATATAATGAGGCAGGGAAGTGGTAAGGATCTTGAAATTAAGGATCTCCGCCACAAAGTAGGCGTATGCATAGCCGGACTTGATTGCAAGTGGAATTGCGATCACGCCGGATATTACTCCCAGGAGCAGCACCATCGTCAAATAGATTTGAAAGACCTTGAACCGCGACGCGCCGATGGCCTTGAGAATGCCGATCTGCCGTATTTGATTGGCAAGAATAGCCGCTATTAATTGAGAAACCAGTACAGCGCCCAAAAAAAACGCAAGGAAACCGATACTCCCCTCCATAAACAGCAGGGTGTTTAACTGCCACTGGTGGGGGTGCTCCATAAATTTAGGTATCTTAACTGTATCAACTGCAATACCCAGAGATTTAAAATAATTAACGAGACCGTCTGCGGCAGTCTGAACTTCCTGTTTTGTTTTTACATTTTTAAAGCGGATGATCAATCGCTGTTCAGCCGGCTCGCCTGTAATGTCTGAGTAAGTTTTTTTATTCACATACGCATAGATCAGGTGGTCTTGTGTGCCCGGCGCCTGGGCTGGATCAAAACTGATACCGGCGACCGGAACATCAACGACCCTGCCGCCTGCCCGAACGCGCGCAGGAAAACCGGCCTTCAGATCAGAGAAGCGAAGTCCGTCACGCTCGATCAACATGCCCCCGTCTTTGGGCGCTGCAGGCCCGCTGTTGCCCTTTTGGTCAAATATTCGTGCCAGTTTGAAATTGTTGAAATCTTCAACGCCGAATAACCATAATGGGATCCATTCATCCGGGTGCGTTTCGATCCTCAGCGTAGCAAAATCCCTGAATTCAGCCTTCTCGATCTCAGGACGGCTCCTCAAGACTGCCAAATCCAGCCTGTTAAAATCTCTGGATGTTATGACTGCGTGAAGAGGGTTGGTCCTGACAAAATTCTCATTCAGATCGCGGCTCAGGATAGTATATGACACCAGGATGGAGCCGACACCACAAAGGCCGATTATCAAGGCAACAATGACAAGTATTATTCGGCCCGGATTGATCCGCAGATCGCCGATAACTTTTCTGAATTTCATGTTCATGGGGATAACTCCTTTCAACTTAGCTGCAACTGCTGTAATAATAATGACAATTACTGCGTGCATATAAACCTTCAGTTAATTCTTTCTATCGCTTACAACCGCTCCGTCGCTAAGCGATATGATGCGGCTGTATTCTGAATTGAATATGTTTTCGTGTGTTACCACAATGACCGTTTTACCGTTTTTAACCAGATCGGCAAACAGTCTTTGAATGGCCTCGGTGGTCTTGCTGTCTAAATTCCCGGTAGGTTCGTCCGCCACCAGAATAGGCGGGTCATTGGCCAACGCTCGGGCAATAGCGGCCCGCTGTTGCTCCCCGCCGGACAATGCGGCAGGCAGCTTGTCTGCATGCTGCAAGATGCCTACCTGCGCAAGCAATGCCTCAGCCCGATTGTTGCGCTCATTTGCTGGAATGCTGCCGACGAAGTCCATGGCTAAAAGCAGGTTTTCCCTGATGCTGAGGGTTGGAATAAGCTGAAAAAACTGAAAGACTATACCGACATTCTCTCCCCGCCACTTTGCCAGGCGGCTTTCGTTCAATGTGTGGACATCGGTGGAATTAATTCTGACCGTTCCCTGGCTGGGATGGTCAATACCTGTCAGCATATTTAGAAGGGTGGATTTGCCGCTTCCCGACTTTCCAACGATTGCCACATGCTCCCCCTGTTCGATATGGAGATCAATGTTTTTCAACGCATCAAAACGAACTGACGCCGATTCGAACCATCTGGAAACCTGATTGAACTGAATAAAGTTTGGCATATTAGTGTTCCTCCTTTATAAATTTATACCCGTAATACGCAGCACACATGCTCATAATAAAAGTGAGCATCCCCACGCCCTCGAAATAGGAACTCCCTATCTCAGGAGTCATAAAAAGCTTCGCCAAAAAGGACGGTAAATGTCCGTTATGCAGGTAGTTAAGAAACGCTTTTAATACGTGGTTCCAAAAACCGTTAAACAGACCGAAGCCGATAATGACCCAGGCATTGAGTAATCCATAAAATACGAGGAAGACCTTGTTTCTCGTACGCAGATACAGAATGTTAAAAGCGTAAATAAACGCTATGACGATAAACCCGGCAATGAATGCGCGGTGTCCGAACACATAGGCATGAGTTATTGACGCCAGGATCACCGTTGCTGAAAGGTATGCACGCGACAACGCGGCAGCCGACATCTTTTGTTCAGACACCTGAGTAGAATTATTGGCGATCATTGTTTGACAACCTCCTCAATGTTTACGCATTGCTTTTTTATGTTGTGCGGTCTTGCGCGTCCGGCTGGCCGGCGCTATGCCGCTCCAGAGAGCCTCAGTAAATTGTTTCACAGCATGATCCATGTTTTTGCCGCCGTGAATTTCCATCAGCTCAAATACCGCCAGACTGTGTATTGCTGAAACGAAGAGGCTGGCGGCGGCCATAGGATTATCGACTTTAACTAATCCTCGTGAATTTGCCTCATTCATGTGTGCTGCCAGGGCTTCTGAGAGTTCCACTACCGGCTTGCCCTTAAAGTGGGCGTTCACGTCAGCCATGCTTATTGATGGATTGGTTATTAGATGCATGACGACAGGAATGAGCGTGCGGAAATAGGCCAAAATCCTAAGCCCGATCTCAGTCAAGACTCGACGCGGGTCAGTCTCTTTTGTAAATGAATTGATTATGGCATTAATATCGACCTGCTGCGGGACCATCGCAGCCAGAAAAAGCGCAGCCTTAGTAGGATACCGCTGATACAGGGTCGCCTCGGAGACCCCGGACTTACGGGCTATTTCCTTTGTTGACCCGAATGCGCCATTTTTCAGGAACTCTTCCCGCGCATGCTCCAGTAACTGCTCATCTCGAATGATCTTGCGTCTTCCCATTGTTACCTCCTTTGAAAATAAGTAAGTACTTACTTATTATAAATACCTGAAGATCGCTTGTCAAGTCTTTTTTTTGAGATACCTGGGCTGGCACTATGTGAATCACGATATATTTACTGCGACAATTTTATGTCATTAAAATTTGACAGAGAAAAAAATACTCTTAACTTCTCTCGTTCATCCCAAAGTCTTTGTCAAATTAACAGCATTAAATTTCTCTCTTTCAACAAATAATCTTTTGTGATAATTCAATATACAAATACCAATTGACAACACAACAGCAATCGAGAGCATGTTTAACTAATTGTTAATTTTCAACTATACCATTCCCCTGTCCAATGTCCGATACTGGATTGCTTCGGAGATATGCTCTGCCTGAATGTGCTCTGATTCCGCAAGGTCGGCAATTGTCCTTGAAACTTTTAAAATTCTCGTATACGCCCTTGCTGACAATCCAAGTTTATGCATTGCGGTTTCAATTATACCCTGAGCATTCGCATTGAGACTGCAGTATTTCCTGGTGTGCTTCGAGCGCATTTTGGAATTTGAATAGATGCCGTCTTTTTTGAATCTCTCAATCTGAAGTTGACGTGCCCTTTGAATCCTTTCACGGATCGTTGCTGAAGATTCTCCGCAATGCTCATTTGAAAGATCTTTATACGGCACTGCCGGAACTTCAACATGAATGTCTATTCTGTCAAGGAGCGGGCCCGAAACTTTTCTTCTGTAACGGTCGACCTGGGCAGGAGTACATGAACATACATGCTGAGGATGTCCGGCGAACCCGCAGAAACAGGGGTTCATGGCGCATACAAGCATAATGGAGGCAGGATAGGTTATAGATCTGAGCGCCCTTGAAATTGTAACGGTGCTGTCTTCAAGCGGCTGCCTCAATACTTCAAGAACGTTTCTCTTGAATTCCGGTAATTCGTCTAAAAAAAGGACTCCATTATGTGCAAGGCTGACTTCACCGGGTTTTGGAAATTGCCCTCCGCCTACCATTGCAACATCTGACAACGTGTGATGCGGTGAACGGAAGGGGCGGGTGGCGAGGAGTGATTGTCCGGATTTAAGAATACCGACTACGCTGTGAATCCTTGTGGTCTGTAAGGCCTCTTCAAAAGTCATATCAGGCAATATAGTCGGGATCCTTTTTGCGAGCATCGTCTTTCCTGAACCGGGAGGGCCTATCATCAGCAAATTGTGTCCTCCTGCAGCGGATACTTCAATTGAGCGCTTGACATGCTCCTGTCCTTTAACGTCAGAGAAGTCGTCATAATATTCAGAATTCTCTTTCATAACGGTAGATATTTCTATACATGCAGGTTCTTTGCTGTTTATTCCGCAGAGGAATTCTATAAGCTCCGGTAAACTTTTAAAGCCATAGACAGGGATGCCGTTAACGACAGAAGCCTCATTTGCGTTTTCTTCGGGTAGAATCAATCCCCTGAGTTTGTCTTCCCTTGCTTTTATGGCCATTGACAGGGCGCCTTTTACAGTTTTTATCCTTCCGTCAAGAGACAGCTCGCCGGAAATAAGATAATCTTTGACAGCATCAGGTTCAATAAGTCCCTCAGACACTACTATTCCAATCGCGATCGGCAGATCAAATGCAGAGCCTTCCTTTTTTAAGTCCGCAGGGGCAAGATTAACGGTTATTTGCTTTAAAGGAAAGTTGAAGCCCGTATTTTTGAGAGCAGCCCGCACTCTTTCTTTACTCTCTTTAACGGCAGTATCCGGCAATCCGACCGTAGAGAAGTGAGGAAGTCCTTTTGCAGTAACGTCAACCTCTACTTCAACAAGATGCGCGTCAATGCCAATTAACGTTGCGCTAAGAATTTTTGAAAGCATGTCCCCTTGTAAGCTATTAACTGTCAGCTATCAGCTTTCAGCAAAAAAAATAGCCTGACTATGTGACCGCTGAATGCTGATTGCTGAAAGCTGTTTTTGTGCGCTCTAAATTGCTTCAACCAGTTCCCGCTACAATATACCATATAATGATTCTTTTTTTGAATAGGAATTATTTACGAAAGGTGGAAGTTCTTATATCGAGGTTAAACCTCTAAAGCCGTGAGACTTTATCGAGAAAAGTCTCTATGTTTTGCAGCCTGTTCTGAAGTACCTCATATAGGATGTCATAATTCAGCTTTTCATAATCATGAGCAATGACATTACGGAACCCTGTCATTTTGATCATTTGATCTGTCAGTTCCGGAGGAATAATGTTTTCCTCCTGAAGGATGTGGAAAGATTCACTCATGGTGGATGGCTTTCTCAGGTTCTTATATGAAATGACGGCTTCAGCCAGATCAATAGCTGCCTGCACGACAAGATACAAATATCTTTCGACCGCTCCTTTCCGGTCAATATCTTCAATAATTTCCTGTTGAGAAAACTGTCTGTATCTTTCGAGTATCTTTAAATACTTCCGTATGGAACTGATCTTGTTTTCAATTACTGAGATATTGGTCATAATGCTTTTGTCAGATGATAGCGGGCAAGAAGATCATGGAAATCAAAATATTCAGTAAGGATCCTCGGTTCTATTAAAACCTTGTAGGGCTCTTCACTAAAAAGAAGTTTACCTTCCTTGATGATGTTGTATTTCAGTTCAGGAGATTCTGTCAGGTTCAAAATCACGAGGTCTATCCTGTCTGTTTTCAACGCACGGCTTATTTCATCCATCAGGGAGAATTTCAGGTCATGCAATTTTTTTATGTCTTTTTCATCGATATAAAATGCAAGATCATAATCGCTCATCGCACCCGTTTTACCGGTAACCTGCGAACCAAAAAGATAGACCAGTTTGATCTCAGGATGGGATTCTCTTATGGTGCTGATCAGGCCTGTAATTTTCCTGTCTTTCATAAAAAGACCTTATCATGTATCCTCGGGAAAAAGCAATATTTCCATGTTCTATTAGTTTTATTAGTTAACCAATTAAACCAATGGAACTAATCTAACCAATGAAACCTGTCTAACTATATCCCATCTTGTGCTATAATCTTGAGAGCAGGGGACGGATTGCGAGGACCCGGCTTGAGATGTTATAAGAAGTTTATTGTTGAAGTTCATCTTTTCCTTCTCCTATCCATCTGTATTCTCTCTCCAGCGTATGCCCAGGATTACAGGGTCATCAGGGGCACAGTCACAAAAGTCAGCGATGGCGACACCGTTATTATCAGACCTTTTAGCGGAAAGCTCTTTAAGTGCAGGCTCTACGGCATCGATGCGCCTGAGATACCTCATAACGGCAATCCCGGGCAACCATACGGGCGAGCCGCTGACAGAGAACTGAATAATCTTGTCCTGCATACTACTGTTGATATCACTCTCACCGGTGACAGATCGTATGACCGTGAGATATGCATCATTAAAAGAATGGGGTTGGATATTAACAGGGAGATGGTGAAACGAGGTTACGCCTGGGCTTACCGTCAATATCTCAAAAGACCCTATGCTTCGGAATACATTGATGCTGAAAACGAGGCACGGAAGATGCGTAGCGGTCTCTGGCAGCAGGTAAATCCGACACCGCCGTGGGAGTTCAGGAGGAGGTAAAGAATATTTAGAATTGAATAAGAACTGTCTAAAGTCGAGGTGTGTCCCTTATGACACGGCATTGAAAAAGTATGGCAATAAGTCAACGTAGTCAAGAACGTCCCCTATCTCCAAGGGGTCAGCACCGTCAAGGGTTCGGTTTGGTTCGTAGATGCAATTTTAATACATCAAGATTTGCTAAAATAATGAACTGTAAAAATATCCGTGAAAGGTTTGAGCAATGTCACAAATATTATCCCTATACGAACTTAATCGGCTTATCAGGTCTGTTATTGAAAGCTCTTTGCCTGATGCGTTTCTTGTTACTGCAGAAATAGCTTCATGCGATGTAAAGAATCATTGCTATCTGACTCTCGTTGATAAAGAGGAAGAGACTATCCGTGCTGAGATAAAAGCTGTCATATGGGCAAGCGCTTTTAAAAAAGTGTCTGCAGAATTCAGAAGAGCTACAGGCATTGAACTCGGCAAAGGAATCAAAATATTGTTTGAGGCTGAGGTAAGTTTTCACGAGAGGTACGGGCTGAAGCTGAATATTTTAAACATTGACCCTTCTTACACTATCGGGGAACTGGCCGTCAGAAGAAAAGAAATTTTGGAACGGCTTACAAAAGAAGGCATCAAAGATAAAAATAAGGAACTGGAATTTCCTCTGGTCCCTCAGAGGATAGGGATTATCTCATCTGCTACAGCGGCAGGTTATGAAGACCTGATGACACATTTAACAAACAATTCTTACGGGTATAAATTTACCTGCAAACTATATGAGGCGACAATGCAGGGAGACAGGGCGGAGCTGTCGATTGTGAATGCTCTCATGCAATGTACTAATGATGCTTCACAATTTGATGTTATTGTCATAGTAAGGGGTGGCGGGGGGCAGACCGATTTACAATGCTTTGACAGTTATGATATTGCAAAGGCGATCGCTTACTTGCCTGTCCCGGTCATATCAGGGATAGGGCATGAAAGAGACGTTACCGTTGTTGACGAGGTTTCTAACATGCGGGCCAAGACCCCTACCGCAGTTGCGGATTTGATTATTACAAGAGTCAGGAATTTTGAAGACATGATAGATTCGTTAACGCATAATTTAGTTCACGGAACTCATAAACTGACTTCAAATATCAGAGAGAAGATTTCCAATCTTGCCGGGAATCTTGAAAGTTCTGTAAGAAGAGACCTGCTTGATAATTTCCACAGACTGAAAATTTTCATAAAAGGCCTGAAATATTCTTCAAAACTGATAAAGTCCGGGCAGGAAAGACTTATGTCGAAAGAAAGTAACATCAACCACCTCAATCCCGTCAATGTACTTAAAAGAGGATACAGTATTACATACAACAACGGGAGAGCTGTTAAATCCATATCTGATGCAGAAGTTGGTGACAATTTGCGCACTGTATTGTATAAGGGTGAATTGATAAGTAAAGTGGTAAGCAGTAAGCAGTAAGTAGTAAGGAGAGAGATTGTGGTTAATTTTGAATTTAACGGGAGGGAGAATAATGAATGACGCCCCAAGTTACAAGAACGCGATTGAGGAAATAGAATCAATCGTGGAAGAAATTGAAAACGAGACCGTTGACGTCGACGTGCTTGCGGAGAAAGTGAAACGGGCTGCTTATCTTATCAAATACTGCAAGTCCAAACTCAAGGCAACTGATAATGAGGTCAAAAAAGTTTTAAGAGAGTTTGAGAAAGAGCATAATGAAGCAGATTAAACAGATTAAGCAATATTTGAACTTCTCGCATATTTTGGTTATTATAAAAACTCTATGAAAGCCATCATCCTGAGTGGAGGGAAAGGCACACGCTTAAGACCGTTGACTTACTCCGGTGCCAAACAGCTCGTCCCGGTAGCCAATAAGCCCATACTTTTTTATTGTATAGAAAATATAGTTGAAGCAGGGATAAAAGATGTCGGCATGATTATTTCTCCTGAAACCGGGCAGGAAATTAAAGACGCTACAGGAGACGGGAGCCGCTGGGGGATTAATATTCAATATATCACACAAGATGTGCCGGGCGGACTTGCTCACGCTATTAAAACCGCGCGGGACTTCCTTGCTGATTCGGCATTTGTAATGTATTTGGGTGACAATCTTATCGGTACCGGTATAGATAAATTTATTGATGAATTCAAGAGAAACATGCCGGAAGCCCTTATACTACTTAAGGAAGTGGATAATCCGAAGCAATTTGGCGTTGCAGATGTTTCACCTGAGGGAAGGGTCCTCAGACTTATAGAAAAACCTGAAGTTCCTCCTTCAAATCTGGCCCTGGTAGGCATATATATCTTTTCACCTAAAATACATGAGGCTATAGAAAGGATAAAGCCTTCAACAAGGGGAGAACTCGAAATAACCGACGCTATTCAGGAATTGATTAATATGGGTTGCAGCGTTGAGAGTTTTGTGCTTGATATGTGGTGGCTTGACACAGGGAAAAAGGATGACATGCTTACGGCCAATGCAATCGTTCTTGATAAATGGTTGAAAGGAAATATCAATGGGCAGGTTGATAATACAAGCAGGATACTCGGCAGGGTTGCCGTCGGCAAAGGGTCGGTTATAAAAGAGAGCACTATAAGAGGACCTGTTGTGATCGGTGAAAATACCGTGATAGAAAACTCTTTTATCGGACCTCATACAAGTATCGGCAACAAAGTAAATATAATCAGGTCATCGGTTGAACATTCCGTTATAATGGATGAAAGTGAATTGAGAAATATAGAAAGACTGGAAGAGAGCCTTGTCGGACGCAGGGTAAAAATTACCGAAAACAGGAAAACCCATAAGGCCTTAAGACTTATGCTTGGTGATGATTCTGTAGTGGAGGTTTAAGGTGGAAGGGCTTCATATAAAACAAGTGCTGCTTTACAAGGATCCGCGGGGTTGGCTGGGAGAAATAATAAGAGAAGATGAATCAGAAATTACGCCGGCCATGGTATATCTGTCAATGACAAGGCCGGGACTTGTCAGAGGACCTCATGAACACATAAAACAGACTGATTGTTTTTGTTTTATCGGCAAGTTCAGAATTTATTTATGGGATAACAGAAAAAAATCTTCAACCTACCAGGAGAAAAAAGTTGTGGATACATCTGATACCCCTACGTTGGCAATTGTGCCGCCCGGCATAGTGCATGCTTACAAAAATATCGGCAGTACCGATGGGTTAGTAATAAATTTGCCGGACAGACTTTATAAGGGATGGGGGAAGACCGAAACAGTTGATGAAATACGGCATGAAAATGATCCACGTTCGCCATTCAGCATAGAGGATAAATAATGAGGTTATTGATAACTGGCGGTGCTGGGTTTATAGGGGCTAATTATATCAGGTATGTGCTGTCTGTACACCCTGACTATCACGTGATTAATTTAGACAAACTTACCTACTCGGGCAATCTCGGAAATCTTAAGGGAATAGACGGATACCCAAATTATACGTTTGTCAGGGGAGACATTTGCGACAGAAATGTGCTGGATGGCATAAAGTTTGATGCAATTGTAAATTTTGCAGCGGAAAGCCATGTTGACAGAAGCATTCTTGACGCCTCGCCTTTCCTTCAGACAAATATTATGGGAACTCATAATCTGCTTGAAACAGCAAAACAAAGAGACTGCATTTTTTTGCATGTTTCAACTGATGAGGTATATGGCACAATAGAAAAGGAATCCTTTAATGAAAACTCGCCGTTGAGGCCCAATAGTCCTTATGCGGCCAGCAAGGCAGCTTCCGACATGCTTGTCAGGTCTTACGTTGAAACTCATAAAATAAAGGCTATAATAACCAGGTGCTCAAATAATTACGGGCCTTATCAATTCCCCGAAAAACTTATTCCTCTTGTTATCATCAATGCACTTAATATGAAGCCGATACCGGTTTACGGAGACGGCATGAATGTTCGGGACTGGATTTATGTTACAGACCACTGTAAGGGGATAGATACGGTCCTTCATAACGGTAAAAACGGCGAAGTTTATAACATAGGCTCAAGGAACGAACGTGCGAACATCGAACTCATTAAATTGCTGCTTGTAAAAGTTGCCGGAAGAATCAACCTGAATGAGAATGAATTCGCAGGTCTGATCAACTTTGTCAGGGACAGAAAGGGTCATGACAGGAGATATGCCATTGATTCGTCAAAGATAGAACAGCAGCTTGGCTGGAAACCGGAGATTAGTTTTGATGAGGGAATTTCAAAAACCGTTGATTGGTATATTTCAAATAAACAGTGGTGGCAAAGGATAATATCCGGAGAATATATGCAGTATTATAATACTCAGTATGCTGAAAGGCTGAAAAAGTGAAGACTGTTAAATTCCCTCTACCCTTGCGGGAGAGGGTTAGGGTGAGGGGGATTATTTGTTGAAGATCGCATTGACCGGTTCTGACGGTATGCTTGGTTCCGATATAAAGAATGTCTTTTCAGATGTTGAACTCGCGGCCCTTACACTCCATGATTTTGATATTACCGATCTTGATAAATCTGTTAAAGCAATAAAAGAAATAAAGCCGGATTATCTGATACACACGGCAGCTTATACCGATGTTGACGGATGCGAGAGAACTCCTGAAACGGCGTTTCTTGTGAATGGGATCGGTGCAAGAAACATAACCATGGCATGCGAAGAGATCAGATGTCCCGTAATTTATATCAGCACCGATTATGTATTTGACGGCACAAAAAAGGAGACATACAATGAGTGGGACAAAACAAATCCCATAAACATGTATGGACTGTCTAAACTTTTGGGAGAGCAGTTTGTAACATCACTGACAAACAGGTTTTATGTTGTCAGGACCTCATGGCTTTACGGGAAAAACGGCAAAAATTTTGTTGATACAATAATAAGGCTTTTGTCGGAAAAAAACGAAATAGATGTTGTAAATGATCAGGTTGGCTCTCCTACTTATACTTACGATCTCGCAAGAAAACTGAGGGAGTTGATCGGGAGAGGCTATGGCACATATCATGTAACCAACACATCATATTGTTCCTGGCATGAATTTGCCGTTGAGATAGCAAGGGCAAATGGGATTAATAAGAAAATCAACCCGATAACTTCCGAAAAATTAAACAGACCTGCCAAAAGACCCGCCTTTTCCGTGCTTAATAACACCATGCTGAAGCTCGAGGGGATTGAACCTGCAAGGCACTGGAAAGAAGCGCTGAAAGATTATCTGAAAGGGTAAGCAATATCGTTATACTTCCTCACTTTCCTGCTTACGCACTTTCTCGCTACTTTAGGGAAGCGGGAAAATTTCCGATAAATATAAAAAGAGGAAGGGATGATCAATAAAGCGAGAACCTTTCCGGGGAGTTGTTATGAATTTGAACAAGAAATTAAAAAAACAGGAAGAAAATATCACAGGGTATTTCACGTTTTTTTGCGCACTGCTTCTTGCGTTCGCCGCTGTCACATCCTTCTTGTCATCACCTTCTCATGCGTCAGAAATATCCGCAAAGGCTGCAGTCGTGGTAAACAGTGCAAATGATACCCTGCTCTATGGAAAGAACCCGGATCTTAAATTACCTCCGGCAAGCACGACAAAGCTGATAACGGCGATGGTCGCCCTTGATATACTGGGGCCTGATGAGGTAATTACTATAAGCAAAAAAGCCGCCCTTACCGCATCGATCCGGCCGAACCTCCCTGGAGGGGAAAAACTCAGTGTGAGAGACCTCCTCTGCCTTGCCCTGATACGGTCGATCAACGGCGCAGCGGTGGCGCTCGCTGAAGCCTCCGCAGGCACGGAAGAAGCATTCGTATCCTTCATGAATGAAAAGGCAATATCCATCAGCGCACTCAATACCAGATTTATAAACGCCTCAGGGCTTCCCGGGAAAGGACAATACACAACCGCCCGCGATCTCGCAAGGATCATGAAAAAAGCATTGTCCTATCCGCTTATCGCCGATATAATTCACACTCCGACAACGGCGCTTGACGTCAAGGGGAAGACGGTCGTTCTTACCAATACAAATAACCTGCTCTGGACGGATGACGGCCACCTTGGAGGAAAGACCGGGTATACCCGGGCAGCGCGGCACTGTTTTGTAGGCGCTTCGGATAAGGAAGACGGAACGCTCATTATCGCCCTCCTTGGAGATGCGTCGCGCAACACGCTCTGGACGGATGCGGAGAAGCTTCTTGCAAGGGACTTTCAGGAGGGGACGATCATCATTGATGCCGGGGAAAACAGCCTGGGAGCAAAACGTCAAAAGGCAGTACACCGCACGAGAGAAAAGAGAAGCAGGACAAAGTCGTTGTAGTAGCGCTTCCGCTCTTCCCCGCTTGCGCACTTCCCCACTTTTGTCTTGCTGTTTGGCATGATATTGAATTACAATTAAGCGATGTAATTTATAAAGGGGAATAATCATATCTTTTGATATAAAATAAATAATATTTTCAGGAGGACAAAATAAATGGCTAAAGAATTTACAGTCATCATAGAGCAGGATGAAGAAGGGTATTTTATTGCAGAGGTACCCGAACTTAAGGGCTGTCATACACAAGCAAAGTCTCTTGATACTTTAATGAAAAGGATTAAAGAGGCAGTTCTGCTTTGTCTTGAAGTGCAGGGAGAAAAGCGCACCAAAACGCATCTTGTAGGTGTTCAGAAGATCGCAGTATGAGTAAATTTCCATCGTTGTCCGGAAAAGAAATTGTTTTTATTTTAAAAAAAGCCGGTTTTACCTCTGAAAGACAAAGAGGCAGCCATGTCTTTATGAAACATTCTGACGGACGAGTAACAGTAGTCCCGGTTCATTCAGGTGAAACAATTGGCGCAGGACTGTTATCCAAGATATTAAGAGATGTGGAAATGACAAAAGATGACTTCCTGAAAATGCTTAAAGGTTAAATTTGGAAAGGGAAGGGGATATGCCTCTTTTAAAGTTTAAATAAATAGCCCATGAAAAAGTCTCATCAGAATATCAACATTGTGCATACGGCGTATTGCCCCCATTGCAGAGCCGTCACCAACCTGAGCGTGTCCATCACTCTGCAGACCATCCCCGTACCGGATGGAAAAACGGAAACGCTTGTCTCACGAACGTATCATTGTGAATCCTGCTGCTCATTTGTGCGAAGTGAAGATGATGTATCACTTCTCGCAGGGTATGGGGAAAGCGACTTTGCAGGACTCGTTACTTAAATCCAACCATGGCGGCAGAAGATATCTTCCCTATGTCTTTACCGAGCAGGGATTTGCGATGCTTTCCGAGGAAATAAGAGTTGTTTAAGAAGAATTATTTTATAATAAGTGTTCAGAATTTGCTGGCCAGTATGTTTATATCGCAGTATTCAGAGGCGTTCTTGTTGGCGTGGCTGACTCACTGCAAGAGACCAGACACATGCTTAGTGACATGAATTTGGAGAAACTGCTCCTCTGGTATCACGATTTATATAAGAAATATGATGAAAAAGTTAGAGAAAATGAGGGCGCCATCAGGTTTCTGACAAATGTGGTCGAATGGTTTGAACAAGGCCGCCATAAAAAGAAGAAAAGCAAGCTGGCAGGAATAGACAATATCTTTTTCCTCTTTGATAAGGAATATCTGAAGAAGGCCAAAGATCCTCTTGATGCGATAAAAATATTTTTGGCAGCAAAACAAAAAGAGAAAAGAGAACGGGGCATATTCGGATGATCAAAAGTGAATCTGAGAAAGTACTGTTCAAAGATATGGTTCGGTCATGCACTTTCAAAAAAGTGAAAGACGCATTACTCGAACTTTATCCTGACCAGAAAAAGGTTATTAATGGGTACAAGTATGTTTTTCAAACTCTAAGACTTATGCGGTATAGATATAACAAAGAAGGGTTGGTTATTGATATCAGGAAAGTCGGGAGAGGGAAGAACGCATATTTCTGTGTCAGCGGTCTATGCACAGAAAAAGGCATTCAACAGTCATACGCCCTTGAGTATACTCCGTGGTCGAAATGGCTTGGATATGAGGTGGATAAAAAAGTTCTTAAAAAGATGCCGAAGGAAGAAATAATAGCACACTGCTTTTGGGAGATGACCTTTATGGGTTTTACTCAGGACAAGATCAGAAGCAGGCTGTTTGTGCTAAGAAGGCGGGTCAAAGATATTGAAGATGGCAAGGCAAGAACTATCCCTTACAAAGAAGTAATGGCAAGAATTAAAGATAAATTAAAAAATGGATAGTGCGAAAGCGGATAAGGGGTAAGGATTAGGGGGTAATGGGTGAGAGGTTAGGGGAAGAAACCACGCCATAAGCAAATTTATGCAATAGATCAATGAAAGAACAGATAGCCGATGAATATAGATGCCAGTAGGCCTGCAAGATCAGCGATGAGTCCGCATATGACTGCGTAGCGCGTATTTTTTATCCCGACAGAACCGAAATAAACGGCGATGATATAAAACGTGGTATCGGAGGAGCCCTGCATTATTGACGCGACCCTTCCGGCGAAGGAGTCGGCCCCATATGTCTTCATCGCATCCACCATCATGCCCCTCGCGCCGCTTCCACTGAGAGGTTTCATGAACGCGGTCGGCAGAGCGCCCGTAAAGTCGGCATTTATGTTCAGCGATACCAGAGTATTACGAATCAGATCTGTGAGCATGTCCATTGCTCCCGATGTCCTGAAAACGCCCACGGCAACCAGAATGGCGATCAGATAGGGGATGATCCTGACGGCAATATGAAAGCCGTCTTTCGCCCCTTCGATAAATGATTCGTAAACGTTGACCCGCCTGAATGAAGCGAGCAGTATAAAACCGACGATGATGGAAAAAAGCAGGAGATTGGCCGCAACTGAGGAAACAGCCGCTATCTCTTCCCTGCTCATCCTGGAAAGAATGAACATCGATGCGCCGACAAATAATGTGAAAACTCCGAGATATGCCAGGACCACCCTGTCCAGTAGATTGATCCTCTGATACAGGGCCACGCTGATGAGACCCGCCATAGTTGAAAATGAGGTCGCCAGTAATATGGGAATAAAAATATCCGAGGGGTCCGCGGCCCCGAGCTGGAACCGGTACACCATGATAGTAACGGGGATAAGTGTGAGTCCGGAGGTGTTCAGCACGGTAAACATTATCATGGGGTTCGATGCCATGTGCCTGTCTTTGTTTGTGGCCTGCATCTCCTTCATAGCCCTTAAACCGAGAGGCGTGGCAGCGTTATCAAGTCCCAGCATATTGGCGGAGATGTTCATGATGATGGAGCCTACGGCAGGATGGTCTTTTTCAAGCTCAGGGAAGAGACGGTGAAAAAACGGCCAGATGGCCCTGGAAAAGATCCTGACGATCCCGCCTTCTTCTCCTATCTTCATCAAACCCATCCAGAGGGTCAGGACGCCTGTCAATCCCAGGGAGATCTCAAATCCTGATCTGGCATATTCGAATGTGGCGTTCATCATCTGAGGGAATACGTCCATGTCGCCGAACATGAGCAGCTTTGCCATCCCGACAACAAAGGCGATCACAAAAAAACCGATCCAGATGTAATTGAGAAGCATGCACTATAGTACCACAGAAAAGAAGTAGGGGGTATGGGGTATGAAGATCGAAAGAGTGAAAGCGCAAAAGTCAAAAGTTCAGAAGCGCGGAAGTGCAGAAGTACAAAAATCAAAAGAGCAGAAGGGCGTATGGCATATGCCCTGCAGGGGCATGGCATGCCATGCCCGATAGCGGGAAGATACATTTAATAAATTAATGTTTAAATCTGTTAATATGAATTTCTGATGGGATCACTGCTTGCTGTCGATCTGGGTTTAAAGACTGGCCTTGCGCGTTACTTCTGTAACATCATGCGTTACGACGGGATGAGATAGATGCTTTACCGGATCGCCGCAGACATCACAGTCCTTCTTCACTTGCTCTGGATACTATTCCTCATCTTCGGTGCGTTTATAGGAAGAAAATATAGATGGGTCAAAAGAGTTCATATCAGCGCGATAATCTTTGCACTCGTCATACAGTTTTTCGGCTGGTACTGTCCTTTCACACATCTTGAAATATGGTTGAGACGAATGCATGATCCATCGCAAAGTTACTCCGGCTCATTTATAATTCATTATGTTGAGAAAATTGTATATATCAATCTCTCTCCCAAAATAATTATAGTATTAACAATCATTCTCGCTGTCATTTCATTATGGATATATTCTCCACGTCATAAAAAGCGTTAACTCTCATTGTGATTTTTGGGTAAAATTATTTATAATTAATCATCCTGAATTCTAACGGGGTTTACTTACTTGTCAGGTTTGTGTTAGAATTTTTTTCTTAGAAGGAAGGTAATGTTATGTCATTAGCAAGAGAACAGAAAGAAACAATTATCAAAGATTTTAAATTGCATGAAGGTGATACGGGTTCGCCGGAGGTCCAGATAGCTTTAATAAGCGAGCGGCTGAACAGCCTTACAACGCACTTTCAGACCCACAAGAAAGACCACCACTCTCGAAGAGGCCTTTTAAAACTTGTAGGGCAGAGACGCAGACTATTAGGTTATCTAAAGACAACCGATCAGGAAAGATACGAGCAGCTTATTAAAAGGCTTGGATTGAGAAAGTGAACTGAATGACACATGTTGAGATTGAAGTCAAAGGAAAACCCCTTTATCTTGAGACAGGACGTTTTGCAAGACAGGCCGACGGTTCTGTTATTGCCAGATACGGCGACACCGTTATATTAGCAACGGCTGTAGCAGCCAAAGAACCAAAAAAAAATATAGACTTTTTCCCCCTTACGGTTGATTATCAGGAAAAGGCTTACGCCGCGGGCAAGATCCCCGGAGGCTTTTTCAAAAGGGAAGGCAGGCCGACCGAGAAGGAAGTGCTTACCTCCCGCCTTATTGACAGGCCGATCAGACCGCTTTTCCCCGACGGATTTTATTCAGAGACTCAAGGGATAGTCTCGGTTCTCTCCTTCGGCAATGAAAACATATCTGATATCCTTGGTATAATTGGAATATCCGCGGCTCTTGGCATATCGGATATTCCCTTTGAAAAGCCTGTAGGCGCTGTAAGAATAGGCATCCTCAAAGATTCTTTTGTTGTGAATCCCGATCTTCAGGAAATAGAAGAATGCGATTTCAGCATGGTCGTTGCCGGCAGTGAAGACGCGGTCGGCATGGTAGAGGGCGGAGGACTTGAAATCACGGAAGCAGTGCTTCTTGAAGCGCTTGACATGGCGCATGCGGAAATAAAAAAAGTTATTGCCCTGCAAAAGCAGTTAATATCTATGGTGGGGAGACCCAAAAGACCGGTTACTCCTCCAAAGACGGACGACACATTAACAGCTACAATTTCAGGCCTTTCATTAGAAAAGATAAAACAGGCGATTATCATCCCTGATAAACTCAGAAGACAGGACGCCCTTAATAATATTCTTAAAGACGTTATTACAGCTCTCAATGCCGGGGAAGAAGATATCTCAAAGGATATCATGTTCTTTTTTAACAAATTAGAGAAAGATCTTGTGCGCAACATGATCCTGCAGCAGGGAATACGGGCTGACGGGCGCAGACCGGATGAGATAAGGAAGATAAGCTGCGATGTGGGGATCCTTCCGAGGACGCACGGTTCTGCTCTTTTTGTGCGAGGCGAGACTCAGTGCCTTGCGGCGGTTACACTCGGCACCGCAGAAGACGAGCAGAGAATTGATGCGCTTGAAGGAGAGTCAAAAAAGACTTTCATGCTCCATTATAATTTCCCGCCTTTCAGCGTGGGAGAAGTAAAGCCGCTTCGTTCTCCGGGCAGGAGAGAAATCGGTCACGGCATGCTTGCAGAAAGGGCGTTGAAAGTTGTGCTGCCGGAGAGAAATAAGTTTCCCTACACGATACGCATTGTGGCTGATATACTCGAATCAAACGGCTCATCCTCTATGGCTACAGTATGCGGCGGTACACTGGCGCTCATGGATGCAGGAGTGCCGATAAGGACGCCGGTCGCCGGCATTGCGATGGGACTTATTCAGGAAGGCGAAAAAACGGTAATCCTTAAAGATATACTTGGTCTCGAAGATCACCTCGGAGATATGGATTTCAAGGTTACAGGTACAGAGGAAGGTATTACAGCATTTCAAATGGATGTAAAGATAGGCGGGGTAAGCAGGGGAATAATGGCCGGAGCATTAGAACAGGCCCGGGAGGGAAGACTTTATATTCTTCATAAAATGAAGGAAATACTTGCAAGTCCCAGGGAGAGTCTCGCAACTCATGCCCCGAGGATTTTTACAATACAGATTAACCCTGAAAAGATAAGAGAAGTGATCGGGTCCGGAGGCAAGGTTATCAGGGGAATTGTTGAACAGACAGGCGTAAAGATAGATATTGAAGATACCGGAATTGTGAATATTGCGGCAGTAGACGAGGGTTCTGCTCAGAAGGCAATAGATATCATAAAGGGAATAGTTGCTGAGGCTGAAGTTGGAAAGCTCTACATGGGAAAGGTCAAGAGAATAGTTGATTTCGGCGCATTTGTAGAAATATTCCCCGGAACCGAAGGACTGCTTCACATATCGCAAATTTCTGATAAAAGGATCGTATCAGTTACAGACGTCCTTAAGGAAGGAGAAGAAGTTCTTGTCAAAGTCATAGAAGTTGATAAGATGGGAAGGGTGCGTTTAAGCAGAAAAGAAGCCCTTAGAGACCAGCCTTCAAAGAAGGAAGAATAATATACGGCTCGTTAAGGAGTCTCGAACGTATTAAATCTGGATTCCCGCTTTCACGGGAAAGACCTATGCTGTCATCCCCGTGAAAGCAGGAATCCAGTTGCATTTTTTGTCTTTTATTATTCTCATAATAGTCTGTACATTAATAAAGCGTCATTCCCGCATGTCTTTAGCGGGAATCCAGTAGTTTCTATCCTCTGGATGCCCGATAAAAGTCCTTGGGCATGACAGATAAAGGACTGACAGTTTGTAAATACTATTTTGAGACTATTAATAACTAATAAATTTAACTGCCATGTTTAAGAAAGTACTTCTTGAAAACAACATACCGGTGCTCCTTGAGACTGTGAAAGAAGCGCATTCCCTGTGCATTGGCATATGGGTAAAGACAGGTGCGCGATATGAGAATCCTGACAATAACGGTATTTCTCATTTTCTGGAACATATGTTTTTTAAAGGGACAGAGAAACGCACTGCAGAAGGCATTGCAATGGAGACGGATTCCCTGGGCGCTGAATTAAACGCCCTCACTTCTTCAGAGTACACGCTTTTTTATGTAAAAGTCCTTGATGAATACATTGAGAAAGCGGTAGACCTTTTGACAGACATATTTCTACATTCAACTTTTCCTGAAACCGGTATTGAAAAGGAAAAGAATATAATCAGCGAGGAAATAAACATGGTTGAGGATACGCCTTCTGATTATGTTCATGAGCTCTTCAATAAAAATGTATGGGGAAAGGACGGACTGGGACAGCCTGTTCTCGGTAGCAAAGAAACGATTGAGACCTTTACGAGGGAAGACCTCCTTAGGTACATAGGCAAATGCTACGGCAGAGGGAATATTGTTGTTGCCTGCAGCGGCAATTTCAGGGAGGAAGAATTCATTGCATATCTCAATCGCAGTCTCGGCGGGCTGCAGCGAAACTCTGAAAAAAGACGCGAATTATCTTCCGAGTTTATGAGCGGGCTGCATGTAATACCAAAAGACCTGTCAGAAGCGCATGTATGTCTCGGCCTTAAGGGCATGCCTTATGGCAGTGAAGACAGATACTCGATGCATTTGCTTAATACGATTTTTGGTTCCGGTTACAGTTCAAGACTTTTTCAGAACATAAGGGAAAAGAGGGGACTGGTATATTCAATATATTCTTTTCATATGTCATATTCAGATACCGGACTCTGGGCTGTTTGTGCCGGTACTGAGAAGAAACATATCAATGAAGTTATTAATATTACAGTCGATGAGATGAGAAACCTGTCGGGGACTGTTACCTCTGATGAACTGCAACGCGCTAAGGCGCAACTCAAGGGAAATCTTATCCTTGCCCTCGAATCAACAAGTAGCAAGATGACGAATATAGCCAAGCAGGAAATATACTACGGCAAATATTTTTCTCCCGAAGAAGTAATCAGTATGGTTGATTCCGTAACTCTCGGGGATGTGAAAAATCTTGCACAAAGGCTTGTGGGTGATAATCCTTTAGCTCTGACCGTATATGGGCCTGTGAAGGAAGAGGATATTAAGGGGTCGGGCAAGGTTTTACAATAATCAAGTCTGATTAGCTTCGCAAAGCAGTCAATAACAGGCCGAACAGTTTCCGCAATGATGGAGAAGCCTCGAAGTAAGCCAGTTTCCTGTAGAATTCCGATGTAATAGATAGTGGATTCGGCCTCCGCCTAAAAGGTCTCCGAAAAACCGATTTTTGCGGCCGGTCAAACAACATCACGTTGTTCGTAAAACCTATACCCGATTGTACATCATATATGTCGTGACCAGGGAAACCGCCCCATGGCCCTGACATAAGCCAGTAAAATTGATCAGCTCTCATGTTGACGCCGATCATCCCGTAGCGCAGATTGGATATTGCACGACCTGCGGCAGCATTGACCTGTGGATCGTTGAGCGATTTCGGGTGGACAACGATGGCCGCATAGAGGGTCCCCCACAGTGTTCGGTTGGCGAATTCAACCGCACGGTCTATAAATTCCGGCATGCTTTGAGCCTCTATAGCTGTCTCGGCAAAGAGGCTGCAAAAGGCTTCGGACTTAAAGCAGATGTCTTCAGTGTTATTCGGATCAACGTCTGCAATTAATGTCCAGGGAAGGTGATCCCCGCCTGCATCGCCAAATTGCCGGGCATCCGGGTGTGCTGCCAGAAATGCCGCATGGCGTTCTTTTGCTCCAGGATAGTAAGCTTTACGTGTTTTCAAATTCGACAGCACGCCACCGAGAGCCTTGACGAATGCATCACGCTGCCCCCAGTTCTTATGTTGAATAATCACGCGAGGCGTATGGCAGTTAAAGCCGGCATTGGCCGCAAACCACGATGTAAGTTCTACCGCCTGTTCCCTGATATCATCATCGCTCCATAGGCCTGGCACAATTATCACAGGAGTAATATTACCCAGTTCGGCTGTGAAACGTTTTGTGATCAATGGATTGCGCTCTGCCTTGCGTTTTGCGCCTTCAGGGCCGGGGCCGAAGACTATCGCTTCAAAGGTCTTATCCGAGCCCGTAATGTGAATTTCATCAACTGCGGGGTGATGACACAGATAGGTTCCTTCTTCTGTTCCGCCATAGGTAATGCGCAAAAAGCCCTTTTGAACTAAGGCCCGAAAACCTTCTTCGATCAGGGGGCCAAGGTAGGCATTTACCGGATTGGTTTTTAAGATAACCACCATGTCTTCGATAAACAGTTTGTACAGGAAATCTCCAGGAACAAGGCATGAAGCGTTCCCTGCACCAAGCACGACTACAATTTTCCCTTTATGACTCTTATCCTGATAGATACGCCCCTGTGTTTTGACGGCTTCTTCAACTGTAATCCCTGGGTCCATCCAGATTTCTCCGGTGTAACCTCCGCATAATATCCTGTCAAATTTTGTTTGAGGAAATGTTTTAGCCACTACCTGGCCATCCTGGCGGACGGTGAATCTTCTGATATGCGGATGCCCATGCTTCCTGATTTCTATCAATGACTGTCGCAACCGCCGCATCTCACTGAATATAGATGCAAGCATCGCCCATTCTTCCCCCTCGCCGTGTGTATGCGCAAGAATGCCCTTTGCATCAATGCTTGCGGAAATCCAGCTATCAGCAACCTTCAATAAATCCTGGTTAATCTCATCAAGAATGGCTATACGCTTGTAGATGTCGAGCGCAACCCAGGCATCTTTATGTGCCTTGAGAGCCTCCAAAGCTTCGTCAATGGCTTTCTGAGAAGCAGGCCGTATATCACTCATAAAATTTCTTTTCTTTCATGTCAGTTTTATATTCCTGACCGGTAATTGGTCTCTGTTCAGAAATCAATTTCCTATTCTCCTATTGTCGTTATCTCTTATTGGCATGTCGCCTATCTGTGGTTTTGCGCTGTGTTCCTCTCCTTTTTTTATTCTAATTTTCTATTATAGACCCTCTGTCTCCTCTGCACAAAGGCTTGTGGGTGATAATCCTTTGGCCCCGGCCTGTAAAGGAAGAGGATATTAAGAGCGCGGGCAGGATTTTAACAGGTTAGAAAAGCTGGCATTTGCGGCTTTGCACCGTGCTCAACTTTAATCTCAAAAATATAGTGATCAACATGAATCTACGAAAGCTTGCTGTTAGACGTCTGTTGCAGGATGTATTTAACTTTTATTGTCTGTCATTCAGACTATTTCTCAACTGGCAAGTTCTCGTCATTCCCCCAGATTATCCATGAGTCATCGTAATTGGCAGGGTCTTTGAACCCCATAAGCCTGAAAATCAAATATGTTAAAGTAGAACGTGTTCCTGTCTGACAATGGGGGATCACCCTTTTATTTTTATCAAGTTTTCCATAAAGTTTTTCAAGCTCGTCCATGGATTTAATTGTACCTGTTTTCTTATCATATGTCTCAGTATGTGATACGTTTAGAACACAGTTGGGAATATGACCACCCCTTTTTGCCTTAATATCAGTACCTGCATATTCCGCAGATGTCCTTGAGTCAATAATCTGAGGACCTTTAATTTCACCCTTTGCTATCTTTAACACCTCTTCAGTAGTTGCAATCCTATTTTTCTGAATTCTAACCACATACTTTACAGGTGAAAGTTTTGTTATGGCAATGTCATACTGTTTGCCGGCTGATTCCCATGCCTTAATTCCGCCGTTAAGAAAACGGACATCTTTTTGCCCTAAATATTCAAATATCCAGAACCCAACAGTTGCGTGAGTAATTCTCGGAGTATCGCCATAAACAACAACGGTTTTGTCGCTGTTGATGCCGGCATCTCCCAATATCTGTTCATATTTCTTTTCGTCTTTGAAGACCGTTGACGTTTCTTTTTCACGGAGAACCTTCGAACAATCCCCGCCGAGAGTTATTGCGCCCGGAATATGCCCGTCGTTGTATCCATTTAAGACTTCGCCGGTTTTTTCATCGGTAATACTTTTTGTGTCCCGGCAGTCGAGCACAATCCACTTTCCGATGTTCTTTTCTATGTCTGCAGTTGTTACCAGCAGTTGCGGGTTAGCATATTCTGCACTGTATGCTGTTGAGCTGACCAGAACAATAGCTGCAAGTAAAAAGAACAAATATTTTCCTGATTTACTATTTCTCATTGCTTTTTACCTCCTCAGACTGATTTATCCTGATAATAAAATGATCTCCTTAATCGCAGCAGAGAAAATACTGCATTTAAATTGCCTCCTTACATGCTTCGGACAAAAAAAGAACAATATGATTATTCTGTAACTGAATCATCCCTGATAAAATCAAGTTCAGCAACTGTGTGTGTTCTCCTTATGATTTATATATACTCCAAAAGTGGTTCTTAGTCAATAGAGATTTTGATTTTGGTTTGAATCAGAACGAATATTAAAGACTTCGGTGGACTATGCCTGCCTTCATGATATGCGGAACCGGTTGAGTTGGTTGTCAGTCTTTTGCAACGTGTTATGCGACATGCCTTGTTTTATTACTCCCTGCCTTTAACAGCCGACTGGTATCGAGCAAGCAATTCAGGGTCGTCAATTGAACCATGATGATGAATCTGACGCCATTGTCCATCAATCAACTTATAAATCCTGGTTGTCCGAATTGCAAGATTAATCACAGTTTCCCTGACTCGAAACACGCCTCGCTCCCTACCGACTGCATAGAAAATATCCCCTGCTTCATGAATGGTGTAGTCATAGAATTCAACATAGACCATAGCCGGTCCCTTGAAGATACTTTCATATACAGATTTGATTTCTTGGCACCCTCGCTTAATCCCGCCCAGTGGATTATCCATAGAAATTTCGTCTGTTTGATCCCAGTTGTGTGACATCTTCTCTAAATCCCTGCTGTTAAAGGCGTCGTAAAATTCAACCAGGGCTCGTAGAGGAGCCGTCAAATCAGTTTTATATTCCTGACCGGTAATTGGGCTCTGTTCAGAAATCAATTTCCTATTCTCCTATTGTCGTTATCTCTTATTGGCATGTCGCCTATCTGTGGGTTTGCGCCGTATGCCTATCCCTTTTCCCTTCACATCTGCCCGCTGATTAAAACCTCAATCTTTAAGCCTGAGCCGTATGGCTCCGTCTGTCCTGCTTGTTCTTTTTTAATTTAACCCCGAAGGGGTGATATTATCAATACGCCCCCTACATGTGTGATGCTAAATTATACAATACAGGTAAAACTGTTTGGTAGGAAAAATTATATGTGGAAGCAGGTGTATATTAAAAACTCTTGTAAGCTTTTACAATAGACGTTACTGCAATCTTTATCTGTCGTTCAGTCGTATCCCTGCCCAGGCTGAATCTCACCGCTGAAAGCGCGCGCTTATCGCTCAATCCCATTGCCTTGAGAACAGGTGATGGTGTGTGTCTGCCTTCGTGACATGCGGAACCTGTTGAGGCGGCAACTTCGTTTTTTAATTTCTCTAACAGAACAGAACCCATGATATTAGGAAAAGAGATATTTAATGTATTAGGCAATTTTTTTGAAGGGTGCCCGTTTAGCTTTATACCTGGAATTTGTTTGCACAGTTCATCGTAAAGCATTTTCGATAGATATTTCATATTGTAAACCCTGCCCTTTAATTCCTTTTTGGCTATTTCTGCTGCCTTCCCAAGCCCGACAATGGAACAAACATTTTCTGTTCCGGGTCTTAATCCTTTTTCATGAGAAGCGCCGTAGAGGATCGGCTCCAATTCCAAGTCTTTTCTTTTATAAAGAGCGCCTATCCCCTTCGGACCATAAAATTTATGAGATACAATGGTTAGAAGGTCCGTGCCGAGTTTTTTAACGTTTACAGTAACCTTCCCAACCGATTGTGCAGCATCGCTGTGGAAAACTATTCCTCTGTCATTTGCGATCTTCCCAATTTCTGCAATTGGCTGGATGATCCCGGTCTCATTATTTGAATGCATTATTGTTATGAGAATGGTGTCTTTTCTTAAATTTTGTATCAGGGAATCTGCACTGACAAACCCGTATTTATCCACCGGTAGATATGTTACCCTGAACCCCTGCTGTTCGAGATATTTTAAAGGCTTCAGTACAGCAGGATGCTCAATGCAGGATGTGATGATATGACCTGATTTAAATCTTTTTGCAGTTCCAAAGATTGCCAGGTTATTTGCCTCTGTTCCGCCTGATGTGAAAATAATCTCATTCAGTGATGCCCCGATTAAGTCTGCCAACTGCATTCGGGCCTTTTCTACAGCAGTTCTTGCCTTCGCTCCATAAGAGTGAGCGCTTGAAGGATTGCCAAAATTATCCTTCAGACACTTGTCCATTGCAAGGACAACCTTCGCTGCTAAAGGCGTAGTGGCATTGTTATCGAGGTATATCATTCCTTATTAAAAATTAGTAATGAGTAATTACTAATTAGTGTCTGTCCATAAACTCAAACATTGAACCGTCATTCCCGCAGTCCTTTGAGCGGGAATCCAGTTTTTTTAACAAGTTCTGGATGCCCGATTACAGACTTCGGGCATGACGAAATTGAAAACTTGCAATTTATACACAGACACTAATTAGTTTCTATGGACTCCTTAATTATTAATTATTCATTGCTCATTGTTCATTCAATTCAATTCAGGTCTTGTAAAGGATATCCCTGTGGGTGAGTGATACGTTTAAATTTTTCTTTTCGAGCCGTTTCCTGATTTCTTCAGAGATTACAGGGGACCTGTGTCTGCCGCCGGTACAACCAATGCCTATAGTGAGATAGCTTCTGCCTTCCTTTTTGTAAAGCGGGATGACATGGTCCAGAAGCGGATTCAGTTTATCAAAGAAACGTTTGGTGTCATGCTGGGATAAAATAAACTTTCTCACGTTTGCGGATGTACCGGAGAGCGGTTTGAGTTTAGGTATAAAATATGGATTTGGCAAAAACCGTACATCAAACAGCAGGTCTGCTTCCTTTGGCACCCCGTATTTATAGCCGAATGAGATAAGGTTGAGGGACATTTCACGGCGGCCTTTATTGAGATAGGATTCTGTCACCAGCTTGCGCAATTGATGGGGAGTTAAAGCAGACGAGTCTATGATTTTATCAGCTTCTTTTCGTATGGGAGCGAGCAGCGCTGCTTCCCTATGCAGGGCTTTTTTGAGGTCTTTGTATCCAAGCGGGTGAGGTCTTCTTGTCTCCTTGAATCTTCTGATAAGCACTTCGTCAAGCGCTTCAAGAAATATAATTTCCACTTTATGCCTTTTTCTGAGGGCGGAGACTGTCTCAGAAAAATCAGAAAGAAATTTTCTCTCTCTTATATCAATCCCGACAGCAATCTTTGATGTTGAAGGGGTCCTGCTGATGAGATCAACAAGCTTCCTGATAAGGGAGGAAGGCATATTGTCCACACAAAAAAACCCGCTGTCTTCAAAAGCACGCAGCGCTATCGATTTTCCGGATCCGGATAATCCGGTAAGGATAACAATCAACAGGCTGCTCTTGTACTTTTTCACTTTACCGGTTCTATCAATCCGAGATTTCCGTCATTTCTTTTGTATAAGACATTTATATCTCCCGAGGAGGCATTTGTAAAAACAAAGAAGTTTTTATCCAGAAGATCCATCTGCATGGCGGCTTCTTCTACCCCCATCGGCTTTATGTCAAAGGCTTTCTTTTTTATGATCAGAGGGGTTGACTTCACTGTTTCCTCCGTAGAAGATGCTTTATTCTTGTTTTTCCTCTGCGAAACGATTTTTTCTTTGTACTTTTTTACCTGGCGTTCGAGTTTATCAACGACTTCATCGATTGATGAATACATTTCCCCGGTTATGCTTTCCGCCTGTATAAGTAACCCATTAACTTTTATAAGGACCTCTGCCCGGTGCCTGTATTTTTCAACGCTCAGGGTAACGATGGCTTCTGTAATATTACTGATATATTTTTCAAACTTGCCAATCTTTTCCTCTGCATAGTCTTTCAGAGTCTTTGTGAGATCCATGTGTCTGCAATTAATGATAATGTTCATTCTGCTCCTCCTTGAAAAATAGTAGCTGAGAGCTAAAAGCTATTAGCTGATTAAAACCATTTCTTGCGCTTAATATGCGATGGAATTTTCATTTCATCTCTATACTTTGCTGCGGTTCTACGGGCTACGTTTATGCCTTTTTCTTTTAATATGTCAACTATTTTTTTATCGTTAATCGGTTTTTGCGGATTTTCCTCAGAGACTATTTTTTTAATAAGGTCTTTAACAGTTGATGATGATATATCTCCTTCTTCTGAAGAGACTGCATTACTGAAGAAAAATCTGAAACTCAAAAGACCCTGTGGACATTGGATATATTTGTTTGATGTAACCCGGCTTATCGTACTTTCATGCATGCCCATATCTTCTGCTATGTCTTTCAGGTTGAGAGGCTTCAGGTATTTGTGCCCTTTTCTGAAAAAATCTTCCTGAAATTTCATGATACTCTCTGTTACCCTGTATATCGTCTTGTTTCTTTGATCAAGACTTTTGAGCAGCCATATGGCAGAGCGCAGTTTTTCTTCTAAAAACTGCTTCTCTTCCGGCCCCAGGGAATTCTTGTTTGCAAGCAGTTTTCTGTAGTAATTTGACAACCTGAGCCTGGGAATACCCTCATCGTTTAAAGTTATGATAAAATTACCGTCAGATTCTTCCACATATACATCAGGGATAATATGGACCGGCTCATCGCTTGAGTAATTTCTTCCCGGCCTGGGCTCCAGCCCCTCTATAATTTTAACAGCGGCAAGGATATCGTCAATTGATGTCTTAAACTTTATTGCAAGCTGTTTATATTTTTTTCCTTCAAGCTCAGGGAAACCATTCATAAGTATATTTTCTACCAGAGTTCCTTTAAGTTTTAACGGCGATAATTGCAACAGCAAACATTCCTGAAGGTTTCTGGCGCCTACCCCGGAAGGGTCCAGTTTCTGAACAAAAGCGAGCGCTTCTTCTACAGTTTCCATGCCGGTCTCTGCATTTTTTGCGATCTCCTCAAGGGAGGCCTGCAGATATCCGTCTTCGTTAAGATTATTAATAATTATTTCAGCCGCTTTCCCGGCCGCTTCAGATATATGAGAGAGTCTTAATTGCCAGAGAAGATGCTCATATAAATCAATTTTCTTTCTGTTACGTTCAAAAAAAGATTGAACATCTTCAGAACTTTCCTGAAAATAACCCAAATCCCTGCCGTCACTTTCACGTTCTTCAAAATAACTGTTTGTTGTGAAACCGAATATCTTTTCAAGAGGTGTTTCGCTATCATCTGATTGTTCCTGAAAAGTCTCTTCTTCCGACGCCATTTCGGGAGTTTCAACTTTTTCCTCAGTCTCTCTCTCAAGGCCCTCTTCAAGCATAGGATTGTTCATAAGTTCCTGGTTTATATCCTGTGAAAGCTCTAACAGGGGGAGTTGCAGGAGTTTAATTGACTGCTGCAGTTGCGGCGTAAGGATTAATTTCTGTGAAAGTCTTAGTTCAAGTCTTTGTTCTTGTGCCATTACAACCTGAATTCCTCTCCAAGATAGCTTTTTTTGACCAGTTCGTTAGAGATGAGCTCGTCCGGGATCCCGTGGGCCAGTATCTTTCCGGCGCTTATTATATAAGCCCTGTCAGTTATTGACAGCGTCTCGCGCACATTGTGGTCTGTAATTATCAGGCCAATTCCTTTATCAGCAAGCTGCCGGAGGGTTTTTTTTAATTCATTGACAGCAAGGGGGTCTATTCCTGCGAAGGGTTCATCAAGAAGCAGAAAAACAGGGTCCACAGATATGGCCCTTGCTATCTCAACTTTACGGCGCTCCCCACCGGATAACTGATACCCGAAGCTGCCTGATATATGGGACAGGCTGAATTCCCCAATAATTTTATCAAGCTTTTCCTCTTGAGATGCTTTGTCAGTTTCTATTATCTCTAAAACAGCTTTTATGTTATCCTTAACTTTCAATTTTCTAAAGATGGAAGCTTCCTGGGGGAGATAACCGATTCCTTTTCTGGCTCTTTTATACATCGGGGAATTATTCAGGTTTTCACCGTCAAGGTTTATTACACCTGCGTCGGGAGTTATAAGGCCGAGTATCATATAAAATGTTGTGGTCTTTCCTGCCCCGTTTGGTCCAAGCAGCCCAACAACTTCTCCTGAATTGATATTCAAACTGATGTCAGAAACTATGGGTTTCCTGTTATAACTCTTTTTCAGTCCGGCAACTTCAAGAGAATGCATTATTTCAGTCCTTTTTTGTTTTGCAGAATTACCCTGCTTCCTTCTACAACAGCACGATCGTCTTGCAGAAAAAATATTATCTGGGTCCCGGTGATTACATTTTCTCCTTCAACGGCTTTCGGATGACCTTTAAAAATTATTTTTTTCTCATTCTCCATATAGACGGCTTCATCTGAAAATATGGCTCTTTCTTTTTTATGAACTTTTACATTGCCGGAAGCATTTATTTCCTTAATTTTACTTTCTGAATTATCATAAAATACTGTCATTTTATCTGAGTAAATCGTTAAATCATCTGTAGTTGCAACCACAGAGCCTTCAAAAATGGCTGTATTGTTTTTATTATCTGCCGTGAGAGTTTTTGATGTTATCACTACAGGCTTATTTTCAGCTTTATCGGTAACAGTAGCAGCAGATGCAGTGAAATATATAAATAATATTATTAATACGTTATGAAAGATAAAAAGTGGCTTTGACATTTTTGAGTATCCGTATCTTCTGCTGTTTTATTGAAGCGGCAAGTCCTGTTCCTTCGATCAGGAAATTCTTACCGCTAAATTTTACATTATCTTCAGTGGTTAACAATTCGGACTTGCTGTCCCATTTTAGTGTATTTGTTATAAATTTTGTATTTTTTATGTTAATTTCAACAGATTCAATGAGGTTGATATTACCCTTCTCAGTTTCATAAATACCGTTTCCGCTTATAAGATTAATTTCGGGAGCCTGATTTATCTTCAGCCCTAAGGATTTGAGAAAAATTTCCTTTTCTCCCTTGGAGAAAGTTGCTTCTTTAGCTAATAGTTCCCACTTTATCTTATCGTTTTCCCTATGGGTAAGATGTAAATCCTGCATGGATGAAGTCTGGTATGACGGCTGTATTGTCAAACCCTGTTCTTTGTAGTAACTTAATAATATCAAAGTAGTTATTGCAAGAAAAATAAACAAAATTCCAAAATATTTTTTCTTAATCATTCAATAGTCTATCATACAGGGTATACCTTGTAAAGACTCTGGCAAGAAAAATGCTATAGTCATCAAAAGAACTTGTCATATTACCATTACATAGGAATTACCATAAGAAAAATCAGACATAATAACTGTCCCGGCTTGACATTAAAACTAACAAATGTTAATAATATTCGCTTTGCTTAAAATTTATATAACAAGTTTGAGTTATAACACTATAAATAAAACTTAAACACTTCTTTTGAATTCATTTCTGAATAATATTGAAGGGGCGTAGAATGAGTAAAGTTGCGACATTTGAAAGAGGCATTCACCCAAAGTATAATAAGGAATTTTCCTCTGGTAAATCTATCACCCAGGCAAAACCGCCTCAAAGAATAGTTGTTCCCCTCAGTCAGCACATCGGGGCTCCTGCAAAATGTGAAGTAAAAATCGGAGATGAAGTCAAAAGGGGACAAATTATAGGTTCTCCATCAGGTTTTGTATCCGCGCCCGTTCATTCATCCATTTCAGGGAAAGTAATAGCAATAGCCGATTTCCCAACAGCGGTCGGAAGGATGGTTAGTTCAGTGGTTATTGAGAGTGATGGAAAAGATGAAGCTGTTGCATTAAAGGAAAATCCCAATTATATGAATCTCACCGCTGACGAAATCAAGGTTATGATAAAAGATGCGGGAATAGTCGGGATGGGCGGCGCTGCATTCCCGACAAACGTGAAACTTTCTCCGCCGAAAGAAAAACCTATAGATACTGTAATTCTCAATGGAGCGGAGTGCGAGCCTTATCTCACTGCCGACCACAGGCTTATGGTCGAGCGCCCCAAAGAAGTAATTGAAGGTTTAAAGATCATTATGAAGGCGCTTGGCGTGAAAGAAGGCCATGTAGGAATTGAAGAAAATAAACCCGATGCCATAGAAGCAATGAAGTCAGCAGCTTCCGGTGAGCCGGATATTGAAATTCATTCGCTTGAGATAAAGTATCCGCAGGGCGCTGAAAAGATGCTTATAAAGGCGATAAAGAACAGGGAAGTTCCGAGCAAGGGGCTTCCGATGGATGTCAGCGTTGTAGTACAGAATATCGGCACGGCGCTTGCAATTTATGAAGCGGTGAGGTATGGCAAGCCTTTGATGGAAAGGGTGGTTACTGTTACGGGTAAAGGAATTAGAGAACCCAAAAACATGTTGGTGCGTATCGGAACTCTTCTGTCGGATGTTGTTGAACAATGCGGCGGTCTTGCTGACGGTGCGGTAAAAGTGATTTCCGGTGGTCCCATGATGGGATTTGCGCAATGGACTCTCGATGTTCCGGTAACAAAAGGCACGTCTGGGATTCTGGTTCTCACAGAAGATGAATATGTTGCCTCTGATGAATATTTCCCGTGCATAAGATGCGGAAGATGCGTTGATGTATGTCCCATCGGACTTAATCCTTCGATGTTAAGTATTCTATCAGAAAAAGGGTTTTATGAAGAGGCAAAGGACTATAACCTTTTTGACTGCTTTGAATGCGGCTCGTGTGCTTATGTCTGCCCGGCCAAGAGGCCTATGGTGCAGTTTATGAGGCTTGCGAAGTCGCAGGTGAAACCGTGAAGAAGTGCAAAAGTGCAATAGCGTAAAAGTGCGGAAGTAGGGGCGAGGCGGTGCCTCGCCCTCATCAGAAGAAAGGTTGGTAAATGTCAACTGAAGCAAAGACTCATCAATTGGTTGTATCAGTAAGTCCGCATGTGAGGGACGAGGAATCCATTGCCAGAATCATGTGGACGGTTAATATTGCACTTCTTCCAGCATTTATCATGGCTGTATATTATTTTGGTCCGAGGGCGGTCTATGTTACAGCCCTTTGTATTGCAACTTCTGTTCTCTCCGAATATTTATTCCAGAGATGGCTGAAAAAGAAAACCACCATAAGCGATGGCAGTGCATTTCTAACCGGGCTTCTTCTTGGAATGAATCTGCCCCCGGGTGTGCCGTTTTATATCCCCTTAGTAGGCTCTTTTGTAGCAATTGTTATCACAAAGACGTTATTTGGGGGGCTGGGTTACAATATCTTTAATCCAGCGCTTATTGGAAGGGCGTTCCTGCTTTTAACCTGGCCCAAGCTGATGACGAAATGGTATGAGCCCACAGCACTGTTTGTCGGGCTTGACGCCAAGACAACGGCCACACCACTTGGCATCCTGAAAGAAGAAGGATTGGCTAAACTTGTAGAACACTTCGGCGACAAAGCCGGAGTGTATAAATCTTTGTTTTTTGGAAGCACTGCCGGTTCACTTGGAGAAACCTCTGCAATAGCGCTGCTTATCGGCGCAGCCATTCTCTTATATAAAAGGTATATAACATGGCATATCCCATTTTCATTCCTTGCATCAGTTGCAGTAATAGCATGGATATTCGGCGGAAAGGGCGGACTCTTTACCGGCGATCCGGTTATACATCTTCTTAGCGGGGGGTTGATGCTCGGGGCATTCTTTATGGCAACTGATTATGTCACCTGCCCGACAATAAGAAAAGGGCAGATAATCTTCGGGATCGGATGCGGGGCCGTCACAATGCTCATAAGATTAAAAGGCGGTTTTCCCGAAGGCGTAATGTTTGCGATACTGCTGATGAACTGCTTTGCGCCATTAATTGACAGAAATGTAAAGCCGGAACAGTTTGGCGCTGTAAAGAAGAAGGAAGATAAAAAATGACAGCAAAAGACATGGCAAAGATAACCATTAACCTTATTGTAATATATGTTATCGGCGGGCTGATTCTTGCCTATGTATATGCAAAGGCCTCTCCTATCATGTTCATAAAGGCTAAAGAAGAAAAAGAGGCGGCGCTCAAGACAATGATGCCCGAGGCTGACAAGATAGAAGTAATTGGCAAGTGGGAGCCGCATCACAAGCATGCAGAATACTATTCTGCTGAGAAATGCGGTGAAGTTAAGGTAACTACCGTGAAGGATGAGAAGACGGGAAAGATGAAAGAGGAAAAAGAGTGTATAAATGCCCAGGAAATAGGATATATTGTGGAAGGCTTTGGAAAGGGTTACTCGAGTTATATAAACCTCCTTGTTTCGGTTGATAAAAATTTTACTGTCAAAAAGATAAATATCCTGCATCATGGAGAGACTCCGGGTTTGGGAGACGAGATCGAAAAGGATTATTTTCTGAAGAGGTTTGAAGGCAAGACGATTGATACACTCGTTGTTATAAAAGGAGATACTGCAGATAAAGTAGAAGCGATTTCCGGCGCTACAATATCCAGCCGGGCAGTGACGGAAGACGGGGTAAGAAACGGTGTGAAGATGCTGAAAGAAAAACTTTCCGGCGGGGAAAAGGAACAACAGGGAGAGGAACACCAACATGGCTCACACTCATAAAAGCAACTGGGAATTAATAAAAAACGGGATGTTCAGCGAGAATACTATCTTCAGGATGGCGATAAGTCTGTGTCCCTCCATTGCGGTGACGAACAGCCTGAAAAACGGCTTTTTCATGGGCGTATCGGTCATCTTTGTACAGACAATGGTCAATCTCACCGTCTCGCTGATAAGGAATTTTATCAACCCTAAAATCCGTATTCCGATTTTTATGATGGTTATTGCAGGCTATGTTAGTCTCATAGACATGTCGATGGCGGCATTCGCAAGGCCTGTTTACAAACAAATCGGACTTTATATCCAGCTTATTGTTGCTTTTGCATCAATCTTTGCAAGGGCTGAGGTGTTTGCGGTTAAGAATAAAATTATTCCGTCAGTAGCTGACGGTCTTGGCATGGGTATCGGTTTCTTTCTTGCGATGATAATTATCAGCTTCTTCAGGGAACTGCTGGGCAAGGGCGCATTATGGGGTTTTCCTATTGTGTCCGGCAACCCACTGTTAATTATGATTTTACCTGCGGGTGGCTTTTTTGCCGTCGGTCTGCTGATGGGTTTCTTCAACTGGCTTGATGCGAAATTGGCTGAACGCAAGGCAGCGCAGGAGACTACGGGGTAGAATATTGAACCACAGAGAACACTGAGAGAAATAGAAGATGAGAAGATGGAAGAAAAAATATTTTTTGTCTTTTCTCAACTTCCTAACTTCTTATCTTCTCAACTGCTTTTATTCACACTCTATGACCTCTGTGGTTAAAAAGATACAGGAGAAAAAATTATGGATTTTAACAAACTTTTTCAGCTAATAGTAGCCGCATCATTAATAAACAATTTTGTCTTTACAAGATTCCTCGGTTTGTGCATTTTCTTCGGCGTCTCAAAAAAGATGGAGACCGCTGTTGGAATGAGCATAACATTTACCGCGGTCATGGTGATAAGCTCGGCTTTGAGCTGGGTGGTTTTTAAATATATAATGGTGCCTCTTGATATAACGTTTCTCAAGATAATTGTTTTTATCGGGATCATTGCGGCATTTGTTCAGTCTGCCGACACAATTATGAAAAAAATGAGTCCTTCGCTATATTACAAACTCGGCATCTACCTTGCGCTGATTACCACAAATTGTATAATCCTTGCGGTCCCCTTGATAAACTCAGGGGAGGGATACAGTTTCCTGGAAAGCATGGCATTTGGCGTTGGCTCGGGACTCGGTTTTGCGCTTGCACTTGTTATTATGGCGAGTATTCGTGAGAAACTGGAATTAGCCGACATACCGGCGCCTTTCAGAGGACTGCCGATATCATTTATCATAGCCGGACTTATTGCGCTGGCATTTACAGGATTTTCGGGATTGATAACGCTGTAAGAAGTGCAAAAGCGCGGAAGTGCAATAGTGCAAAAGCAGAAAAAAAGTTTTAAAATATTATTGCTGATAAAAAATAAAGGAAGACAAATGCTTAACGATTTAATAAATAAAAGACCAAACCTTCCAACTTCTGCACTTTTGCTCTTCTGTACTTTTGTTCTTTTGCTCTTTTGCACTTCTGTTCTTTATGCCGGTGTCGGCGCCGGAGTTGAGGCAAGGGAATCGGTAAATCTTATTGAAGTGTTAGAGTTCACAGCAATATTCCTGGCTGGAATAAGCGCTGTCTTTGGAGTTGGGCTTGCCTTTGCTGCCAAGAAATTTGCAGTGCAGGAGGACCCTCGCATTGATCAGGTATCAGAGGTTCTCGCTCATGCACACTGCGGCGCATGCGGTTTTGCAGGTTGCAGGCAGTATGCGGAGGCGGTTGTGTTAAGACCGGAGGTTGCGCCGAATCTTTGCACTCCGGGCGGGAAGGCTTCTGCGGAAGCAGTCGCAAAAATCACAGGGAAGGTAATGGCTCAACTTGAACCAAAGATTGCAAGGGTATTCTGCCAGGGAGGAATGTCAAAATCTGTGCGCAGGTTTAAATATGAAGGGATAGCAGACTGCAGGGCTGCAATACTTGCAAGCGGAGGTGACAAGGCATGTATTTACGGATGTCTTGGATACGGAACCTGTTTTCGTGCATGTCCGTTTGGGGCCATCACAATGAGCGAAGACAGCCTGCCTGTAATAAATCCGGCAAAATGCACAGCCTGCGGGAAATGTGCCCAGGCATGTCCTGTGAAAGTTATCGAAATACTCCCGATGGCAAAAGAGGTTTTAGTAAGATGTCATTCAAAGGACAAGGGGCCGGTCACAAAGAAGAACTGTCAGACAGGATGCATTGCATGTGGAATTTGTGTGAAGGTTTGTCCCTATAATGCACCGAAGATTGAAAATTTTCTCTCAAGGATTGATCTTGATAAATGTAAAGTCTGCGGCCTTTGTGTTACAAAGTGCCCTACAAATGCAATCATGGATTATATCCCCAAGAGACCGAAAGCATTTGTCACGGGAAAATGCATCGGCTGTCATATGTGCGCAAAGGTTTGCCCTGTAAATGCGTCGACAGGCGAACTCAAGAAACGGCATGTTATAAATCAGGACAAATGTATCGGCTGCGGCATCTGCGCATCCAAGTGTCCTGTGGTTGCCATCACCGGCACATTTAACTATACCGAAATCCTGCAGGCATACGAAGCCAAAAAAGCTGCAAGAGAAAAGGCAAAAGCCGAGCAGCAACCGACTGCCGGCGTATAAGAATACAAGATAAATTAATAGGGCTTTTAGTCACATATAATATTTTAAAATACTAACGTTTTTTGTGAGACTGCAAGAGGGGAGCAGTGTCAATGCCGACCATACTCAAGATCGGGCCGTATCGCTTTTTCTTTTACGCAAGCGACAAGGACGAACCAATGCACATTCATGTAGAAAGTAATGATAAAGTTGCAAAGTTTTGGCTTGGCCCGGTCAGGCTGCAATTCAGTTCTGGCTTTAATAGAGTAGAAATTGGTAAAATTGAGAAAATAATAAATGAGTATCACTCAAAACTATTGGAGGCCTGGAATGACTACTTCGGTGATGAAAATTGAAATCCCGAATGCCGAAAAAGTAAAAGTAACGGATGATACACTGAGTGTAGACTTGAGCGATGGACGCACTTTCTCGGTTCCGTTGGGATGGTTTCCCAGGCTCGCCCATGCAACTAAAAAAGAAAGAAACAACTGGCGGCTGATAGGAAAAGGGCAAGGGATCCACTGGCCCGATATTGACGAAGACATCAGTATTGAGGGATTATTGGCCGGCAGACCATCCGGGGAAAGTCAGAAGTCTTTCAAGAAATGGCTCGCCCAGAGATCAGGACACAAAAAGAAATAGATTTCTAAATACCTTTCCCATTTTTTCCTACCCAACTGTCTTTTCCGTATTGTATAATGATGCAAATAAAATGAAAGGCTTATTGAAATAAGCTGCGTGTCCATCAATTCGGGGGAAGACCACCTTACTATCAAGGAAAAACTTTAGACATCAGATAGAGGTAATATATCCGAACTTGTTTCGGATACAAACGAGTTAGTTGAAAGTGGCGATTCTGAATGAATAGAATGAGTAATTTGAAATTTAATGTTTCATCTATTTTACAAAGAGCAAAAGACTTACCAAAACCTAAAGTTAAGGGTGTTTCAATTAATTTACCGTTCCTGAGCATTGATTTGTCAGCTTCTGATGACGAAAGGAAAATTTCCAGAGAGGTTTTAATAGGTCTAAAAGATAAACGGGTTCTCGTTGCTTGGCAATGTTGCGGTGATTGCATAAAACACGCTTTAGATTCAATCCAAGATATTCGAAAGTTATTGGTTGACAAACAGGTAGAAATATCTGATGAAAATTCAGCGTTATTCATTATTTTTGATTTAATGCTGTCTGGTATACGTCAATTCTTGACGCTCACAGAACGTTATGATCCTTATTTGAACAAGGAGGAGTTTCAAAATGCGCTCGATATTCTTCGGGGTCATTTAATCAGATGTATTGATGAGGTAGCAAAGGTTGGCAATACCACTCCGCCAAATTTCTATAGACAGAATTTCACTCAAAAATGGGAGGAGACAATTTATTTATTGGAATCTACATCTTCAGATAACAACGGCACAAACTACTGAAGGCTCAAACCTTGAGGCTTCAGTAGTTTGTGCCGCAGACGTTATAAGCAATCGGTTTTGAGGTGAAAATATGGAATTAGAAGACTTAAGGTCAAAGCAGGCTCATTTCGAGCCTATGAGGCAAGATAAGCAAAAACACTATAAAAATCTTGAGAAGCTTAGGCAACAATTTATCAAATTTTTTACCGTTACTAAAATAAAAAATATGGGTAAAGATGATTATGTAGAAGGAAAGGTAATAAATGGGGAACCTGATGAAAATACTTTTTGTTATTGGGTAGAGTGGAAAACAGAAAATCTAGGAAGGATGCAGGGGGCAAGGGCTGATAAATTCGGTCTGTATGTAGCTAAAAAAAGCCAACAATATAAGTTCATCAAAAGATTCAACAATGAAAATGACGCTTTTGAGTCCCTTAAAAAGGACATAATCAAATTAATAGAATTAGGGAAAAGCAAGAATTTGGAAGAGCTTAAGAAAATTGAGCTTTCTCCTATGTTTAAAGGGAAGATTTTATTCCTTTACTATCCAAACAAGTTTGTTAATTTTTTTGCCGAAAATCATGTCGATTACTTTTTGAAGAAGTTGGGAATACACCATGAGAATAAAAATATAGATTTGATTGATAAGAGAGAAATTTTGTTAAAATGGAAAAATAAAGATTCTGTAATGAAAAAATGGACCATGTTTGAATTCTCAGACTTTTTGTATAACGAATTAGGGAGACCTCCTAAAAAGGGGCAGACACCAAAAGAACTTAAAGATTATATTGATTTCGAAGATGAATATCCCGATCCTGAAAAAGTCAAAACAGAATTTATAACCCTCAAAATAAATCCAGAAAAAATACATCCTTCATCTAATAAAGGAAAAACTAAGGATGGAATGGTTGATTTTGAAAAAGAAAACAAGAGACATAAGAAATTAGGTGAGCAAGGAGAATTGATTATTTTCCGGACAGAAAAGGAGTTTCTAACTGAAAATAAACGTATGGATTTAGCAGAAAGAGTTAAATTAATCTCAAAGGAAGACACATATGCGGGTTATGATATTCTATCTTATGAATTGGATGGAAGTAAGAAATATATTGAAGTCAAATCTACAAGTAGTTCACCTTCAAATATTGCTAATTTCTTAATAACAATTAACGAATATAACAAAGCAAAGGAGATTAAAAATTATAATCTCTATATAGTATTTAACACTAAATCCAAAAATCCAAAGATCTGGATAATAAAGAATCCTTTTCAGTACGAAGGAAGTGGATTGTATTTAACTCCGATAAATTTTAGGGTAACAGTAAACACTAAATGAATCAAAACCGACAGCATATACTTACGAAAAAGTTTTCCTTCACATGATGTGGGAAGTTCTGCTCTTTATGTTATTGGCATATTGTGTTGTCCTGAATTATCCTGCACATATGCTCCGGTCGATCCGAAGATATTGTCTCAAAGATCGAGACAATTAGAGACCTTATAGATGGCATCGGCTTTATTCTGTTTAAAGAAGATGACGGTTTTGGGTGTTTTATAGAATTCCTTAAAAAAATACGTTAGCAGCTTTGTTTATTGTATAATTTTGTTCGTTATTAATATTGAGCACATCATGCTTGAAAAGAAGTATAAAATAATAAAGGATTCTCCACCGAGTATTTCATGGGGGCAATACGAGAAACATATATTGGGTGAATATAAAAAATTATTAGAAAACAAAGCAAAGGATGAAAAAGCTTTTCAGGATTTTTTTGAAAAGTATCCCTGTATGCTGCCGGGCTCTTTTGGCATGCTTGGAGAATCAGGCCATTATCCGTTTGCCGCATCAGTTATTTCTCAGCCAAACTTAGTCGGTTTAAAGACAAAAAAACCTGACTTTATGTGGATTGCATGTGATAGCGGTACAGTTTATCCGGTGTTGATAGAAATAGAAGCTCCATCAAAGAAATGGTTTGTTTCTTCCGGGAAACCAAGTGAAAAATTTAATCAGGCTCAAAATCAATTAACTGATTGGAAGACATGGTTTTCTAATCCGAAACATAGATTATTGTTTTTTGACTATTATGCCGTACCCTCATCGTTTTACGATGGTAAAAGTGTTATCCTTTTATTTGTCTTAATAATTGGCAGACGGAATGAATTTGATGGCAAACCTGAATTAAGTGAGAAACGTAAACACCTTGAACGAGAACATGAATTTTATATGACATACGATAGAGTTCAACCGTCATATAAAGCAAGTGATTTATTATGCTGCAAGGTTAAGGATCGTAAATATAAGGCGATGTCAGTACCGGCAACATTAAGATTAGGTCCTGTTCTATCAGGTGATTATTGTCTTATTCATGATAAAGAAAGCGCTGTAAAAAAGAATAGTCTTATTTCCAGAAAAAGGAAAGACTTTCTTATTAGGCGAATTCCTTATTGGGACAATTTGGGGGAAATAAGAAGTTTTCATACTCGAGATTTTGAATAGAGATGTCTTACATTATTGTCTTTTGAATGAAGATGTGACTATGGAAATTTCGTAAACGAATGCACTTTGAAATAAATAGAAGAGGAAGATATTATCGACAAAATAAGAGGAAATTAAATAGATTCAACCTTCTGCAGTGCGGCGGATAGATTGTGATCGGACTTACATTAAAGTTTTATCAAAAATATGATAGAATAATCTCAAATGTCAGATAGAAAAGTCGGACAAAAATATTTTGGTACCAAAGAGGTTCGCATCTCAATAGCGCTGATAATCCTTTGGTCCCTTCTTGCTACCGCTTTCTTCACGTATTTAGCAAAATTAATTGGCGAAAAAGTAGGCTACGGCACGTTTTTGTTTGCACTTGTAATGCTTGGATATATTTCTGTAGTTGTTATATTAACCATGCATTTCTCACATCGTCTGGTGGGCCCTTTCCAACGCTTGAAAACAGAAATGAGATTAATAATGTCGGGTGAATATCAGAGAAGACTTATTGTAAGAAAAAAAGATGACCTGTATATTAAATCATTTATTATTGAAGCCAATAAGATGTTGGATGAACTTGAGAAAATCCATCTTTGCAAGAAAGGTATTGTGGAACATATTGATTCCGAGTTAACAGGTATAATCTCTCTCGTTGAGGCAGGGGAGATCTCAAGGGAAAGACTCAAAGATACTCTCTTGTCATTTCATGAAAAAATCAAGTCCCTGGAACAAGAGCTGGGCGGATAGATATCGTTATCTGATATATGCCTCGGTTACGTATCTGCGCATCATCCGGTGGCTGTTGAAGTAGTAGGCGTTTTTGCCGATGGCGTTCTGCATCATTCTTATCCATTGTTTGCGGTTATCGTAATAAAGAGGGATTATTATCTTTTCAAGTTTATAATAAAGGTCTTCAGCGTCTATCCTGTTCATATTATTGTCAGGCCTTATTTCTGTAGGGGCGGGGCCAATGGACCAGCCTGTAAATCCTTCTATATGCCCTTCAATCCACCAGCCGTCAAGCACGCTGAAATTCATCACTCCATTGTGCGCGGCCTTCATGCCGCTTGTACCGGAGGCTTCCAGCGGTCTCAGCGGAGTATTCAACCATACGTCTACTCCAGAGACGAGCTTTAGGGCCACCTCCATATTATAATTCTGAACAAAGGCAATTTTAATCTTCCCTTTTAATTGTTGTGCGTAAGAAAATATTTTTTCAATCAACTGCTTGCCTACTGTATCTTTTGGATGAGCCTTTCCTGCATAAATAATCTGGATTTTGCCTGTAGCAATTTTCTCAAGCCTTTTTATGTCTGAGAATAAAAGGTCTGCCCTTTTATATGCGGTGGCCCTTCTTGCGAAACCTATTGTCAGGGTTTCAGAATCCATATTCGTGTCTGAGATGGAATTGACGTAATAAATGAGTTTTTTCTTTGCCTCCATATGAGCGCCCCAAAGTTCCTCATCCGGTATCACACCGACCCTCACAAATATTTCCGGTTCGTTAGCCCAGCCTAAAAGGTATTTGTCAAAAACTTTTTTCATGCTTTCACAAGTCCATGTATATGAATGCACGCCGTTTGTTATGGCGTTGATTATATAACCGGGGAACATGGATTTTGACACCTCTCCGTGTTTCTTTGCCACACCATTAACAAAGTTGCTCAGATTAAAACCAAGAAGCGTCATATTAATATTTTGCTCTCCAGCCAGCTTTTTAAGAATCTTTTCCGGGAAATAGTCTCCAAGCACCCTGTTATAAAGGTCATATGAAAACTTGTCATGTCCTGCCTCAACAGGCGTATGTGTTGTAAAAACACACAAGTCTTTTACGGTTTCAGTGTCCCATATCTGCGATTCGTCCCAGACCGATTCTATGTCTTTTTTAAACTTATGGAGTAGTTCAAGTGTTAAGAAAGCGGCGTGGCCTTCATTCATGTGATATTTTTTTATCTTGAATCCAAGTTTTCTGAGCATTCTGACGCCGCCTATGCCGAGGATCACTTCCTGTTTTAATCTGTAAGCGTCATCTCCTCCGTAGAGATGATCCGTTAAGGTCCTGTCTTCAGGGCTATTCTCCGGCAGGTCGGTATCAAGATATATTACAGGGATGCTGCTTCCGTCCCTTGGACTTTCTACAAAATAGACCCATGCCTGAATAAAGACGGGCCTGCCGTCCAATGTAATAGAAACCTTCACGTCCGTTTTTTTCAGTTGTTTGGAAGGGTCCCATACCGCAGGGTGCTCTATCTGACGCCCCTTATTATCAATTTCCTGACGGAAATACCCTTTACGGCTGATAAGGGTTACAGGCACAAAAGGAAGATTTAAATCCGCAGCAGATTTCACCGTGTCCCCAGCGAGCACGCCCAGACCTCCGGAGTAAGTGGGGATATCATCCTTCAGACCGATCTCCATTGAGAAATATGCGATCTTTTGCTCAGTAATATGTTTATCTAAAATTGACATAACTTTATATTATATCAAATTTTCCATTTTGAATTATTCCTGACAACTCTTTTTTTTACTCCTGTCTAAATTTAGCGTATCTGATATCATTTCGGCATTAACTTCATGCTTCTTTAATCCAGTTTTAAGATTCTATATGCTAAAATACAACGTTACTTACAAGGAAACTTTATAAGTTTTTGTTCAGATGTCATTCCCGCAGTCTGTTGAGCGGGAATCCAGAAAGGCACTGGATGCCCGCTTACTATCTGCGGGCATGACGAACGTGTCTTCATACTAATGAACTGATTAGTAAGTTAATTTTTTAGCCGGAGGTCTCTATGGATATGAAATCATTTGTTATGCAAAAGGCAAAGGAAGCAAAAGAAGGTGCGAGGGCTATTGCTAAGGTTTCATCCGAAAAGAAAAACAATACCCTGATAAAGATGGCTGAAGCGCTGAAAAAGAGGGCCAAAGAGCTTCGGAAAGAAAATAATAAAGATATCGTCGCTGCCAGGAAAAAAGGTTTGTCAAAAGCTATGATCGACAGGCTCACTCTGACTAACCAGAGGATAGACGACATGGCTAAGGGGCTTGTTGAGATTGCAGCCCTGCCGGATCCTGTTGGTGAAATCACAAAGATGTGGAAGAGACCGAATGGGATGATGGTCGGGAAGATGCGTGTGCCGATTGGAGTTATCGGGATAATCTATGAATCGAGGCCTAATGTCACCGCAGATGCAACAGGCTTGTGCCTCAAGGCAGGAAATGCAGTAATCCTGCGCGGCGGTTCTGAGGCAATAAATTCCAATATGGCGATAGTGAATATTTTAAAAAGCGTCGCCAGGTCGGAAAGAATTCATGAAGGCGTTGTGACTTTTATCAATATCCCTGAGAGGGAAGCGGTGATGGAGATGTTGAAACTTGAGGGGATAATTGATCTTATTATTCCGAGAGGAGGTGAAGGGCTCATCAGGGCTGTCACCGAGAATTCACGGATTCCTGTTCTTAAGCATTACAAGGGCGTGTGTCATGTATTCGTGGACCGTGATGCAGATTTCAAGATGGCTGAGGAAATATGCTTTAATGCAAAAGTTCAGCGCCCCGGCACATGCAATGCGATGGAGACCATGCTTGTTGACCAAAAGATTGCGAAGAAATTTCTTCCGTCCATGATTAAAAGGTTTAAAGACGCAAAAGTTTTACTGAAAGGCTGCGTGATGACGAGGAGGCTTGATAAATCTCTTGAGACAGCTAAAGAGGATGATTTTTATGCTGAATATCTTGAGAAGATTTTAAACATAAAAATAGTCAAAGATATGGATGACGCAATGGACCACATTGCAAAATACGGCTCTGCGCATACAGATTCCATCGTTACAAAGGATTACAACAAAGCTATGAGATTCTTGCGCGAGGTTGATTCTGCCTCTGTTTTCGTGAATGCCTCAACCAGACTGAGCGATGGATTTCAATTTGGCCTCGGCGCGGAAATGGGAATATCAACTGACAAAATCCACGCCCGGGGGCCTATGGGACTTGAAGAGCTTACCTGCACGAAGTTCATTGTCTTTGGCAGCGGACAGGTGAGGGTGTGAATGAAACTCGGCATCTACGGCGGGACCTTTAATCCGATTCATTACGGACACCTGAGAACTGCTGAAGAAGTTCTTGAAAAACTTTCTCTTGACAAGGTGCTTTTTGTCCCTGCCGGCAAAACCCCCTTCGAGAAACCGGAAATGGTTAAAGCCTTACACAGGTTCAATATGGTAAAGGCAGCCATAGCAGACAATCCCGGTTTTGAAATATCTGATATTGAGATAAAAACAAAAGGTAAGTCATTCACTTTTAACACCATCATGAAGTTGAAGGATAAATTTGTCGACAGCAAACTGTATTTTATTCTTGGAACAGACGCCTTTCTCGACCTGCCGCACTGGAAACATCCTGACAGGATCGTTAATCTTGTAAACATAGTTATCATAGCAAGGCCGGGTTTTGCATTTACGGACCTGTCATCATCTCCTTACCTCAAAAAGGTATCAAAAAAAATATTAAAGGACCTTGATAAAGGGGTAAGAGACCGTTTTTCTTTTGACATATCTGAAAAGCAAAAAGCAATTTTATGTAAGGTCACAGGACTTGATATTTCGGCATCAAATATTAGAAACTTGATAATGTCAGGTAAAAATGTAAAATACTTATTGCCTGATTCAGTGGAATCCTATATAATTTCAAAGAAATTGTATAAAAAGGTAGGGGCGATTCGGTGAATCGCCCTTGTCCGGGTGACCCAGCGGGTCGCCCCTACAATTATAAAAAGGGAGAGTCCTTTAATTAGAAACAGCAGAAAGAAGGCTGTCAGAGCTGCAGAATTAGCTCTCGACAAGAAAGCCAAAGATACAATTATTCTCGAATTAAAAGATATTTCTACGATTGCAGATTATTTTGTGATTTGTTCGGGTGAGAACCCCGCACAAATAAGGACCATATCAGAAGCAATACAGGAAAGTTTTTCAAAGAACAAGATCTCACCTTTTGGAAAAGAAGGGCTGGATTTTGCACGTTGGGTTTTAATAGATTACGGCGATGTAGTAATAAACATCTTTAATGAAGAGACCAGAGCTTATTACGAATTGGAAAAGCTCTGGATAGACGCGCCGAGAATACCGGTAGAGGAAAAAAGGAAATAGTATGGCAAAGTTTTTAGTGTTTCTAATTATAGTGTTTCTCCTTGTTGTCGGCATACTTGCATTTTTCAATAAAGACACGGTCAACCTGACTGTCTGGCAGGGGGTTACTTACGAAGTTCCGGTAATCGGTTTGATCCTTATATCTTCAGCAGCAGGCATTTTCACCATGTTCATTGTCTTCTCAATCAGGGATGCCCGGCGCTTTTTAAGCAACTGGCAATATAATCGTCGCCAGAAAAAGGAATCAAAGATACAGGAGTCGTATTCAAAAGGGCTCGATGCATTTTTTGCATGCAGGTATGAAGAGGCAGAAGATCTTTTTACACGTGTTATCGAAGAGGATCCGTCTAATGTAAATACTCTGCTTAGGCTGGGCGATATTGCATTTAATGGAGAAGATCACTTCAAGGCAAAGGATTTTTATACAAAGGCAAAGGAAATAAAACCAAGGAGTGTGGAAGTCCTGCTTTCGCTTGCAAAGGTCTTTGAAGCGCAGCAGAAGTGGCAGGAGGCGCTGAAATACCTTGATACTGTTCTTGAAATTGATGAAGAGAATCCGGAGATCCTCATCAGGAAAAGGGATATATTTGAAAGAAGCAGGAAATGGGAAGAAGTCCTGGAGGTTCAGTATAAAATCCTGAAATGCGATCTTTCTCCTGAAGATGAACGGGAGGAGCAGAAAAAGCTTCTTGGTTTTAAATATGAATTAGGGTGCCATTATCTTGAAACCAATAATACGGAAAAAACAGTAAAGATGCTGAAGTCCATTATAAAGATGGACAAGGATTTTACATCAGCTTATATAGTGCTTGCCGAAGCATATTTAAAAGACGGAAATACCGATGAAGCACAGGGAATTTTACTGAAGGGATATGAAATAACATTATCATTAGTGCTGCTTGTACGGTTGGAGGATTTCTTTATAGTAATAGGAGAGCCCGGCACAATCATAGAGCTGTATCAAAAGGCGATTCAGAAAAATCCGAGGGATTTAAAGCTTCAATTCTTTCTTGCAAAGCTCTATTACCGTCTTGAGATGATAGATTATGCCTTTGAGACTATTAACGTCCTGGACACCACCGCCTTCGATTTTCCGGACTTGCACATACTTTTGGGCAATATTTACCAGAGGCGCTCCCATTTCGAAAAGGCTGCGGAGGAATATAAAAAGGCGCTGAAAGTCGATAAACCGCTCCTTGTTCCGTTTTGCTGTTCTGCCTGCAGTTACTCTTCAAAGGACTGGTCGGGCAGGTGTCCTGAATGCAGGAACTGGAACACCTTTATACTGAATACACATGAAATCTGCAAGACACAGAAAAGACAGAGTAGTTCTTGATACAAGCCTTTTTGTTAATCCGGAGGTGCGGAATGACTTTGGCGATAATCCTACCGAGGCGATAAAAGGATTTCTTCTTATAGCCGGGCAAATCCCCGCGCTTGAATTCTACATGCCTTCTTCGATATTCCAGGAGCTCCTTAACTTCGTTAATGAGAAAGACATCCCTGGAGCTCTCTTGGCAATTCTTCATCAAAAAGCTCCCGGTAAACATGAATTAACTACCCCTGCTTTTTTTCTGTATGAACTTATTGAGGATATAAGAGAACGGATTAACAAGGGACTCAGGATTGCGGAAAGAGCTGTCAGGAATGCAAGTAAAAGCGACGAAAGAGAAGTCATCCAGAGCATGAGAAAAAATTACAGGGAAGCGCTCAGGGAAGGGATAATTGACAGCAAGGAAGATGTTGATCTGATACTGCTTGCAAAGGAACTTGATGCTCTGCTCGTTACAGTAGACCACGGCGCTATAAAGTGGGCTGAAAAACTGGGAATAAGGTGGCTCCTGCCGAGCAAATTTAAAGATTATCTCCTGAGTTTCATTGAGAGCGAGAAGCAGGAATCCGCTGCGCCTTCCAAAACAAAGAATCCCTCAAAAGCGTAAAACCTTTAATTTTCCAACCTGTTTTACTTATGAAAAATATTCTGGGCGTATGATATGCCTTTATTGATTATGAGGGGGATTCCTTCAACTGCCTTTGCAACAGCTTCTTTGATTGCCGGTTTTTCCTGTCTGGTAAAATTTCTCAGCACATACTCTTCGACGGAAATCCGGTCTGAACGTCCAACCCCGATCTTTAATCGGATGAAATCTCTTGTGCCCAAAGTTTCTATTATTGAATCAACACCCTTGTGACCGCCTGATGAGCCGGATTTTTTTATCCTGATAATGCCGGTATCCAGGTCAATATCATCGTGCACAACGAGAATGCTGTCTATGTCTTCGTATTTCTTTATTGCATCCCTGGCAGCAATCCCGCTCCTGTTCATAAAAGTAAGAGGCTTCATCAGGATTGCTTCCTGCTTCCCGATAAGGCCTTTTCCATAAACATAATTTTGTGCTTTGTGTTTTAAGGGGATAGATAGGCTATCAGCCAGGGCCTCAACAACAATGAAACCGATATTGTGTCTTGTATCCGCATAAACATCTCCAGGGTTACCAAGTCCAACCACAAGCCACATAAGAATGATTTATTTACCTTTCTGTTCTTTCTGCTCTCCTTCTTCCTCTGCCTTGCCTTTGGCTTTTATCACTTCCGGCTCGGCAGCCGCTGCCTCGACAGGCGCTGCTTCTACCACCTCTTCTTTAGGAGCGGTAACTGAGAGTATAACTTCAGATGGATCGGTAACTATCTTTAAACCCTCCTGGGGAGTGATGTCGCTCACATGGAGAGAATGTCCGATTTCAACGTGTCCTGCGTCAATTTCTATCCTGTCAGGTATTTGCGTGGGGAGACACTCAACCTCAATTTCCCTAACCCTGTGCTGTAATATCCCGCCCATTTTAATTCCGGCAGGCTCTTTGATGATGACAACCGGAATTGTAACCTTAATCTTCTTTTTAAGTGATACTTCTATGAAATCAACGTGCAGCAGTTCCTCAGAAACCGGTTCCCTCTGATAATCTTTTATGAGGACAGGATGTTCTGAGGTTTTAGAATTACCCTCATTGAGTTCAAGGGTAATCAATGAATGTTCGCCGCCTCCGGAGTATATAAGTTTCTGAATCTCTTTTCTGTCAAGTTTTATTGTTACTGATTTACCTTCTCCATACAGCACAGCAGGCAATACATTCTGCCTCCTCAGACTTCTGGCGCTTCCTTTGCCAAGCTCGGTCCTTTTATCTGCCTTTACCAATATCTTTTCCATTTTTCAAATCCTCCATAATTATATAAAAAGTGAACTGATTGACGATTCTTCGTGTATCCTTTTAATTGCCTCAGCAAGCAGCGGCGCTACCGAGAGTACGGTAAGTTTTTTGCATTTTTCTGTTTTGTCGTTCATTGGTATTGTATTGGTTACAATTACTTCTTCAAGGTCTGATTTATTAATCCTGTCTAGGGCAGGGCCTGAAAGGACCGCATGCGTGCAGGCAGCAACAACGCGTTTTGCGCCGTTTGACTTAATGGCAGCAACCGCCTGAGTAATAGTTCCCGCTGTGTCTATCATGTCATCAAAGAGAATGGCATTCTTATCCTTTACATCACCGATAACATGCATAACCTGAGACACGTTTGCCTTTTCTCTGCGCTTGTCTATAATAGCCAGAGAGGCATTCAATCTTTTTGCAAAGGCCCTGGCCCGTTCGACGCCTCCGGCATCAGGAGAAACAATAACAATATCATTTAAATATTCCTTTTTTACATATTCAGCAAGTACAGGGGATGAATAGAGGTGATCAACCGGGATATCAAAAAATCCCTGAATCTGTCCCGCATGCAAATCTATGGTAAGTACCCTGTGTACTCCAATTGCAGTTATTAAATCTGCAACCATCCTTGCCGAGATTGGAACCCTCGGCTGGGCTTTCCGGTCCTGTCTTGCATATCCGTAATAAGGGATAACTGCCGTAATCCTGCCGGCAGAAGCCCGTTTCAGGGCGTCTATCATCAAGAGCAATTCCATTATATTATTGTTAACCGGCATGCATGTAGATTGAACTACAAAGACATCAGAGCCCCTTACATTCTCAGTTATCTGGACCATAATTTCGCCGTCGCTGAAAGTAGAGACAGTTGCTTCACCAACAGGAATTTTCAAAACATCGGCAATCTCTTTTGCCAATGTTTTATTGGAATTTCCGGTAAATAATTTAATACCTGAAGGCATCATACCCCCTTAACTCTTAATTTTGCCCCGCAAAATCAATCTGGCTGGGGCGGGAGGATTCGAACCTCCGGATGGGAGATCCAAAATCTCCTGACTTGCCGCTTGTCGACGCCCCAACTGAATAAGTTTTGAGTTATGAATTTTAAATTATGAGTTAGAGTAAATTAATAATATACTCCAGTTCTTTTAACTTATAACTCAAAACTCAAAATTCAAAACTTATTCAGTCATCGTCTGGACTACGGTCGTCCAGTAACCTTTAAAAGCCTTTGAAGCGTTCTCAGCTTCTTCTGCAGAGCGAAATACCCCGAAGACGGTAGGACCACTGCCGCTCATTAGGGAAAATATTGCTCCCTGTTTTATCAATCTATCCTTTATCTCAGAAATTACAGGAAAACTTTTAATGGTTACTGACTCAAGATCATTTGAGACAATATCTGTTATATCTCTAAATTCCGTTCTTTCTATCAAGCGGATTAAAAACTCAATATTATCAACTATGTTGGCTTTTTTTGTCAACTCTGAAAGTTTGGCATAAGTCCGGAAGTTGGGAAGTTGGGAAGTTGGGACGTTTTTGAATCTGTCCCCTGTCTCCTGTATTCTGTCTCCTGTATTCTGTCTCCTGTATCCTGAATCCTGTATCCTGTTCTTGTATTCCCCATATGCCCATGCTGTCGAAACAGAAAAAGGAGGTTTTACGAGCAGAAGATTTACCGTTTTTTCTGTATTACATGGTGTAATCTTTTCCCCCCTTCCGTGTGAAAGAGAAATAGCCCCGCAAAGAAAAAAAGGCACGTCGGACCCGAGCTGCCCCGCCATTATACAAAGGTCCTCCGTGGAAAGATCGAGGGACCATAATTCATTCAACCCCAGAAGCGCTGACGCAGCGTTGCTGCTTCCTCCGCCGAGGCCTGCGCCTACCGGTATATTCTTGTTTAATGATATAAAAGCTCCTTTATCTGTACCGCATGTATTCTTTAGAAGTATTGCAGCCTTATATACAAGGTTCTGCTCAACGGGGATCACGGAGTCTGTTTCCAGCTCCAGATCCATTGATGGGGCAAAAGTAAGCACGTCATAAAGTGTTATTTTTTGCATAAGGCTTTGAATTTCGTGAAAACCGTCGTCACGCAGGCCCAGTATATTCAAAAACCAATTAATCTTTGCAGGAGCCTTTAGCGACAGTGATGAGTGATGAGTGATGAGTGATGAGTCTTTAATCATCATTTTTTATTATTTATTTATATCCTGAATCTTTTTTTCGATCCTCTCTTTGAGACCCTCTTCGTTATTATGAAACTCAAGGGATTTTTTCCATGCTTCCTGGGCCGCATCTTTATTGTCTAATTTCAGATAAACATCGCCGAGATGTTCAAAAATCACAGGATCATTTCCATCAGTTTCTGCAGCTTTTTTTATCTCAATCAGCGCCTCAGTATACATGCCTTTCTTAAAATATACCCAGCCGAGGCTGTCCCGGATATACCCGCTTTCAGGGTCCAACTTAACAGCTTTTTGAATAAGACCCAGCGCTTCATCAAGGTTAAGGCCCCTTTCAGCGTAAGAGTATCCAAGGTAGTTAAGCGCCTGTACATTATCCGGGTTAATATCGAGGGTTTTCTTTAAATAGGAAAACATCTCAGAGAATCTTTGAGTTTTTTCATACACCACTGCAAGATAAAAAAATACTTCATCATTTTCAGGTTTAAGAGTGAGCGCCTTCCTGAACTTTTCTTCTGCCCGGTCATAATCCTTTTTCTGTAAATACAACTGACCAAATGATATAAGCACATCCGGGTTTTCAGGAAATAGTTCTTCCAGTTTTTCAAACTGTTTAACAGCTTCATCGTATTTTTGCAGAAAAGCAAGAATTCTACCGAGCGTCAATAATACGGGTGCATTTTTCGGCTGGGCTGAAATAATAACATTCAGTTCTCTTTCCGCTTCTTCGTACTGTCTGTTATCAGCATATATCTTGGCCAGCATTCCGTGAACTTCCAGATCGCCCGGGTTTGTTTTAGATATCTCATTCAGTAGTCCAACCGCTTCATTTATTTTTTCTTTTTTAAGATAAAGCACTGAGAGTCTCTTTTTTATTTCGGCGTTGTGAAGATTCATTTTTATTGATTCTTCATAACTGGAAATGGCTTTATCAGTATCGCCAAGCGATTCATATGCAAGGCCCATTAAGTTATAAGCATCCCAGAAGGATGGATTGAGTTCAACAGTCTTTTGCAGCTCTTCAATAGCCTTGTCATATTCTTTTGTCTCTACATAAATTCTTCCCATAGAATATCTTGCCATAATATTGTCAGGGTCTAATGAGATTGCTTTCTTCAAAGTTGCAAGCGCCTTGTTAAACTGATTATCCATTGAATACTGATAGGCAAGATGAATATAATTCTGGATTTTTTCAGGGTTAGTTTTTATCAGCTTTTCGTATATGCTGATTGCTTTCTGGAATTTTCTCTGGCTTGAATACAGATACGCAAGTATAGATAATGCCGGTTCATAATCAGGGGACCGCCTTACAGCCTCTTCTGAAATCCTGATGGCATCATCTATCCTGTTTGTTTTCATGTAAAGCTCGCTAATTTCGGTCATCAGATAAACCGAATCAGGATCTTCTTTAAGGGTAAGTTCCAGGTGTTTCAGCGCTTCATCCCAGTTTTGCGAGAATTCAGCCTCAACAGCAAGAATATAATGGTAATTAGACTCTTTTGAATAGTTGCTTTTTACAACGCCTTTTGAAACAGAGCACGATTCGGCGAGCAATACTATCATAAATAACAGAATATATTTTATTGCCTTCAAGTTCATGGAATTTATTATGGCATAATGGGAAACGATTGACAATCTTATGGAAGATAGATTCATTTAAAGATTACATAAAAATTCTTGACAAAAAACAAGACTTGCGTTAATACTATCAAAGTCTTAGCAATCCATCTTTAGTTTTACCATAGCTCGAAACAGGCAGTTATTATGCGATAACTATAGATGCTGTTATTTTCTCAGCTTAGTTCTTATATGAGAGAAATGGCAATTAAGATCCAAATAATTAATAAAAGATTATTATCAGGATTAATCTCTTTTATACTGATAATCGGATTCATTACAATTTCTCATGCGGCCACAGTTACATGGACTGGCAACGGCTTTGATTCACTTGCCTCAACTTCCGCAAATTGGAATACGATTCCTCAGAACGGAGACGATGTCATTTTCGACAATTCATCAAAAGACTGTGTCTTGGATATAAGCTTAACTCTGTCTTCCCTGATCACAAATTCGGGATACAGCGGCATTATTACTGTAGACGCAGACCTTGCTGTTACGGGTGATGTAAGCATTTCAGGCGGAACATTAATTCTGAACAATGGCAATCTTGTAACCGGAGCGGCGCCTCCATCGTTGCCCCCTGCTGTAACATCCGAACCGGCTTCAAATATTAACGGTAACGCCGCCGCATTGAATGCAACCGTTAATCCCAATGGCTTTGAGACAACGGTTTACTTTGAGTGGGGAATGGATACGAATTATGGAAACAGCACGGCTCCTCAGAGTACAGGCAGCGGAACCGGGAATATCGCAGTATCAGCCAATATCAACCGTCTGTCAAGAAATACCGTGTATCATTACAGGGCAGTTGCAGTTAATGCTCAGGGGACGAGCTATGGCGATGATGTAGTCTTTACAACCCTTGGCGGAACAACTGTAGGCACGACAACTATATCATCAAATTCAACATGGACATATGCAGGAAGTCCCTATATCATTACAGGCAATATTTCGGTTTACGGTAGTTCTGAACCAACACTGACTATAGAGCCGGGAGTGGAAGTAAGATTCAATGGACTTTATTATTTAAATATCGGCTATTCATCTTATAAGGGCAGACTCGTAGCGCAAGGTACATTATCAAGCCCAATTATATTTAGCTCTAATAATGCAGCACCTGCACCCGGGAATTGGTATGGAATACGGTTCTACAATCATGCGACGACAGAAAGCATTATTGATTACGTAACGATTGAATATGCCGGATACGCATATGGCGGGATTTATATTTCCAACAACTCTCCTACTATATTCAATTCTACAATTACAAAAAATAGTAACAAAGGAATTGATATAACCGGCAGTTCTTCTCCTGCCATTGCGAATTCCACAATATCCAATAATGCAACGTATGGTATTTATTCCGCGAGCTCAGCGCCTTCGATCTCGACAACCTCCTTCATGAATAACGGCTCTTATGCTATAAGCATTCTCCCCCAATATGCCGGGAATCTCGGTACGGGAAATACGGCAAGCGGCAATGGCACGAATGGTATTGAACTGCGCGCAGCCACGATTTCATCCGATTCTGTTTGGCCATATCAAACGATTCCTTATATCGTTACCGGGAATATCAGTGTTTATGGCGCCTCAGAGCCGACTTTAACCATAGAACCGGGGGTGGAAGTAAAACTTAATGGTCTTTATTATTTAAATATCGGCTATTCATCTTATAAGGGCAGACTTGCGGCAGCGGGAACGTCTTCCGATCCAATAGTGTTTACTTCTAATAAAGCAACCCAGTCGCCCGGAGACTGGTACGGAATACGGTTCTATAATCATGCCGCAAATGAAAGCAGCCTTGACTATGTGACAATTGAGTATGGCGGTTATCAGTACGGCGGAATATATATTTCCAACAGCTCGCCGACGATTTCATATTCGACAATAAGATATAACAGCAACAGCGGAATTAATATTACGGGTAGTTCTTCGCCAGTTATAACAGGTTGTATTATATCGGGTAATAATTCCTATGGGATTTATGACAACAGTAGTTCAGGTTCTTTTATATCAAACAGTTTATTTACGAGTAATGGTTCTTATGCCATAAGTATTAACCCCCAATTTGCGCACAATTTTGGTGCAGGAAATACGGCAAGCGGCAATGGTGCTGATGGTATTGAACTGAAGGGTGGCACAATATCATCCGACACGTCTTGGAGATATCAGGTAATTCCTTATATAGTAACCGGAAATATTTCAGTTTATGGGACGTCATCCGAGACTGCTCTGACAATTGAGCCTGGAGTAGAAATAAGATTCAATGGACTTTATTATTTGAATATCGGCTATTCATCTTATAAGGGCAGGCTCGTAGCACAGGGCACATCATCAATGCCGATTGTGTTTACTTCCAATAAGGCAACTCCTGCTGCCGGTGACTGGTACGGCATCCGTTTTTACAACCATGCGGTTTCAGAGAGTATGCTTGATTACGCAACGGTTGAATATGCCGGATACACATATGGCGGGATTTATATTTCCAACAGCTCGCCGACAATTTCACATTCTATAATAAGGAACAACAGCAACAAAGGGATAGACATTACAGGGATCTCTTCTCCTGTAATCGGACACTCTGCAGTTTCAAACAATGCCGTTCACGGGATTAATGCATCAGGCACCGGCAGTGTAGACGTAACGTTTAGCAGTATCAGTGGTAACAGTCAGTACGCTGTGTATTCAACGGCCTCCGTTTTAAATGTACATCACTGCAATATATCGGGTAACGGCAACGGGGTTTACGGCGCTTCGGGTAAAATATCGGATGCCCGTTTCAACTGGTGGGGAAGCCCTGCAGTCCCCGGCGCGTTTGTAAATCAGTATGTAAATTATGAACCATGGCTCGGCGCGCCTTATACATATCCTTTTTACAATATGGACCTTTCCGCAACACTTCAGCAATTCAATTCCCCGGGGAATTCGGTTGACTATACGTTCTCAATATCCGACAATTCCACATGGGATTTTTATATGAAGAATTCCGGTGGGACGACAATAAAAACCTTTACAGGCTCCGGCAATTCAGGAACTGTTACGTGGGATGGGAAAGATGAGAGCGGAGTAATTGTTCCCGACGGCACGTATACATATCAGTTATTTTCAACAAGTCTGAATGACAGTTCCCAATCAGCACCGTTAATCGGCGATATAATAGTGAATAATATTATGCCGTGGGCCGATATTATTATCCCCTCAAACAACCAAATGATAGGTAATAGTCCATTTAATATTAGGGGTACTGCTACTGCCGATTATTTTAAAAATTATACAGTTGAATATGGCTCCGGCGCAGAACCATCTGTATGGACTTTAATAGGGAGTTACACAACACCGGTTAACAATGGTACATTGGCAGTATGGGATCCGTCGGGTTTGACAGGCGGTAATTATACGATCAAGCTCTCTGTAAATGATAATTATACAAATACCGTTACGACATTGGTGAGGGTAAATTTCCTAAACATTAATTCACTCAACATATCTCCTCCATCATTCTCTCCCAACGGAGACGGCATAAACGATATGACAACTATAACCGCCTTGATAACCTATCCCTCAAACTGGACAATGGATATAAAAAATTCGGGTGGGAATACGATTAAAAGTTTTAACGGCAGCGGAAGTTCTCTATCTTTTACTTGGGACGGAAATAATTCAACGGGCGTGATCCAGCCGGAAGGCGTTTATTCATTTACAATTACCGCGATAGAATCAATTTCGGGAGCAACCGCGGTTATTACAGGCAGTGTCGCAATTGATTTCCCCGAACCTCCGGGCGTAACAACTAACCCTGCAACTAATCTTAATATCGACTCAGCGACATTAAATGCAGTTGTCAATCCCAACGGCGCGGAAACCACAGTCTATTTCCAATGGGGAACAGACATATCTTATGGAAATAATACGTCTGCTCAGTCAATAGGAAGTGGAACAGGCAATGTCAACGTAACCGCAAATTTAACAGGGCTTTCATGGGGCACAACGTATCATTACAGGGTAGCGGCTGCAAACATAAGCGGAACGACTTATGGCAATGATATGAGTTTTATAACTGCTCCTCAATCGCCTTCTGATTTAACGGCTACAGTAATATCTTCCAGTCAGGTAAACCTTTCATGGACGGATAATTCCTATAATGAAAGCGGCTTTAAAATAGAGCGTAAAACAGGTAGTAACGGAATCTATAATCAAATTGCCGCCGTAGGAGCAAATGTTGCCACATACTCAGATACGGCGTTGACGCCGGAAACAACTTACTTCTACCGGGTAATGGCATATAATTCTATCGGGGATTCTGCTTATAGTAATGAGGCAAACGCCACCCCGACGGTTTTGCCGATCGTTACAACTACCCCTGCAACTTATATAACTGCCAATACCGCAAGGTTGAACGGCGTAATAAATCCCCACGGCTCGGACACCACATTTTATTTCCAATGGGGGACGACTGCATCGTATGGCAATACAACCGAAGTCTATTCCATAGGAAACGGCACAGGCTATGTTGACGCAGGAGATTTTTTAGGAGGACTTGAGCCAGGCGTTATTTATCACTACAGGTTGGCAGCGAGCAATGCTGATGGAACAGCCTACGGCAATGAAATGACTTTTACAACTATCCCGGGAACCGATGTAAGCGGGTATATAACAACTAATACAACATGGACCCTTGCAGGAAGCCCATATGTTCTTACAGATAATGTATTTGTCTATGGCGCATCCAATCCTACGCTTATTATAGAGCCCGGCGTAGAGGTAAGGTTTATGGGATACTATACCGGATTATATATAGGGAATAGCTGGTATCTGACAGGCGTACTCAAAGCTCAGGGCACGCCTTCAAACCCGATTGTTTTTACCTCGAACAATCCGACTCCTGCGCCCGGGGACTGGATGTTAATACAGTTTGAAGACAAGAGCGTTTCTGCGAGCATTCTTGAACATGTAATAATCGAGTATGGAGGATGGTGGGATACTGATGGCTGGACGAGCTTATTTGTATCAGATGATGCAGGCGGAAATTTAAGGATCAGGAATTCAATTATAAGATACAGCAAAGGATCCGGAATACAGCTTTCAGGCGCTTCTTCACTTACGCTTACGGATTCTTCAGTGGTTAACCATGAAGGCAATGGAGTTGAAAGATTCGGGTGGGGAAATGTAGACATAACAGGCTCTGCAATATCAGATAACAAGGGAACCGGTGTTTATGCAAACTCCGGAGGCAGTATAAATATAGCAAACTCTGCTATTTCAAACAATGGGGCTTACGGAATTTTTTCGGAATACACGGTAAATACATCTGTATACTTTAGCACGCTTGAAAATAATGCCTGGAATGCTGTGGTTTCTGGATCATCCAGTTTAGAAATAAGGCACTGCAATATCAGTAGTAACGGGGATGGGATAAGCAGTTATCCGGATAAAATTGCAGATGCCGGATATAATTGGTGGGGAGACGCCTCAGGACCATCCGGCGAGGGCCCCGGGATCGGACAGTCTATCGGTTCAGGAATAAATTATGAGCCGTGGCTGGGCGCCCCGTTTACTTATCCATTTTATAACATGGACTTAACCGCAACAGTTCAAGAATTCAGTCCCTTGAATAATTCAGCCGGCTACACTTTTTCTGTTTCTGAAAATGCCGACTGGCTGTTCTCAGTCAAAGATCCATCTGGGAATACTGTAAAATCTTTTAGTGGCTCCGGTACTTCAGGCAGCGTAGCATGGGACGGCACAGACTCAGGCGGCGCCCAGGTTCCTGACGGCACATATACCTACCAGCTTGACTCAACGAGGCTTAGCGACAGTTCTCAGGCAGCTCCTTTTATTGGAGATGTAATTGCAGGAACCGGTCTGCCGAAAGCAGAGATCACATATCCTGAAGATGGACAATTTATCAGTGGAAGCTCTTTACTTGATATTCAGGGCACGGCTGTTGACAGTGAGGATTTTAATAACTACAAACTTGAATATAACGCAGGCACAGCGCCTGGAACATGGATATTATTAAGCAGCTATACGACACCTGTTAGCGCAGGTATTCTTGGGACATGGGATCTTTCAAACTTAACAGATGCATATTACACAGTCAGGCTCTCAGTAAGTGACCTGGCAGGGAACACGGCAACTGATACCGTTGAAATTAAACTTTTTAATATCTATGATGTTATGGTATCTGATCCGTCTTTCTCTCCTAATGGAGACGGCTATAAAGACGGGACATCCATCAGCGCGTATTTAACTTATCCGGCTGACTGGAGAGTGGATATCAGAGACTCAGGAGGCAATACAATTAGAAGTTTTCCCAGCGAAGGATGGGATTACTCAGAATATTATTTCTCTGTTGGTTGGGATGGAAGGGATGCATCCGGGAACATACAGCCGGGAGGAGTATATTCTTACACGATTACTGCAACAGAGCCTGTTTCAGGGACAACGGCAGCAGTTACGGGGAGTATTACGATCAACCTCTCTCTGCCGACTGCGGTAACTGATCCCGCAACCAATGTTGCTGCTTCTTCAGCTACATTAAAAGCAACAGTAAATCCTAATGAATCGCCGACTACAGCATATTTCCAGTGGGGGACAGATATATCTTACGGAAATAATACTTCTCAACAGTCTGCAGGAAGCGGAATAAGCGATGTCAGCATATCAACTGATCTGACAGGCCTTTCAACGGGCGTTATTTACCATTACAGGGCAGTGGCAGTCAGCGCCAATGGGACGAGTTATGGGGAAGACAGAGTTTTCAGGCCGAATAATACGACACTGACAGGCGTTGTTACCGACGCATCTACAGGATTGGCCGTCCCCTATGTGAATGTAATAGTTACAGACCTTTTCGGCACGTACAGCGCTGTAACAAATCAGTCCGGTGCATATAGCTTGACACAAGTGACAGAGGGTGATTTTACCGCAACATTTGAGGCAGTAGGGCATATCAGACAGACAGTAAACGGCACATTACTTTATAACCAGAATATGGTATTAAATATTCAATTAACGCCTGTATCACCGCTTACTATTGATATAACATTTCCGGCAGATGGCGCCAATGTCAGTTCATCTCCAGTAACGGTTACAGGCAGTGTATATAATTCAGGAGGAATCGGGGGTGATAGTGAATCTCTGGCCCAGTATTTCAAACCTGCAACTTCAGGACTATTAAACAAAGTCTCTTTGCTGCTTAAAAAGGTCGGCAACCCAAATGAAAATATTTATATCAGGATCTCAGGGGAATTTCTCAATTACCCGTATGAGCCGATAGCGGTAAGCAGCCCTGTCACTGCAGGGACTATTTCCTCAAGTTGGACATGGGTATCTTTTACTTTTACAAATCCACCGCCGGTTACTGCGGGCAAAACTTATTTTATTGAACTGTATAGAACACAAAGGAATACATCTGCTTATTTTAGCTGGCACGGCGCAGGCGGTATCGAGGGTTATTTAAACGGTTTTCCTGTTTATGCTGATTATTATATCGAAGGCACAACTTTTTTCAGGGACTATGGAGCATGGGGTTACTCGATAAGCGACCGTACGTTTAAAACATATATAAATAATACTCTTGATATTTCACAAAATGTTACGACCACAGGTTATGAAGAGAGTCTTTATGGGGTTGATCCTTACCCTGTAAATGTAACCGTCAACGGCATACAGGCTTCTGTAAGCAATAATACATTCTCTACGTCATTACCCCTAACTGAAAGTCCAAACACTATAACGGCTATAGCTTCTGACCAATACAACCACACCGCATCTGACACCGTAAACGTTAGTTTCAGTTATCTCCCGGCGATAAGCAATATTGCTGTTACCAACATAACTTCCGGCTCGGCCACAATCACCTGGACAACAGACCAGCAGGCTGACAGCCTTGTTGAATATGGCACAACTACATCATATGGAAGTTCGTCGTCTGGTGCGTCAATGACGACAAGCCACAGTATCACACTGACAAATCTGACTTCGGGAACGTTATATCATTTCAAAGTCACTTCTACAAACACTTACGGTATTTCATCATCTTCCGGAGATAACACGTTTACGACATCGCCTCCTCCATTTACAGTTACGACAGTTGGAGATTATGGAAATGTTACAGTTATGGAGATAACAGGAAATTATGACGCTAAAAACCCTGACGGCTCGATTAATACCATTCCGAGGCAGGAGGTGGCGAAAGAGTTTCTGAGGCTTCATCCTGACCAATATGACTTTATGGTCATCTTTTCCAATTTCGACTTTGCCATGCCGGAAGCAGAGGCAAGAGCATTCTATACTGACGTCAAGAACAATACACAAGGAATCGGCAAACTGCTTTTTAATAATTCCGACCTTTATGGAAGCAGCAAGCTGCAAGGAACCATAGACATGGGCAATATCTCTAATGTCATTTCAAATCCTATAGCCACAGGATTTGATGATACGATTGCTACCCTTGCTCATGAGCAGATGCACAGATGGGGAGCGAGTATTAAGTTCAGGGACGCCTATGGCAATGATAGCACGGCTCTTCAAGGCAAAGACGGCACACACTGGAGCTTCCTCCTTGACTCAGAGGCATCGGTGCTTTATGGTAACGACTGGACAGATAACGGAGACGGGACCTTCACATCCACAGGAGGCGGGAAATATTACAGCCCCCTTGATCTGTATCTTGCAGGTTTTTATGACAGCACACAGGTGCCTCAGATGCTTCTTATTGAGAATCCTTTGATTGATCCAATAAGACTGCCGGAGGTTGGAGCAACGATAACAGGGACGCCTCGATACATCACGATAAATGACATTATTACCGCAGAAGGAGAACGCATTCCAAATGCTTCGACATCACAGAAAAACTTTAAGACAGCATTTATACTATTAACCAGACCGGGCACATTCAACAGCAATGTATTGCCAGGGATAGAGACGATTAGGAGCGCATGGGCCGGGAGGTTTACGGAGCTTACACATGGCAAGGGTACGATTATGGACGTAACTCCATCCATTTCGATAGCAGTAGGATCTCCCTCGGACAGCGCGACAATATCCGGGAGTTATGTTGATGTCAAAGGCGCAGTTATCAATAACACAGGGAATGAGACAGGGGTGACAGTAAACGGTATTCCTGCAACCGTATACGGAACACAGTTTATAGCTGAAAATGTGCCTCTGACGGAAGGTTCAAATACAATTACTGTCACCGCGACGGATACCGCAGGCAACACGGCAACATCATCCATAACTGTAAATGCGCTGACAACTGGAGACTATATAAAACTGTCTTCCAATATAAATTCGGGGATATTGCCGTTGGATGTGACTCTGAAGATTGACGGCTCATTCAGTATTACAAATTCTAATCTGAATATCACCGGCCCTGTACAGTCGGAGATTCTCTCATCGAGTGCTGATGAATACAGGGTTAAATTTATTGCAGAGGGGGTATATTACATTACAGCTTCTGCAACAGACTCTCTTGGATATGTTTATCAGGATACCATTGTGATAATGGTTTTTAACAAAACGCAGCTTGATACGTTGCTTAAGGCGAAGTGGGAGGGAATGAAAGGGGCGCTGATGACAGGAGATATAACAACAGCTATTGGTTATTTTGTTGAAGGAAGTAAAAGCAGGTATAATGCGATATTAGTACAAATGAGCAGTGCTGATATTAATTCGATATTTTCAAATATAAATGAATTAAAAATCTATTCCGTTAAAGAAAGAGCAGCGCAATGTGGGGCTATTCGCGTTGAAAGTGGAGGGACATTTTCTTATCCGGTCACATTTGTAATTGATGAGAGCGGAATATGGAAAATTATGGGTTTTTAATTCTTATGAAATTTATTTGTTTACATATCGAATAATTATATATAGGAGATAAAATTATGAGAATTGTGTATGTGTTATGTTGTGCTTTATTATTTATTTCTGTTGCAACTGGTTGTTATGCAGGGATATCAGGTACAGTAGTTGAAGCTGAAACAGGGACACCAATCGAAGGTGCTGTTGTACTTGTGGAATGGACAATGGAAAAAGGATTACCCGGTTTATCTCATACTGAGTCTTATAAAGTAGTTGAGGTTGTCAGTGATAAAGAAGGCAAATTTAAAGTGTCAGGAGTTCTCAATCCATTAGTTGATCCTCCGCATGTGACTGTTTACAAAAAGGGATATGTTGCTTGGAATAATAAATTTATTTTTCCTGATTTCAGAAAAAGAGAAGATTTTAAATGGGCAAATGGTATTTCAATCAAAATGGAACTTTTTGATAAAGGAAAGTATACATACAATGATCATACTTCATTTATAAGTGACGCTATTCACTCATGGTCAGTATCAGAAAAAAAGAGTCTCATCAAAAAGGCTTATGAATGGGAAAATGAAGAGGCATTTAAAGAGAGAAGGGAAAAAACGAAGGAGTGATATTAGATGATTAGAAGTATTGCTACGATCACATTAATATTTATTTTGATGGCATTCAATAATCAAGCAACTGCATTTGATGATGGAGATACACATCCAAGGATTACTAAGAACGCAGTTTATGTTGCAATGTTTGAGAATTATCTCATCCAAAATTTAGGACTGAAGGAAGGACTTAAAACTGTATTTCCATATGGCGGGAATAAATCTGTTGTTGAATGGCTTCAAAAAGGCTCTAGCGACGAAGACTCTCCCAACTGTCGTGCATCCAACCATTTTCACAATCCCCTTCTTTCTTGGGATCAATCTTATATGACAGATCAGCCCTGGTGGCTGGATGTAGCATGTTTTGACTGGAAACCGTGGTATTCAAATATTACGTGGGCCACGAGCTATCTTTCTCCACCGCCGGACGGCGCAAAAGTCCCATTCTCATCATCTTCTTCATATTCCCCAATCACATGGGATAAAGCAAGGGATTATTATTACAAAGCTCTTACACTAACAACACAAGAAGACAGGGATATCTACTCTACATGGACATTTCAGGCAGTTGGCCGTGTTTTGCACCTTTTAGAAGATATGGCAGTTCCTGCTCATACAAGAAATGATTTCACATCACATCTTATATTTAATGGAATTAATTCATTGAATCCTATTAAATGGTACATCCAGCCCTTTGAAAATTATGTGAAAATGAATCCTCAACTTGTAGCTACTGCTACTCCCTCTATTTCCGATTTCCCATCCATTGCCGACCTTCGCCTTACTGATTTCTGGGATACGAATTTATATAATGGAAATAACCCGTCAACATTGAACAATGTTGGGTTATCTGAATTTACTAATGCAAACTACTTTAGCGATTCTACCATCTGGAATAATGGGCCGTCTATAGAGCATAATTTCTCTTTTCCTAAGGTTGGCATTACAGATTATCAAATTTGTATGGGATTGACGCCCGATGGATCAGAGTATAGAAGATATATAAGCAGAAAAACTAAAGGTAACTGTCCTTCAATATCGAATGCAAATCTGGCAGACCATTTTGCAGCAGTCAGTCTCTTAGAGAACGAAAATAGTATAATAGGATCAGACATATCGCAGCTCAAACTTTGGCTTGATGATAATGTCCACAACACCTATGCAAATGAATTACTTCCCCGCGCTGTAGGCTACTCTGCAAGTTTGCTGGATTACTTTTTCCGTGGCAATATTGAAATAACCATTCCAACTAACGGAATTTATGCTCAAACTGATAACTCTGCTCAAGGCTTTACAAGCATTAAGTTTCTTGCCAAGAACATTACCCCTGGTAATGAAGCGATGACCAACGGCAGCATAGAGCTTGTTGTACGATACAAGCTTGCACAGGGAGACCCCTTTCAGTCAAGTCCTGTCCCTACAGATACGGAATTTACTTATGTTACAGTGCCTGAGTTTAATAATGCCAATTCCATACCGAGAGGTAGCGCAGCAGTGCTTACCTTTGGCACAGGTCAAAGCACAATCATTCCATTGTGGGCGACAAACGTGTATCTTCAGGTAGTTTTCAAAGGCAGGCTTGGCAATGAAGACGGGGCTATTGCAGTGGGCTTTAAGGACATCAGCGAACCGACGCCTGTAGACGTCTATAATAATATGGACAAAATTTGTCTCAATGGAGGTTGGTATAACACAGGCAGCCCTGAGGCTATAGCGCAGGTAGATCCGGATCATGACGGCATACCAGGTTGGGACATATATACTCATAACATAGAAAATGCCTATCTAAAGATATCAAACATCAGCAATCCGATAAACGCCTCGCCATCTGATTACACGTTTTACAAACCGCTTGTA